>JAXDDP010000024.1:0-8349 GCA_034676785.1 Anaerolineae bacterium | reverse complement strand
GCGCTGCACCAGTCACCAGGGCTATGATACAGAACCACTCAGAGTCCGAGAACGCCTACATCACCCTTGATCGAGCCGCGCTCAAGGCTGTGCTGGAAGCGTGCCTGGCCGAGACCGAGCTCCTATCCCTACGCGAGCACATTTCCGCCTACCGCACTGTGGTTGCCAGTCTGCCGGCAGTCCCTCACACCCTTACTGCACCACCCGATCCGGACGCGGTTGCATTGCAGCGGGATGCGTTCCTGTCCGAACTTGATCAGATCCTGGCGGCCCGGACCGTGCGCCGCGCGACCTACTACTTGTCGCGGCTGGAGAAGGGCATCGGCGAAGCTCGCTACAGCGCCGTCAACGATATCAACCTCAATCGTTGGAAGGAGTATGATGAGGTTCTGACCGATAGCCTCTGGGTTATGGACCGGCGCGACACTTCAGGTGCCCATCGGGCGTGGTATTGGGGCAACTTCATCCCGCAGATACCGCGGCAGCTGATGCTGCGCTACACGAGAGCTGAAGACTGGGTGTTGGACCCGTTTGCCGGCAGTGGGACGACGATGATCGAGTGTCGAAGATTGGGGCGTCACGGAATCGGCGTCGAGCTCAATCCCGATGTGGCTGCGCACGCTGCCGAGGCAGTGGCCAGCGAACCCAACCCCTTTGCGATCACGACCGATATCGTGGTGGGGGATAGCGCAACCGTCGACTACGATGCCATCCTGGCCTCCCACGCGATCAATAACGTGCAGTTACTGATCCTGCACCCGCCGTACCACGATATCATCCAGTTTTCGCGGCACAGCGCCGACCTTTCCAATGCCGCAACCGTAGAGTCCTTTGTCGACAGATTCGCTGTCGTTGTTGAACGAGCCCGGGCCGTGCTAGCTCCGCAACGTTATCTGGCGGTCGTGATCGGTGACAAGTATCAGGATGGTGAATGGATCCCGTTAGGGTTTCAGGCGATGCAGGCGGTTATGGCTCAGGGGTGCACGCTCAAGAGTATCGTTGTGAAGAACCTTGACCGCACTCGGGCCAAGCGTGAGCAACAGGCGCTCTGGCGGTACCGTGCACTTGTGGGCGGTTTCTATGTTTTCAAGCATGAGTACATCTTTGTGTTCCAGACGCCATAGGATTTGCGCGCTCTTTCGATTGAACTAGAATCTGATCTACCCGACTGACAGCGGTCGGCTCATCCACTCACATTCCGCAGAGGAGCGGTGCACTATGGATCCAAGGGTTGCGGATTCTCCCGGTGTTGGAGCGTCCTCGTGCCCCGATGCGTCGGATTCGGCAGCATCGCTCGCGCGGCTGCTCGGCGTCGCTTCTGAGATATCGGGCCGCATTAACGCCATCCTCGACCCTGATGAGTTGCTAAACGCTGTGATCCCTTTGCTCAAAGAGGGGTTCGGATTCTATTACGTGCACGTCTACACGTTCGATCGCGAACAGGAGACGCTGTACCTCCGGGCAGGCTATGGCACACCAGGCCGCGAGATGCTGGCTCGCGGGCACCGTATCCCAGTCGACGCTGCTCGAAGCCTTGTCGCTCAGGCGGCCCGTACCCGCAAGCCGGTGACAGTCAACGATGTGACTACTTCGCCAGCGTTCCTCCCGAACCCACTCTTGCCCGATACGCGTTCGGAGCTGGCGCTACCAATGGTCGTTGGGGATGACGTTCTGGGTGTCTTCGACGTACAGGACGATCGCGTGAACGCATTCACGCAGGTCTATCAGGACGTGCTCTTTGCCCTCAGTGGTCAGATTGCCACGGCGCTTCAGAACGCGCGCTATGTGGAACGGATCACGCAATCACTGGAGGAGACTCAGATCCGCCTCACGATCAGTCAGGCCCTGGGTGAGGCACAGACTGTAAGGGCAGTCATCGACACACTCATGAAACTCGCTGAGGTGCCGGAAGGCGTCTCGGCACTGCTCGCCCTCGCCGAGGGGGAGCAAACCCAGCCGAGATTCCGCGTTGCCGGCCACCTGCCTGTCGAGGGTTCGCTTGGGCGACGCGAGCCTGATGCGCTGCTCTTGGCGCTGTGCGACGTCCCGGATTTCATCAACTTTCTTGCAGAACGCGGCAACTTCGATACGCGGCGCGGCTCAGACGATGAGCGGCTCCCAGAAGCGGCGCGCACGTTGTTGTCGGATGCAGGTGTCGATCACCTCATAGCGCAACCCCTTCGAGCTCGAGGCCAGTGGCTGGGAATCCTGCTCGCCGCGGCTCGCGTTCCCTTCAGTCTGGGTCGAGACCTCTGCTTCCGCTACCGATCGCTGGCAGAGCAGGGATCTGGTGCGCTTCAACAGGCCCAGTTGCGCGACCGGCTTAGTCTCACTCAGTTCTCCGTTGACCAGGCCCCAGCTGCGATTCTCTGGATCCGCCCAGATGGTACGCTCTCGACTGCCAATGATACCGCTTGCAGGCTTCTGGGCTACACGTGTGCAGAGCTTCTGGCGTTGCCATCAATATCCAGATTGGATCCCAACATGATCCCGCGTGTATGGGCAGCGCACTGGGAGAAGGTCAAACAGGAGCGTCGTTTCACGATCCTCACTGAGTACAGGATGAAGGATGGGTCTCTGATTCCGG
This sequence comes from Anaerolineae bacterium, assembly GCA_034676785.1. GTDB lineage: Bacteria > Chloroflexota > Anaerolineae > B4-G1 > SLSP01 > PWVB01. The sequence continues at coordinate 5,762 of JAXDDP010000024.1, read as the reverse complement.
TCGAGGTGACAGCCAACTACCTGCGGTATGATGGAGAGGAATACAACTGTGTCTTCGCTCGCGATGTCAAAGAGCGGTTGGCAGCGCAGAAAACGGCAGAGCGCTTCACCGTGCAACTGCGCACGGCTGCTGAGATCGCGGAGCGGATCGGCACGATCCTTGATACGGACGCACTGCTGGCAGCGGTGATACCCCTGCTCAAGGAGCGCTTCGGCCTCTACCACGCGCACGTCTATGGTCTCGATGGCGACGACCTGGTGCTGCGCGCCGGCTATGGCAGGACTGGCCAGATCATGGTCCAGCAAGGGCACCGGATCCCGCTGCTGCACCCTCACAGCCTGGTGGCGCGCGCTGCTGTAACGCGTGAGCCAGTGTTGGTGAATGATGTCAATGAGTCGCCTGATTTCCTGCCCAACCTGCTCCTGCCGAGGACCCAGTCCGAAGTGGCGGTCCCTATCACCTTTGGGGATCAGGTACTTGGGGTGTTCGATGTCCAGTCGGACGAGCGTGGGCATTTTACGGCGGCGGACCTCGACGTGTTCCGTACGCTTGCCGGGCAGCTTGCCAATGCCCTGTACAGCGCCAGGCTCTTCGAGCAGCAGGTCGAGACACAGCGTGAGCTGCGCAACTCGGTACAGACAGTGCGCGCGGTCTTTGACGCGATGACTGAGGGCATCCTTGTCACCGATATGATGGGCAGGATCACGGATCTCAACGAGGCTGCCCTGCATCTCTATGGCTACGAGCGCCGTGACGAGTTGTTGGGGCGCAGCGCCATGGATCTTGTGACGAAGTCAGGGTGGGCTCGGATGGCCGAGGGCACCAACCAGGCACTTGTCTCAGGCCGTGGGCAGATCCAAGAGTACACGATGGTGCGCCGAGACGGCACGACGTTCGAGGCGGAGCAGAGTTCGGCGTTGCTGTGGGATGCGACTGGCGAGCCCTATGGCGTGGTCTCGATTACGCGCGATGTCACCGAGCGGCGGCGGGCACGCCGTGAGATACTGCGCTTTCAGGCGTTGGCCGCTAACGCGGTCGACGCGATTATGCTCGCCGATTTCTCCGGGCGGATCACATATGCGAATGAAGCTTGCCTGGCCCTGTTCGGTTACCAACAGGCGCAGCACGAGTTTCTCAGTCGAAGCATCGCCAACTGCTGGCCCGAAGATCATGTGACTACCCTTTTGGAACAGGTGCTTCCAGCCGCTGGCGCAGGTGGGTGGCGTGGTGAGGTGACGCAGGTGCGCCGTGACGCCAGTCTCTTCGATGCAGCTCTCACGTTCTTCGCGGTCAGCGGTGAGCGCGGAGAGCCACTCGGCGTTGCGGCCATCGTCCGCGATATCACCGAACGCAAGCGTGCGGAAGCCGATCTGCGGAAGTTCGCGCTGCAGTTGCGCACCGCTGCTGATGTATCGGCGCAGGTGACGACGATTCTCGATCCGGTGCGGCTGCTGGAAGCCGTGGTGCCCCTGGTGCAGGAGCGCTTTGGGCTTTACCACGTCCACGTCTACACGCTAGATCGCGCGCTGGATGGCGATAGTCGGCGCCTCGTGATGCGTGTGGGCTCGGGCGAGGCCGGGCGTATCATGCGTGAGCGCGGGCACTCCATCGGGCTGGATCAGCGACCCAGCCTCGTGGCGCAGGCCGCGCGCACTGGCGAAATCGTTCGCGTCGACGATGTCACCCATGCGCCGGCGCATATGTTCAACCCGCTGCTGCCGAAGACGCGTTCTGAGGTGGCTATCCCAATGGTCACCGGCGATGAGGTGATCGGCGTCTTTGACGTGCAGGATGCCAGGCCGGGCCGGTTCGATGCTGCGGAGATCGATGTTCTGGCGACGCTAGCTGGCCAGATTGCTGTCGGTTTCCGGAATGCCGAGTATTTCGATGAGCTCCAGCAGGTGGCCGAGCGCCTGCGCGAGGTCGACAGATTGAAGAGCGAGTTTCTGGCGAATATGAGCCACGAGTTACGCACGCCGCTCAACTCGATCCTTGGATATGCCGAGCTGCTCCAGATGGGCATTGACGGCGAGCTCTCAGATCCCGTGCTGGAGGATGTCAATGCTATCTTCGAGAATGGCCAGCAACTCCTGCAACTGATCAACGACATTTTGGACCTCACCAAGATCGAGGCGGGCAGAATGGCCCTCAGCAAGATACCGGTCTCGGTGGTATCTCTGCTTGAGGAAGCGCGCTCCCATTGTATGGGTATGCTGCGCCGGCAGCCCAAGCCGGTTGAGATCGTGATCAGTGCAGACGCTGATCTCCCGCCGGTGGTCGCGGACCCGATGCGGCTGGCGCAGGTGCTCAACAACCTGCTGTCCAATGCGATCAAGTTTACCGACAAGGGCGAGATCCGACTTCATGCGCGCCACGATCCCGATGCTGAGAGAGTCTGCATTGAGGTGATGGATACGGGAATCGGGATCTCGCCGGAGAATCTTGCGCGCCTCTTTGAACGTTTTCGTCAGATCGATGGATCAACCACGCGCCGTGCGGAGGGCACAGGGCTGGGACTCGCTATCTCGCGCCATCTGGTCGAGATGCACGGCGGGACGTTGACAGCCACCAGTGAGCTCGGACACGGGAGCACCTTTACGGTGAGCCTGCCGATCGGGCAGACTCCAGCAGAGGCGGCGTCGTGAGCCGATCCGGGCGGTTTCTGAGGAGGAGTGGTGAAGCGGACCGTCTTATACATCGAGGACCAGTACCACAACCGTCGTCTTGTCGAGAAAGTGCTTGGCGCTCGCGGCTATGAGGTGCTGCTGGCGGAGGATGGCCGTGCCGGTTGGGAGATGGTGAGGGCCCATCATCCCGCTCTGCTGCTTCTCGATATCGCACTGCCCGGTGGCCTTGATGGACTCGAGGTGGCTGCGCGTATCAGGTCAGATCCGGAGCTAAGCACAGTCTGGATCATTGCCGTCACGGCTTCGGCGATGCATGGGGATCGTGAGCGGTTCTTGAGTCAGGGGTGTGATGATTACCTGTCCAAGCCACTCCAGATGCGTGAGTTGCTGGCCAAGGTAGACGGATTCTTCGAAAGGCAGGCACGCGGATGAAGACGATCTTGATCATGGAGGACAATGGCCATCAGTCGCGCCTCATGCGACGGCTGCTGGAGCACGCCGGCTATGCCGTGATCGAGGCTGCGGATGGCGAGAGCGGTCTCCGCATTGCAATGGCCGCGATTCCGGACCTTATTCTTCTCGATATGGGGCTTCCTGACCTGGACGGGCAGACGGTTGTTGGTCTCCTCAAAGGTTCGACGCTGCTAGCTCAGACGCCCGTGATCGCCGTTACGGCCTGGCCTGAGGATTACGCTGCCCAGATGGCCACTGCGTACGGGTGTGATGGCTATCTTTCGAAACCGATCAGCGCGCATCTGTTTGCCGAGCAGGTGGGTGCCTACCTTCGCCCGCGCACCGAGGAGTCCTGAGCGCATGCCATTGAACACCCCTATGCTGCGCCAACCTCCCTGCGAGCTCGTGCCCGCATCAGCTTACACTGTCGAGGCGCTGACCGAGGCGTACAACCAGACGCGTGTGGACTACATCGTGCCCATGCCGATGAATCCGGCGCGCTTACAGGCCTACATCGACGACTACGGTGTTGATTTGGACCGGTCTGTGGTTGCTCGTGACAGTGAGGGTATCTTGGGCCTCGCTATGCTGGGGACGCGTCCTGGGCGCACGTGGATCACACGCTTGGGGGTTCTGCCCGTGCGCAGGCGAGGGGGCACGGGTGGGGCCATGATGGAATATCTCATCGACCAGTCGCGCGATCTGGGTGTCGATGACATCATCCTTGAGGTGATCAAGGACAACGAGCCGGCTCACCAGCTCTTTCTCAAGCTCGGGTTCGTCGAGACCCGGGAACTCCTGATCCTTCGACGCCCGCCGGGTGCTCCCCGCGAGGTTGCGCCATCCTACAAGGTTGCTGTGGGTGACCACGATGCCGCATTGGCCCTGCTCGAGCGGCGGCGCAGCTTACCTTCGTGGTTGGATGATCTGCCAACGATGCAGAAAACGAACAATCTCGGCTGTCTTGAGGTCGAGTTCGGTGACGGTAACTACGGTTGGCTGACCTACCAGAGCGATGTCTTTCAGCTCGGTCGGTTGGTCGTGCAGGCTGAAGAGGGCGATCCGTGCCAGGTAGCCCAAGTGCTTGCGCACGCACTGCACACGGCGCATCCTATTCAGGACACCAAGACCGAGAACTTCCCTGCTGCAGACCCACATCTGCCTGGCCTTCTCGCGATGCGTTACCTCGAGTCGTTCCGTCGCATCGAGATGCGGCTACAGCTGTAAGGCGCCTAATGCATAGTTTGGCTGATGTTGGGGGTTCGTAGTAACCGCTTCAGCGGATCTGTTGCCGCCCAGTCTGCTGGGCGCGTCGGCTGAGGCACTGGAACGACCGAAGTCGTTACTACGAACCAACTTGGCTGACCACGAACCTAGCGTCGTCACCAGGGTGCCGCAGAGTGCTGCAACGTTGGGTAGCTCTCCCGATCAGCGGACCAGAGCGCTCTCCTGAGACTCACCGAAGGGGGCGCCGTTGGAATCCCACCCACTGCGACAGGCGGTCATGCCGACTCGGATACGAGATCGTGCGACTCGGGTACGAGGTCGGGCGCCAGCGCATAGAGTCCCGCCCCGGTGGCTGGTGGGAACCCCACACCCAATGCGGTACCCAGGACGATGACGGCCCCTGAGGTTGTCGCTCCGACGCCACCGTCGCTTGCGCCCGCGACGTCATCCGCATGCACCACTGCTGCAGCGGTGCCGTCGTGAATGAGGGTGAGTTCAGGTCGCCAGCCATAGGTCGCTGCCACGCGTTCGGAGATCAGCCGCGGCACGTCATCGGTGAGCATGCTCATCCGTGCATAGATGCCGTTGCCCGTCAGCCGCATGCCATCGACGTAGGCGGCGATACTCATGGGCACGTGGCGATCGACTTTCCAGCCCCGTGCAGTCGCCTCCGTGACGCTCGTGCCCAAAGCTTCGGCGACCAGGTTCAACACTTCCTGTCCAGCGATGTCTCGTCCTGCATCAGGGCTGTTTCGCCATCCCCAGGGCACAGGGAGCGAGGCAAGGATCGAGACGTGAGCGATGGTCCTGTCTCGATAGGTCACGACCGACCTCTTGATGGACGTTTGGCCCAGATCCAGTACCAGGGCTCGTCGTTCACTTTCTGAGGTGCACGCTGCGGGCAGACACCGAGCTGCCCCGAGTGTGGCGATGTGGCCAGGATAGGGTGTGCGCTCGATGTGCAACGCACCACACCCCGTATCGGCTAACACGGATCGTGCATGACTGACGAGTTCTCTTCCCAGAGCCCCGGCAACCATACCCCCACCGAGCCAGACATGGCGCACACTGCCCCACCGTGACCACTCCTTGGCCGTCCAGTCCGTGCGTGCGGCTCGGTTGACCTCATCGCCGCGGTGCAGTACTGCAAGCAGATACCCGAGGTTGCGACCGATTCGTCTGGCAATGGACTCGGCAGCGTGGCGGGCCGCAGGGTCGGCGCTGTTGAGGGAAGCATCAACCCATAGGGGCAGGCTCTGCCGCACCTCAGGCATCTGAGGGTCTGCATCTCGGAGCGCCGTTGGCAGCTTTAGAGCCTCGGCTTGTTCTCGAGCGTACCGGATCAGAGCCGGGACGGATACGAGATGGTATGCCTGCTCACCGAGAACACCCTCGTCGACCGTGATGGAAGGTAGATCGACGAGGGTGATGCGATTGACTGAAGCCGCCAGCGGC
>JAXDDP010000023.1:0-2764 GCA_034676785.1 Anaerolineae bacterium | reverse complement strand
CAGGTCTCCCCCACCAATGCAGCCACACTTGCAGCCTATCGCATGCAGGCGAGGCCACTCTGTATCGCTACCTTAGTGAGATCCAGTCAGTTAGGAGGTCAAATGACCAGCCAGATTGAAGCCGAGGTCCACCACGCCCATACCCAAGTCTGGCAGGACGATAGCGCAGCCATCCCACGCGAGCGCAGCTTGATGATCGCCTGGTGGATCGCGCTCGGTCTGGCCGTGGCATTCATCGTCGGGAGCGTGGTCTTCAAGCCCGATCCTTATACGGAAATCGTCCGCTTCATCGGCGATGGCCTGGTGGTCACGTTCCAGATGACCATCGTCTCGATGCTCTTTGCCTTGCTCCTGGGGCTCCTCGCAGGGCTGGGCCGAAGTGCGCCATCGCTGCCCATCAACGTCGCGGCCTCCCTCTACGTCGAGGTCATCCGGGGCATCCCCCTTCTGGTCCAGCTCTTCTGGATCTACTACGCGTTCTCGCGCTTCCTTAAGCTGGGTCCCAACCTCTCCGCTGTTCTGGGGTTGACGATCTGCTACGGTGCCTACATTGGCGAGACGTTCCGCGCGGGCATCCAGTCGATTCCCAAGGGCCAGATGGAGGCCGCACGCGCGCTGGGCCTTACGCGGGGCCAAGCCATGCGCCACATCATCATCCCCCAGGCCGTGCGCATCATCCTGCCGCCTGTCGGCAACGAATTCATCGCGATGCTCAAGGACTCATCGTTGGTATCGGTCCTGGCGATCTCGGATATGCTCCGTCGCGGGCGCGAATATGCCTCGCGCACATTCGCCTACTTCGAGACCTATACGATGGTCGCGCTGGTCTACCTGCTCGTAACCCTCGTCTTCTCACGCGTCGTCCACTACATCGAGCAGGGCATGTCCCGTCAGCATAAGGAGGCCCCGGTCACCGTGATGCACCGGCTATCGGCGGTTGTCGTCGACTTCGTGATCCTCGACCTGATCGCAGCGCCCATTGTCTCTGCCGTGCGTGGCATGTTCGCCGCCCCGGCTATGGTGATCACCATCTCCGTTGCGGTCATTGGCGCCCTGGCTGCCGCCTACCTGCTCGGTTTCTGGGCGAGGCGGGGCCAGACGCCAGGTATGATGGCCGTGGGGCTACGCCTTGTGAACACAGATGGTGCAGCGCCGTCCGTGGGGCAAGCCGTCGCCCGCCTTCTGACCAGCCTCCTGCCGCTGCCCGGCGTCAGCCTGATCTGGGCCCATCCCGCCCTTGGCGCCCAACCGCTTCAGGACCGACTGTCGCGTACCACGATGGTTCGGGTCTAGGAGAGATTCGATGACAGAGACACCTATTGTCGAGATCCGCAACGTGTCCAAGCACTTTGGCAGCCTCGAAGCGGTCGATGACGTGAGCCTCGAGGTCAAGCGCGGTGAGGTGGTCGTCATCATCGGCCCGAGTGGGTCGGGAAAATCCACGCTTTTAAGGTGCGTGAATGCCCTCGAAACCCCCAGCGCGGGCACGATCGCCATCGATGGAGAGGTGATGACCCACAACGAGAAACGCATCAACCAGCTTCGCGCTGAGGTGGGTATGGTCTTCCAGCAGTTCAACCTCTTCCCCCACAAGACCGTGCTGGAGAACATCATACTGGGCCCCGTGGTCGTCAAGGGCATGGACGAAGGAGCCGCTACAACCCTGGCGCACGAGCTCCTCGCCAAGGTCGGCATCCCCGAGAAAGCCGACGCCTACCCTGAGCAGCTCTCCGGGGGACAGCAACAGCGTGTGGCGATCGCGCGGGCGCTCGCGATGCAGCCCAAGGTCATGCTCTTCGACGAGCCAACCTCGGCCCTGGATCCGGAGATGATCAAGGAAGTGCTCGACGTTATGCTTGACCTGGCGCGAGAGGGGATGACCATGCTCGTCGTCTCCCACGAGATGGGCTTCGCCCGCGCCGCCGCCCACCGCATCGTCTTTATGGACCAGGGGCAGATCGTCGAGATCACCACGCCAGAGGAGCTCTTCACCGCGCCCAAGCACGAGCGTCTCAAGCGATTCCTGAGCCAGATTCTGCCCTAGACAGGCCCTGGCTTACAGTCACCTCCTCCAGAAAGCGTTCCCGGCGGATCAATGATCCGCCGGGTCTGCATCCTGTAAGAGCCGTAACAGAACTTGCCGGGAGTTACGCCAGCTTCGTCGCCCCGCTATAGACCTCGTCAACACACAGCACCGCCGCCGCGTGCCCGGGTCGAGTGCCATTCCAGTCCTTCATATCCGTGTAATACGCACCGCTCGTGTCATAGAGGATCGTGCCTTTCACCTGGAACGACTTACCCTCTTTGGTGATGAACAGAACCGAGCCCTTGCTGCCGGCCTTGATGTTGGCCTGGGTTTTGTTGAAGAAGTTGTCCGCCACGATCAAGTGCTCGTCATCGAAGAGGCTCACGCACGTCGCATAGATCGCGTTCGGCATCCCATCGGCGCCAACGGTCGCAAAGACGATGGCGCCGTTTCTGTCGGTCCAGGCTTGTTGCACGGTATCAGGTAGTTTCGTCATGGTTCGCTCCTCGAAATGGGTTAATGTCAAACGAAGAGAGGGTACCCCCATCCAGCAGAGGTGGCAAGCGAGAAAAACGCCATCGGCCCTGCGAACCCACAACCGCGCTGATCCCTGCAAGCGGCTTGCTTTCCGGGCACTTGGGGGTACCTTAGGGGCGACTCTATCGTGGAGGTACGGTTCATGGGCTCTGCCCCCATCACCAGCCGCGAGCGCGTGACCAGGGCGCTCCGCTTTGACCA
>JAXDDP010000018.1:0-7418 GCA_034676785.1 Anaerolineae bacterium | reverse complement strand
GATTCGCTGATTCTCCATTCGCTGATTCATTGATTCTACTTCAACCGCGTTTGATCGCGATCTTCTTGGTGACCGTGACGGCAGTCTTTGGCAACGTCAGGGTCAGGACACCATTCTTGAAGGTAGCATCAACCTTATCGGCGTCAACCTCGGCATGTGGGCCTGGACCAGTCTGTCCAGGCGAGGGCGGCAGGCCGTCTGCACAACTGGCATAGCGCTGCGGACTGTGGCCGGATCGCCGACGCGTGCGTTGCGCTTCGCATCGCGTAATGCGGCCTGTAAGGCGGGGGTTGTAGAATGAGAATTGGTTCCAACCACGCGTAGAAAGGAAACGTAATAGGCCATGGCTACACCAATGAGTCCGTGGATTGCTTTGGTTCTGGGCATCCTCATCGGCTGGGTGCTGGAGTGGCTGCTAGAGCTGTTCTTCTTCCGCCGCCAGCGTCTGGAGTGCCAGCTCCGGCTCTCCGATCTCGAGTCTGCCCTGGTCGAGCGCCAGGAGCAACTTAGTCGTGCTCGTACTCGGATCAAGACGCTTGAGGCCGATGCAGCGAGGCTGACTGCCAGGGGCGACATGGGTAGTGGAACGCGAGGAACGGCTGTGCAGGGCATCGCGCTGGAGGCGGCAATGCCTGACGTCGCGCTCAGACCCAGTGCACCAGACCCATCCAGGAAAGCCACTGTGCCGGACGCCTATCTTGGAGTAGCAGTCCCCGACGTCGACATGCGGGCCTCTATGCCTGAGGTCGATCTGGGCGTCGCGGTCCCTGATGTCGACCTGCGGGCAGCTGCTCCCGAAGTTGATCTCGGCGTTGCAGTTCCCGATGTTGACCTGAATGCTTCACTGCCCGATGTCGATTTGGAGGCTGCAGTGCCTGATGTTGACTTGGGAGCCACTGTGCCTGAGGTCGATCTGGGCGTCGCGGTCCCTGATGTCGACATGCGGGCAGCTGCTCCCGAAGTTGGTCTCGGCGTTGCAGTTCCCGATGTTGGCCTGAAAGCCTCCCTGCCGGACGTTGACCTGGGCATCGCGGTCCCTGATGTCGACCTGAAGGCCGCTGCGACCGACCTTAGCACCGGTGCACTTTCCGCAACGCTCGCAGCAGGGGCTGTCGCCGGCATAGCAGCACAACGCTTGGGCGCCGGGCTCGGTGCCGCGAGGACGATCACGTGCCCTCAGGACCTATCCCGGATCGACGGGATTGGGACCGTCTTCGAACAGAAGCTCTATAACGCAGGCATCGGGAGCTTCTGGGGTCTCGCGCAGGCAGACGATGACCTCCTGCGTGGCACATTGACCGCGCTCTTTGAGGTCGACCTCGCTGCAATCAAAGCAGACGCGATGCGGCTGGCTGAGCAGACTGGCACGGTGGGCTACGTCTGGGATGGCACTCAGCCTGACGATTTCGAGCCTTTCGCCGGCCTGGGCGAAGTCTTTGAGTCACGTCTCTACGAGGCCGGTATCTGCACCTACCGGGCGCTGGCTGTTTGTACGGTTGATCAGCTCCAGGCCATCTGCAAGGCCCCCGAGTGGCGCAGGCCTCCGTACGCCGCATGGGTTGCGCGAGCAGAGCAGCTCGCCGGCCGGAAGGATTAGCCCATGGACGCCAACCGGCCTCCCTACTGGTTCTGGAAACTCGACCGCTGGAAGTTGCTGGCGGCTCTGCTTCTTGCGCTTCTGGCTTTGTTCATGGCGCTGCGTGGCTGTGGTACTCCCGCTGCTGAGGTTCCGGAAGTCACACGCCCTGAGGTGCAACTGCCGGAAGTTGCCCTCCCCGACCTGGCCGGCATGAATGTCGGGACGCCGTTTGACCTCGAGGGCACCGGCGAGCCCGGCTCGACCATCCGTATCTATGACGGTGCTAAGTTGGTCGGCGAGACAGTGGTGGGCGCGGACGGTAAGTGGAAGCTCTCACTGCCAGCGTTGGTCGCCGGGGCGCACAGGCTTCTGGTCAGGGCGTTCGGTGCTGACGGTCTGGAGATCGGTGCCAGTGAGCCCTGGGCGTTTGAGCTCCCCGAGGTTGACCTGCCAGAGGTCACCTTGCCCGAGATTCAGTTGCCCGAATTCACGCTGCCTACTCTGGCGGACCTGAAGGCGGGTGCGCCGTTCGATCTGTCGGGCACTGGTGAGCCGGGTTCCACGATCCGGTTCTACGACGGTGACAGGATGATCGGTGAGACCAAGGTGGGCGCAGACGGCAAGTGGAAGTTCGCGTTGCCTGCACTGAGTCCGGGTGCCCACAGCCTGATGGCCAGGGCATTCGACGGGGATGGCAAGGAGATGGGGGCTGGCGAGCCCTGGGAGTTTGAGTTGCCCGAGATCGAACTCCCCGACCTCGAGATGCCCGCGATCACCATGCCCGATGTGACGGACCTGCAAGCCGGTAGGTCGTTCGTCCTGGAGGGCAGGGCGGAACCTGGTGCCAGGATCCGGATCTTTGACGGCGACACGCTGGTCGGTGAGACGGTGGCCGCAGCGGACGGCAAGTGGAAGTTGACGCTTCCTGCATTGGCTGCCGGCCCCCACCGCCTGATCCCGAGGCTTTACGACGCCGACGGGGCCGAGTTGGGGGCCGGGGATCCAGTGACGTTGGATCTGCCAGAGGCGCCGGCCTCGCCCTATCCGGAGCCGTTCGTCGTGACGCTCGCGCCCGGCGACAGCCTGTCGATCCCAGTCCGCGGCTACTGCCTCGACTATGGTCGTGCATTCCCCGGGCGGGCCCTATCGTACGTGGAGCCGGCGCCCGATGCTGTGCGTGCCGCGATCGCCTATGCTGTGGAGCGGGGCTACGTCGAAAGCGACCCGCTTCAGGTGCAACTGGCTCTCTGGCACCTCATCGGCGGCGAACGGATCGCGGGACAGACCTATGGTGTTGCCGACGAGATCATCGCGTTTGCCGAGGCCGCTCCGGCTCCGGAGCCCTCTGACGTGCAGACACTGGCTACAGCGCTCACCGACAAACTCGTGACCGCCGCCGTCGCGGACTTTGGGAGTGTCTCGCCTGCCAACTACGCGTATCAGGGCGATGGCGTGCTTCGTCTTGAGAACGTCAGCGCCGAGACGCTCACGTTGCTGTTGCCCTATGGCCTCCGGTTCCGCGATGCTGGCAGAGCCGGTGTGCAGGATATGGGCATCTTCCCTTTGGGAAGCCCGCAGGACTGAGCCCTGGAAGGAGCGAGTGCACCCATGACCACACGAACCCGCAGCAAGCCAGCGGCAGCCAAGGCGAAACGCAAGGCTTCGCGAACCGCTGGCGCCAAGGCCTCACAGCCTGCGGATTACCGCAAGCAAGTGCTGCAGGCTGTGAATCGCTACCGGACGACGAAGAAGCAGCCGAAGCTCGAGGAGGATGAGCGTCTGATGGCCTTCGCCCAGCGTCGCGCCGATGACATGATCGCTCGCGACTACTTCAGCCACGATGACCCCGAGACACACGAGCAGGCGCTGGGACAGCTTGAGAGCCGGTCGGCTAACGGCGAGGTGCTCTACCAGCTGGAAGGCGGCGTGGCAGCCTATCTGGACAAGCTCGATGACTTTGCGCTCAAAGACTGGAAGAAGAGCCGGCCACATGCAGCCATCATCGGCGACAAGCGCATGGCCCGTGGTGGCGCTGGCGTCGCTGTTGCGGCGCGCCGGGCAGTCGTCGTGGTCGTGGTGGAGCAGTAACGCGCGAGGGGATCGCGCGCTCACCGGCGCCGATAAGAAGCGCCCGAGGCTCGCAAGGTTGTTGAGCCTGCGGCCTCGGCCGCTTCCATTGTCTGATGCCGGGTCCGGGCCTGAACCTCTCGGGTGCAGGACCGGTCAGTTGGCGTTGAGACGTGACCTGCGGATCGTCCATCCGGTCAGGAAGAGACCGGCCGCGAGGAAAAGCGCGCTCAGGGCTGTGCGCGTGGGCGCTCCGGAGGCCGGCAGAATCGTCGATTTCAGCGGATCCTGGTGGGAGAGCAGGTTCTGCGCGTTCTGCCCCCCGGCTGGCGGGAAGAAGGTGCCCTCGGGAAAGAGGAACTTCACGGCCTTGTCGGTCGGATTCCTCACCACGAGGTCGGCTGTGCCGAAGAACGGTGTGGCTGCAGCAACGGCAGGCGCAAGCGACTCAGTCGACGGCCCAAAGTCGAGAATCTCATAGGTGAGGCTGCCATCAGCGACCGCCTCGTCCAGAGTGAGGGTGCTTTCAGGAATCGCGGCGACCATCTGCTTATTTGACTCCGCATAGATCTCTTCTGCCAGCGTCGTTCCCTGTTTCGCGAAGTCGTTGAACTTGCCTGTGGGGACGCGCCAGATCGCCAACTCCGTCTGGTAGATCTCCGTGACCACGGTGCCCTTGGCGATCGCGGTCTGGAGAACCGCCACGACCTCGTCCTGAGCACGCGGGCCGGGGGCTCCCAGTGCCGTGGGGAACGGCTTGCCGTAGTCGAGGCACCAGAGGCGGAGCGGGATGGTGACCTCTTCGCCGGGTGCCAGCGTGATCGTCAGGTCGGCTGCCTTCGCCGTGGGGGTAATCCACGCCGACATGACCAGCAGCGAGAGGGCTAGAAGGGTCGTTAGGGGAGCTCGGTTCTTCATGGGGCAATGACTCCTTGGAGACAGTGTTTGCGCGCAGCGGCGGTCAGGAGCCCTCAGCATCCCCGGACGCGCTGCCACAGACCGCATTGTCTCCCTATTGTAGGGGTCCAATGTTACACCCCATATTACGCAATGGGGCGGTCGGCTACTTCTTGATCGAGAGGAGAGGGGTGGAGGTCACGCTGAAACCGGGCCTGGTTGTCGGCCTAGCGGACGATGACGGGGGTGCCGACGCGGGCGCTGCCCTGGATGAAGTCGTCCTCGTAGCCGCCTATGGGATAGGTCCACCGGTAGACGAAGCGGGCCGCGTCAGCGGAGACATTGAGGCAGCCGTGGCTGCGCGGGATGCCGTAGTCGTTGTGCCAGTAGGCCCCGTGAATGGCGGTTCCCGCCAGGTCGATGAACGTGTTCCACGGGACGCCGGGCAGGTCGAAGATGCCGCCCGGCGCGGGTTGGTCCTCGGGCTTCATGTCAGCATAGGGGGCGTTGCTCATGTGGCGCGAGGCCTGTTTGAGAATGACGGCGTGGTCACCCGTGGGCGTGGCCAACGCGCCTCCCAACCCTGAGGCGACCAGGGTCCGATAGACCTCCTGCGAGCCCTCGTAGCAGATCAGCGTTTGCGCGGCGAGGTCAACCTCGATGCGCTTGTCTCCCGCAAAAGGATGGATGGGCGCCATCTCCGCCCGCGGGATACGGCGCACGTCCTGGGCCAGCACCCACTGGTGATTGGTGTTCTGGCGAGGCGGGTAGTCGTCGACGACCTTGTACCAGCCCACGCCCGTCTCGTCGGTCACGGCGTCGATGACGTGGAACACCAGGCTGCCGTAGAACCGGTACTTGCTGCCCGCGCCCAGGCTCGGCGCGCTGCGCCCCTCGGTATGCACCGCTGAGATCTCGCCCCAGAATCCAAACTCGTTCTCAATGGGCAGGAAGGGCTGGGGCGGGTAGATGCGCATGGGTAACACCCATGCGCTGTGCGCGTAGCCCTCCTCGGTCTCGTACCAGAGGTCGTTGTGCGCAGAGAAAGGGGCGCGGACCTCACCCAGGATGGCAAACGACTGGTCGCGGGTGTAGCTGGTCACGCGCTCGCTCGAGGTCGAGGGCTCTTTGTAGATCGCTACGGTGTGGATAGCGCGCCCGGTGAGGACGAAGTCGCTGGGAACCTCGGGCTCTGGTGCGATGGGGATCGTGTCGGACTCGGCGAGGACGGTCAGGCGCGGCGTAAGCGCCAGCGCCGCGGCGGCAGCCATCCCCTTGAGCATCTCCCGACGTGTGAGCATGACGCAAAGGATACCATGGCGAATCTGGATTGGCAACGGTTCGCGTGCCATTGCCTTTCAGGCACACAGGGCGATAATGGTACTTCACGCTCTGGCTAGGGGAGGAGCACTTTGGCGAAACGCGAGTTCACTCTCGAGGACGAGCACCACTACAACCGCACGACGGCTGTGCGCTGGATCGTGTCACACCTGATGCGCTATCCCGGGCTACCGCTGTTGATGGTAGCAGCGGCTGTCGTCAACAACGTGGCCTATGGCGGCATCCAGATCTATGTGGGGCGGGCATTCGACCTGATCTCCCAGCCGTCGTGGGAGAACCAGGCGCTTCTTATCATCGCGGCGAGCGTGCTGGGATCCGCCGCACTCCAGGGCTTGACCGGTCTGGTGCGCAACTTCGCCGTGGGGTTCCTTGCGCAGGGCATCGAGCGCGACGCCCGCGACGAGCTCTACGTCAGCCTGCTCGGAAAGAGCCAGACCTTCCACGGGCAGCAGCGCATCGGCGACGTGATGGCGCGTGCGACCAACGACGTGCGGATGCTCAACGCGATGTTCAGCCCCGGGATCATGCTGATCACGGACTCCTTTATGGGGTTGGTGATCCCGATGGTTCTCATGACGCGTCTCGAACCTCGACTGTTGCTGGTACCCCTTATCTTCACGGTCCTGCTGGTGATCACGGTCTACGATTACAACAAGCGGCTCAAGCCGGTCAGCGTCGCTCAGCGTGAACAGTACGGACAGATGAATGCCCGGCTCGCCGAGTCGGTCGCCGGCATCGAGGTGGTCAAGGCGAACACGCAGGAGCAGCAGGAGTGGTCCGGGTTCGCCCGCAACGCTCGCGCTTTCCGTGACACCTATGTGCGTCAGGGCATCATCGAGGCCCGCTACTGGCCGATGTTCGTCTTTGGCTTTGCCTATGCCGGCTGCCTGCTCCATGGCCTACTCCTGTGGAATCGCGGTGTCATCACCCTCGGCGAGGTGATCGCCTTCGTCGGCCTCTTCAATGCCTTGCGCTACCCGACCTTCATGTCGATCTGGACCTTCAACCTCGTCCAGATGGGCCTGGCGAGCGCGGAGCGAGTGCTCACCATGATCAAGACGGAGACGGAACTCGACGAGAACATCGAAGGCGTGGCCAAACCTGTCCAGGGTGAGGTCGTCTTCGAGAATGTAAGCTTTGCTTACAATGGGAATCCGGTCCTCAAGGACGTCAGTTTCCGAGTTCAGCCTGGCGAAACCGTGGCAATCGTGGGGCAGACAGGGTCGGGCAAGACCACGTTGACTCGCCTCATCAACCGCATCTTCGATGCCGATGAGGGACGCGTGCTGGTGGACGGGGTCGACGTTCGTGACTGGAGCCTGGAGTCGCTGCGCTCGCAGATCTCGACCATCGAGCAAGACGTGTTTCTGTTCTCGCGCACGTTGGCGGCGAATGTTGCCTTTGGGTGTGCCGATGCCACGCAGGATGCCATCGAGGAAGCTGCGCGAGAGGCGCAGGCCCACGACTTCATTATGAGCTTCAAAGATGGCTACGACACCGAGGTAGGCGAGCGCGGGGTGACGCTCTCCGGCGG
>JAXDDP010000015.1:0-32570 GCA_034676785.1 Anaerolineae bacterium | reverse complement strand
AACATACGCTGGTGTTCACGCCTTCACAGCAACTCGCATTCGACACACGGTACACGGTCGAGCTCAAGGCCGGCGTAACATCGGCAGCGGGGGGGCAAGGTATGGCTCAAGGCGTCACGTGGGAGTTCACTACCGTGCCACTTCCAGAGATCCTGAGCACCTATCCCGCAGACGGCGAACGCCATGCATCGCCACACACGGAATTCCGGATCACGTTCAACACCATCATCGATCCGGACTCCGTCATGGCGAACCTTACGATGACGCCGCCGATTTCGTCGACCGATGTCTATACGTACTTCTCCTGGTATGACAACACGTTCGTTCTCTACTTCGGCGCAAAGCCCTCCACTGACTACGAGGTGACTATCGGGACCGGAATCGTTGACCCCTATGGGAACGCGATACCCCGAGGTCGTACGGTGCGGTTCCGCACCGACCCACTCCCCCCCACTGTCCAGCTTCGGGTACCGGATGCAGTCGGTACCTATGACGCTGCGCTGCCTGCGCGTGTCATCCTTTCCCACGTCAATGTGACACGCATCGACCTCAGGCTGTACCGGCTCCCGACCAACGTGCTGCGCGAGTCACTGTGGCGCTGGATCTACCAGGAGCAGACGGATGCTGCCACACCTGTCCGCCAGTGGCAGGTGCGCCTCGAAGCGCCGCTTGACAGGCAGCAGAACACGCCCATTGTGCTTGGGGAATCCAGTGAGGGAAAGCTGGAACCCGGCATCTACCTGCTCGAACTCGACGCACCAGAGTTGGACCGCGACACCTATTGGCGCAATCAGCGGCATATCCTCGTCGTATCACACCTCAGTCTCACCCTCAAGACCGGGGCAAGGGAGGCGCTCGTCTGGGCCACAAATCTATCCGATGGACAGCCGGTGCCGGACCTGCCGCTAAACATCGTAGAGACCGACGGCAGTTTCAGCCAGGCAGCCAAGACTGGCCCAGACGGTGTGGCCCGCTTGAGCATCACCCCCAATCGCAACACGCTCGTCGCCTACAGTGAGACCCCGTTCGGTGCGGTTTCGGAAGACTGGCATCGTGGGATTGGCCCCTGGGACTTCAACGTGAGTGAAGGCGAATCAGCCCAGCCCTATCGGATCTACGTCTATACCGACCGCCCCATCTACCGACCCGAGCAATCCGTGGCCTTCAAGGGTGTGATCCGGGCCGAGGATGACGTTCAGTATCGCCAGGTTGGGCCGGGCAAGGTCGATGTCGTGGTCTACAGCACAATGGGCGAGGAAATCTACAGCGAGCAACTCACCCTTAGCGAACTCGGAACGTTCGACGCGAAGCTGGATCTTGCATCCGATGCCAGTCTGGGCGATTACAGCATCGCAGTCAACTTTGGTGATACCTACGGGCAAACGTCCTTCACAGTGGCGGAGTACCGGCCGCCCGAGTTCGAAGTCACGTTATCTGCCGAGACAGAGGCTCTCCAGCGAGGCGACGACCTGAGGGCCGTAGTCAGCCTCAACTACTTCTTCGGCGGGCCTCTTAGCGACACAGCCGTCACCTGGAACGTGCTTGCTGCACCTCACACCTTTACGCCGCCATGGGGGGGATCCTACAGCTTCGCGGACACCAATGACCCTTACCGATGCTTTGACTGCTGGTGGTGGGATCCCGCTCCCCCGGAGTCAATCCTGAGCGGACAGGGCACGACCGATGCAGCCGGACAGGTATCGATCTCCATTGCCGGCGAGACACTGGCCAACGCATTGGACAAAGGTGCCCAACGCGTCACTATCGAAGCCACGGCAGCCGGGCCCGACAATCAAGAGATAGCGGGCAGAACCGCCGTCATCGTGCACCCCGGCCCCTACTATATCGGCCTCCAGTCGCGCGCTTACGTGAGTCAGGTGGGAGAGAAGTCTGAGATCGATCTCGTGGCGGTTGACTGGGAGGGTAATCGGATCCCGGACGCGGCCATTCGCGCCAGTCTCTACCGCCGCGAATGGGTGAACACGTTTGTGGAGAACGAGGCGGGTGGTGGCTCCTGGTCATGGGAGACCAACGATACGCTGGTCACAGACGTCACAGTGACAACAGACCACCTCGGCGAAGCCATGGCCTCGTTTGTGCCACCCGAGGCGGGGGCGTATCGCGTGGTCGCCACGCCAGCCTCACCCTCAGCGGCAACCTCGGAGATCCGATCGTCGCTCTTCATCTGGGTGTCCGGATCGGAATACGTCTCATGGAGACGCGAGAACCACGATCGCATCACCCTGGTCAGCGACAAACCGGCCTACCAGGTAGGAGACACAGCAGAAATCCTGATCCCATCGCCATTCCAGGTGCCACATTGGGCCCTCGTCGCCATCGAGCGTGAGGGCATCCGTAGGTACGAGATCATCCAACTGGAGAGCAACAGTGCGGTATACCGGCTCCCCATTGTTGAGGGCGATATTCCTAACATCTACGTATCCGTGGTCCTCATCAAGGGCCGTGGCAAGGACCTGGCTGAGATGAAGATGGGCATCATCCCGCTCGAGGTCAGCTCGGCGCCCAAGGCTCTTCAGATCACGGTGGATGCTGACCAGACCACCACGGATCCAGGCAGCGATGTAACCTATACGGTCAGCGTCACGGGTCCCGACGGTCAGCCAGTACCCAACGCCGAGATATCGCTCGATGTGGTTGACAAGGCGATTCTGAGCCTCATGCCACGGACACAGCAGATACTCACTGGCATGTACGGCCATCGGATGCTGCAGGTGACCACGGCAAGCGACCTAAGCCTGTCGATGAACCGCTATCTGCGCACGCTGTCCGAGGAGATGGACACACACGACCTTGCGAACGCTGACGGTATGGGAGCTCGAGACGAGGCAGTCGAGCAGGAGATGGCTCTGGAAGCGCCCGCTCCAATGGCCACGGCGATGCCTGCCGCTGCGATGGGCGGTGGCGCCGCAGCGCCCGAAGGCGTTGAGGTGCGCGCTGACTTCGCCGATACTGCCTTCTGGACTGCGCGCTTGCTCACCGATGCACAGGGCAAGGCTTCGGCGACCGTCACCCTTCCGGACAACCTGACAACCTGGGTAGCGCGTGGCGTCGGACTCACGGATGAGACGTGGGTCGGTGAGGGACAGACCGAGGTCGTCGCGACCAAGGCCTTGCTCGTTCGTCCAGTCACGCCCAGGTTCCTCGTGGTGGACGACCGCGTGCAACTCGCCGCCAACGTAGCGAACAACACGGATGCCGCGCTCAATGTCGAGGTGCGCCTTGGCGCTGACGGCCTGGCGATAGACGCCGAGACCCCTGAACTCCAGATCGCATCCATCGCGCCCCACAGCGAGGCGAAGGTCACCTGGTGGGTCACTGTCGAGGATGTCGAACAGGCCGATCTGGTCTTCAGTGCAGTCTCCGGCACCTACTCCGATGCCAGCAAACCACGACTAACGACGGGACCCAACAACACGTTGATGGTCCTTCGCTACAGCGCACCCGACACCGTGGGAACCGCAGGGCAGCTAGTCGACGGAGGCATGCGAACCGAGGCTATTGCGCTCCCGCCCGAGCTTGACGCTCGTCGTGGCCAGCTCACGGTCCAACTCGATCCAAGTCTTGCCGCAGGAATGCGAGAAGGGCTTGAGTATCTGGAGCACTATGAGTATGAGTGCACTGAACAGACTGTGAGCAGGTTCCTTCCCAACGTGCTCACATATCAGGCATTGCGCTCACTGGGCATCGACCAACCGGAGCTTGCTGCGCGGCTGCCAGACCTTCTTGACGAAGGACTAAGCAAGCTCTATGCCCAGCAGAACCCCGACGGCGGCTGGGGATGGTGGTACCAGGCTCAGGCGCCCCAGAGCAACCCCTACGTAAGCGGCTATGTCATCTTCGCATTGCTCAAGGCTCGTCAGGCCGATCTGACGGTCGATGGACAGGTCCTATCCAAGGGACTGGCCTACCTGGCAGCCCAGATTGAGCCGTCGCGCAACATCAATGCCTACCGGGAGGCTAACCGCCAAGCGTGGCTGCTCTACGTCCTTTCCGAGGGTAATGCTGTCCAGCGAGGCGATCTCGACCAGTTGTTCGACCAGCGAGACAGGTTGAGCACCTATGCTCGAGCGTATCTGGCACAGGCGATATGGCTTCAGTCACCTGATGATGCCCGACTCAAGACGTTGCTGTCAGACCTCAACAATGTCGCGATCTTGAGCGCCTCAGGGGCTCACTGGGAGGAAGCGCACCACGACTGGTGGGCGATGAATACCGATACCCGGTCAACAGCGATCGTGCTGGACACGTTGGTCAAGTTGGATCCCGACAACGAGCTTCTGCCGAATGTCGTGCGATGGTTGATGGTCGCGCGCCGAGCCGGAATCTGGGAGACGACACAGGAGACTGCGTGGGCCCTGATCGCCCTGACCGACTGGATGGTCGAGACAGGCGAGCTGGACGCCAACTACGACTTCGCGCTTTACCTCAATGACGCCCAGCAGGCCAGCGCAACGGCCTCACGCGAGACGATCCAGCAGAACGTCAGCGTTTCGATCCCGGTCTCGGAGCTCCACGCTGGCACGACGAATGCGCTCACCATAGCGCGGACGAGCGGCGCAGGGCGATTGTACTACACCGCTCACCTGCAGATCTACCTGCCGGTCGAGCTAATCGAGGCCGAGGACCGGGGCTTCGCCATCCAGCGGCGCTACACGATGGCCGACTGCGACGCCCCTGACCGTCGCTACTGCCCTGAGGTGCGTGAGGTCAAACTTGGTGATGTGATCCGGGTCGACCTGACAGTCATCACGCCACACGACCGCTACTACGTCGTCCTGGAGGATCCATTGCCTGCAGGTGCAGAGGCCATCGACACCGGGCTGGCCACAACGAGTCTGCTCGCGATGAGCCCCAGGCTCGAACGCGAGAACCCGCGGTTCTGGTGGTGGTGGCACTGGTACAGCCGAAGCGAGCTGCGAGACGAGAAAGTGGTGCTGTTCGCCGACTATCTGACAGCAGGCACGTACGAGTACAGCTACACGTTCCGCGCTACATTGCCAGGGGATTACCACGTCCTTCCAACGACTGCGAGCGAGTTCTACTTCCCCGAAGTGTTCGGGCGTAGCGACGGCCGGCTCATCACCATTGGGCAATAAGCTATCAGTTGGCTCCCGCGCCCCGACGGATGAGCCGTCGGGGCGCGCGCCTTGCCAAGGTCGCGGCGCCGCCCACGCACGTCTATCAATCCTACCGCCCCACAAGGCCTGGTCAAACCGCAGGAATTGGATATACTAATAATACAATTCGGCGCAGATCCCTCTACAAGGAGTGCCCATGACCGCAATCAAGGATATGGTCGAGTACATCGCCAGAGGTCTGGCCGACAAGCCCGAGGCTGTGCGTGTCTCCGAATCGGTGGGGGAAAGTGTGGTGATGATTGAGATGGCGGTCGCAGCCGAAGACATAGGCAGATTGATCGGTCGTCAGGGACGTACGATCAATGCCATCCGGTCACTAGCCCGCATACTTGGGGCGAAGATGGAGAAGAAAGTCAGCGTCGAGATCGCCTGACGTGAGCGCTACAGAGCGACCCGGGGCTGATACTCGCCCCACACGGCTCTGAGCACGCCACAGATCTCACCAAGAGTGCAGTCAGCCTCCACTGCCTCGATGAATAGAGGCATCAGCAGTGCACCCGGTTGGCGCGCTGCCTGCTCTATCGCGTTGAGCTTGGACGACACTCGTAGACTATCACGCCGCGAGCGTAGATCGGCGAGGTGATCTCGCTGCTTCTGCTCAACTGCCGGATCGACCTTCAGTTGGGCGATCTCCAGTGATTCCTCTTCGAGCTGATAGTCGTTCACGCCGACGATGATCTGCTGGCGCTGCTCGATCGCGACCTGAGCTCGATAGGCAGCCTCGGCGATCTCGGACTGCATAAAGCCGTGTTCGACCGCTGCGGGCGCGCCACCCAAGTCGTCGATCACGGCGATATAGGCCGCCGCACGTCGCTCAATCTCGTTGGTCAGCCCCTCGATATAATAGGAACCCGCCAAAGGATCGACGACGTCAGCCACACCAGACTCGTGAGCGATGATCTGTTGGGTCCGCAGGGCCACCCTGACGCTCTCCTCCGTGGGTAACCAAAGTGCCTCGTCCATCGAGTTCGTATGCAGTGACTGCGTTCCGCCCAGCACAGCAGCCATGGCCTGGAGCGCCACACGCACCACATTGTTCACCGGTTGTTGTGCAGTCAGCGTCGATCCGGCCGTCTGCGTATGAAACCTCAGGCGCAACGATTGCTCGTCTCTGGCCCCAAACCTGTCCCGCAACACTCTCGCCCATAGGCGGCGCGCCGCACGAAACTTGGCAACCTCCTCTAGGAAGTTGTTGTGCGCGTTGAAGAAAAAGGAGAGTCGCGGCGCAAAGTCGTCGACGCTCAGGCCTGCCTCGACTGCGGCTTGAACGTAGGCGATCCCATTGGCCAATGTAAAGGCCACCTCCTGCACAGCTGTGCTCCCAGCCTCGCGGATATGGTACCCGCTGATGCTGATCGGGTTCCACTTCGGAACAGCATCTGCGCCATACCGGAAGGTATCCGTGATCAACCGCATCGACGGACGCGGCGGGAAGATGTAGGTGCCGCGCGCGACATACTCCTTCAAGATATCGTTCTGGATGGTGCCACGGAGTTGCTTCGTCGGTACACCCTGAGCCTTCGCTACAGCGATGTACATGGCCCAAAGAATCGCAGCCGGCGCATTGATCGTCATCGACGTGCTTACCCGGTCCAGAGGGATCTCCTCAAAGAGGCGTTTCATATCGTCGAGACAACTGATGGATACCCCGACGCGTCCCACCTCACCCCAGGACAGATCATCGTCCGCGTCATAGCCCAACTGAGTTGGCAGGTCGAACGCGACCGATAGTCCTGTCTGCCCCTGCGCCAGGAGGTAGCGGTAGCGTTCGTTGGACTCCTCTGCTGATGCATAGCCGGCATACTGTCGCATCGTCCAGAAGCGAGCCCGGTACATGGTCGGTTGAACACCACGCGTGTACGGATACTCGCCCGGAAAGCCGAGGTCGTCCAGGTAGTCGACATCGATATCCGCCCCTGTGATGATCGGCGGGATGGGGATACCGGACGTTGTTTCAAAGCTCGACTGACGTTCTGGAAAGCGCTTGACCGCTTCCCCGTATACCGTGGTCTGCCAACGCACTTGCCGCCGGCGCAGTTCCTCGAGATCAGGGTTCATCGCGCACACCTCCTCACTCAGCAAGATCATGCCTCAGCACGCGGATTCCAGAAGGTCGCCGTACCCTGGCGCTAGACCAGGGCCTCCAAATCAGCCAGTCGCTCCGAGAGCAGATCGAACCCACTCTGCCAGAAATCGGCCATGGTCATATCAAAGCCTGCTTCACGGACGATGTGCTCAGGGCTTGCTGACCCACCATAGGTCAAGACACGCAAGTAGCTTGGGACAAATGCCTGGCCCAACTCCTGATACTGCCGGTATAGGGCCAGCACCAGTAGGTTCCCAAAGGCGTAGGCGTAACAGTAGAAAGGTGTGTGGTAGATGTGGGGGATCGCGGTCCATTCACGCGCGAAGTCATCGCTCACCGTAAGCGCGCCACGAAACTGCTCGTGTAGGTTGTCAAGATAGGTGGCATTCAGGACGTCAGGCGTCGCATTCTCAAGGACAAGCTGATGTGCCGCCTTCTCGAAAATCACGAAGTAGCCCTGCCGCATGATCGTAGCATAGGCATCGTCAAGGATCGCGCCTAACAAAGTCCGACGCACGAGCGGGTCGGACTCCTCGCTGAGCAGCTTGTCCGTGAGAAGCATCTCGCCGAAGACCGACGCAGTCTCGGCCATGGGCAAGGCTGAATGAAAGGTCAGTACCGAATGGTCGGCAGCCATCAACGCGTGGACCGCGTGCCCGAGTTCATGCGCCAACGTCGACACGTCGCGCGCCCTGCCATCATAGTTCGTCAAGACCCAGGGCGTCTGACCTGGCAGCACACCATAGCAGTAGGCGCCATCCATCTTGCGGGGGCATATTCTGGCGTGTAGATGGCCATCGCCGATCACACGCATCGCCTGATCTGCGAGGAGAGGTGAGAAGGCTCTGAAACTCTCATCGATCATGCGCACCGCTGTGTCAAATGGATACGTCTTTTCCGACGCCGAAAGTGGTGCGTACAGATCATAGCGACGCAGTGTGTCAACGCCGAGAATACGCGCCTTGACCTGGAAGAAGCGTTGGAAGATCCCAGCATTCCGCCGGATCACGTCGAGCAGCGTTTCTACCACGGCATCGGGAACATCATTTGCTACGTTCCTAACGCTGATCGGGCTCCGAAACCCACGTACCTTGACCTGCTCCTCAGCCCAATCTCGCACACGCGACGCATAGATCTCAGCGAGAACATCCGCACGCGTGCCGAACCCGCGATAGAGCTCCTGATAGGCCGCGGCACGGACTTCTGGGACTGGACTCGATGCATAGGACATCAGTTGTCCGCGCGTCAACATCTTCTCATCACCGTCAATGGTAAGACGGAACTCGAGGCTCGACGCGATCATATCGTAGATCGTCAAGAGGCTGTTGATGCCGTTGACGTCCTTGATGTTGATGATTCGCTCCTCGTCCTCACTAAGCGTATACGGCCTGAGAAGCCGCAGGCTGTGAAGGTGATAGGCTGCGTCCCCCGCACAGGCCAACAAGCGTTCCACAGCCTCATCGTCCAGTTGACGCCACCAAAGCGAAAAGAACAGCGTACGGTTCTGGATGTCGGCCACCCGTTGGTTAGCTTGAGCACGAAAGGCTAACCGATCCTGGCCCCCAGTATCCTCCGAGAACCAGAGGTAGCTATAGGCTTCCAGTGCTGAGATATCGGCGTAGAGGGTCTCGTACTGCGCGAGTATGTCGAGAAAGGTGTCTTCACTGATGTCGACCGACAAGTCGACACGACGGGCCTCAAACGCCTGCACACGACGCTCGATAGCCCCGAGAACGGCGTCCATCTCAGGAGTGCCCACCGCGGGCATCAAGTCACTGAGGTCCCAGACTGTAGGCTCACTGTTCATCCACATCCCTCCGATCAGGAACTGTGTACCCGCCATGGCGTCCCCTCCTCATCCACCTGACGTTACCACAGGACAGGACCGTGACGATGAGAAGGAACAGAACACTAAGCAGCAGATCACGCAACCAGAGGCTGTGTACATAGGACGATCGGATTCCCACACCGCGGATCGTCCAAATCGCCAACTGGTAGAGCAACGCCAACCCTACCGCCACGCGACACCGCTGGAGTCTAGACTTGCGATAGGCAAAAACGCTGACGACAAGGAAAACGAACCCGAAAACAACGTAGAGCGTGCTGACCACAGGTAGGGAGAGTGGTTGTGTCACCACCGACGACGAAACTGCCCATCCCGTGACACCCCGGATGAGGTTTGCTCCACCGACGAGGATATACAGGACCGATAGGAGCCACCGTGATAGCACAGATGGATTTTACCCCGGGTTGCGAGTTGCTGCGAGACACGCGTGTGACGACAACACAGTCCGACCGGCCTCAGCGAACTGGTTTGCGCGCAGAGAAGAAGAGATACGCCCCTTCGGCCGGGAACGGCTCCTCATAGTACTTCCGCAGCAGGCGCTCCGTCAACCATAGATTCCAGCGCTTCGGAACCAAGAGCCAGCGCCCCGTCACTTTCCTGGCCACGACCGAAGGGAGTCCCAATGGATGACCCCACTCCAGGGCAGACAGGGCACCCCGAGAGAAGTAGGGCCACCACCGATCAAGTGACAGCCCCGCCCTCGCCAGTGTTTCCTCCCATCCCCGGGAGTCCAGGTAGTAATGATGCCGTGAAATGCGGTCAAACAGCTTACGGTACCGTTCTGAGAGCCCCCTGCACCCAATAGCATCGAGGAACCGGCCTACCGATAGGAACGTGCGGAAATTGGGCCCGGGTACACAGAAGTGGAACCACCCGCCAGGCGAGAGTACGCGCGCGGTCTCGCGCAGCACCGGGTCGACTTGTGGGATATGTTCAAGTACCGAGTTGCTCACCACCGTGGCGAAACTTCCATCGGTGAAGGGCATCTTGGCAGCGTCGGCATTGGTGAGCCAGCGATGGCGTGGACGACCCGCAGCTTCCTGCAAGGGCCCCCACCAGGGATCCAGCCCCACCTGAAGCTGTGCACCGAACGCGGCTTCGGCAAAGTGACCGTCGCCACAGCCAAGATCAAGGATTGGCGCCGGCAACGGCAGCGCTCGGTAGAAGTCAGCCTCAACGGCCCGCAAGAGGGCACGGAATGCGGGCAACTCGCAGAGCTGCTGACGGAAAGCCTCGGCGTGTTTGGCGATAGCAGGAGGAGCGGGGTCGATCGGCACGGTTCTATCGAGTGTGCTCATGGACGTGAATAAGCAAGACTGGGGCAGAGGTCCGCTATCTCATAGACCGGATTGGCATAGCCGAAGCTATTCAGTACCCCCAGCGCCTCACCAGCCTCGGGAGCGCCCACGGCGTAAGTACACGCAGCCAGCCAATCGCCGTCCCGGGCGAAGGACCGCTGGAACCGTTCGGCCAAAGCCTGGACCGGCGCACCAGCAACAGCGGAGTCGAGCTGCGCCACCACCGCATACGCGCTCTCCAGCGCCGCAGTGTCGCCAGCCGAGGCATGCACGATCATCAGCCTCCACCAGGCGAGAGCCTCGAGCCAGAGGCGTTCATCCTCTGCACTCACCAAAGCACCCCACGAGTCCAATCCGTCGTCCTCGATCACGGATCGGAACAGCGCCTCGGCTTTCGCCGCATCCCCAGCAGAAAGGGCCCTATCACCATCGAGAAACGCGTGGTAGCGATAGACGGGAGCGGCAGTCACCTCCTCCGTGACTGTGATCACCGACCCATTCCACGTCAGTGTGGTTGTTGTCACACGTTGTGGTCCAGCCCCGACCGAGCCTTGTCCCGCGCTGCTCACGACCAGCACCGCATCCTCGAGGCTGTAGGTAGGATAGGGATACTGAAACGGTGCGCCCATCCGGTTCACGAAGTCGTGGTCCTGCCACGACCATACATTGGGGGTATGCCAGCAGGTGTGCGCCCCACACGTGTACTGCGAGAACACCAGATCCGCCGTGCCATCTTGAGTCAGGTCCTGAGTTGTGATCAGTTCCAGACCATTGCCTTCTCCAGCCTCATAGCGGTAGATCTGGATGACCGCACCCGACTGACAGGAGAACACCACAAGCAGGCCTTCGGGCACGACTTGGTCTGGTCGAGCCACGTTGAGGGCATAGATCGTCTCCAGTCCGCCATCGCCCGTGAGGTCGCTCTGGCGCACCGACTCCAACTCCTGCAGCGACACTTGCTCCGGGTCGCCCCCTTCAGTCAGATAAGCCCCCACGGCAGCGATGAAAACATCGGTATCCTCCGGGCTATTTGATGCGCGCAGCGGGGGCGTGAGGTCGCGGCGAATCGGACAGACCTGCACCGTGGGTGGCACTACAGGTTGAGTTGGAGACGAGGTCGCAACAGGTGTACCGGTCACAGCCACCGGAACCTCAGGTACCTCGGGTACCGATGGGACTCCAGAGATCAGGCTGCACCCCATCATTAGCACGAGCCCAAGGCCAAGGTCCAACCCGCGTATCAGATGTGCTCCCCGCATATGCCCCCCGTGAACGTTGGTGTCGTGATGTTCCGCGACGCCTAAGTATAGCGTCCACTATCGGATCTGCAATTCCTGTGTACTATCCGCTTACATTGCACGCGGTAGAAACATGCCTATAATTAGGAGAAGACCACACTAGGAGATGCACACGCATGGATAGCGCCATCCCAATGTACGACCCTGACCCCGATCCCATGGGCACGCTCCTCGACGAGTACATCGATGACCGGCACTGGCACCGGGGGGAGATCGTTGACGGCGTCATTGCCTCGGTCAATCCACGATCGATCCTCATCGACATCGGGGGTAAGTCCGACGCATTGGTCCACCCACGGGAGCTAGAGCGCATGTCCGACGAGGATCTGCGGTCGCTCAAGCCCGGGCAGGACGTCAGTGTCTACGTAATCGAGACTGACAGCGATGGTACGATGCTGGTTTCCCTGGCGCGCGCAGCGCAACAGAGCGATTGGGACACGGCACAGGAACTGATGGAAAGTGGGGAGACCGTGGATCTCACGGTGGTCGATGCAAACAAGGGCGGCGTGATCGTCCGGTTGGGAGAGCTTCGGGGCTTTGTACCCGGTTCCCAGCTGATGCCGAACTGGAGACGCTACCAAGATACGGCCAATCCCGACCGACGTTGGCGTGCTCTTGTCGGCAAGGTACTCAAACTGAGCGTCATTGAGGTCACAGCCGATCGCAATCGTCTGATCTTCTCAGAACGAGGTGCATACCATCGGCGGGCGACAAAACGCAAGATCCTGGAAGGGCTCACAATAGGTACCGTTGAGAAGGGCGTGGTCAGCAACATCGTCCCGTTTGGGGCATTCGTGAATGTGAACGGTGTTGATGGGCTTCTCCACGTCTCTGAGCTCTCGTGGAAGCGTGTCAACGATCCCCAGGATATCGTGCAAGCAGGACAGACCATTGATGTCTACATTCTGGACATCGACCTTGACAAAGAACGTCTGGGGCTGAGCCTGAAACGCTTGAATGCCGACCCCTGGAGCACGGTCGAGGAGCATTGCAGTGTGGGAAGCATGGTGGATGTGACGATTGTCAATATCACGCCATTCGGAGCCTTTGCCGCACTCGTCGACCACCCCGAACTCGAGGGCTTGATCCACATCTCGGAACTCGGCGAGGATGCCGTCGACCACCCGGACCGGGTAGTCGCTGTCGGCGATCAGCGCACGGTCCGAGTCATCTCTGTGAAGCCTGACCAGCGTCGCATTGCTTTCAGTCTCAAGTCCGCCGATCCAGCAGCCCCCGTGGCCTAGAGAGTGCGCATCTGTTGGCCGTCGCGCTCATTGCAGATCGCGCGACGACTGAGCCAATAGAATCGACTATGGCCCCGGCGATGTACCGGGGCCTTGTTGACTCAATCGGAGGGACTATGGCCGACATTCGCTCACCTGCTGTTGCGGGTATGTTCTATCCAGCGCAACCGCACGTCCTACGTGAAGACATCCAGCGCTATCTCGATGCAGTTGAGCCCATTGACCTGGCACCGGTTCGCGCGATTGTCGTTCCCCACGCAGGGTACATCTACTCCGCACCAGTCGCCGCAGCTGCATATCGCCTTCTTGCCAAGTCGGTGCGCCCGCCGGCGCGCCTTCTGATGTTGGGTCCTTCTCATCGTTCCTGGTTCCAGGGTGTGGCGATCGCTGACGTGGGAGGGTTCAGGACGCCTCTGGGCATTCAGGCGGTCGATCTCGATGCCGTGCGCCGGCTTGTCGAAATCGGTCGCCCCTTCGGCACAGCTAACTCGCCACACGCAGCCGAGCACTGCCTCGAGGTTCAGATACCCTTTGTCCAGGTCGTATTGCCCGACACCAAGATCGTGCCGATGCTGTTCGGCGATGTCGACCCTTTGGAGGTTGGGCGAGCCCTTAACGATTTCCTGTCAGCAGATGATCTGATCGTGGTCAGCTCGGACCTCAGTCACTATCATACCAACGAGGCCGCACACGATATCGATGCCGTTTTCCTGAACGCGCTGCTTTCCGGTGACTGCCTGGGTGTTGCCAGAGGCGAAGCCTGTGGACAGGCTCCAGCGCTTGCGTTGATGACGATTGCGGAGGCGCGCGGCTGGCATCCACACCTCCTTGACTATCGCACCTCGGGTGATGTGACCGGTGAGCGCCACCAAGTTGTGGGCTATGCCGCCGTTGCCTACGTGGAGGAATAGCGGAATGGCAAAATCACACCTTAACGATGCCGAGGGGCGCTATCTGTTGGCATTCGCTCGCTTCACCATCGAGGACGCGCTTGGCGCATCGACGCAGATACCGCAAGCCCTGCCCACCATGGATCGCCTTCGTGAGCCCGGGGCTGCTTTCGTCACGCTCACCATGCGTGAGGGCGCGTTGCGCGGATGCATCGGCTCGCTGATTGCCCATCGTCCGCTTCTAGAAGACGTCCGCGCCAATGCCTTGGCAGCAGCCTTCGAGGATCCGCGCTTCCTGCCCCTTGAGGCAGGAGAGTTGCCCGACCTTACCGTCGAGGTCTCGGTGTTGTCACAACCGGAGCCCCTTGGCTACGCAAGTTCCGAACAGCTGCTCTCTCTACTGCGCCCCCATATCGACGGTGTGGTCATCGAGCGTGGACGACACAGGGCCACCTTTCTGCCCCAAGTGTGGGAACAGCTTCCCTTGCCGGAGGAGTTCCTCGGCCACCTATGCTACAAGGCCGGACTTCCTGCCAATGCCTGGCGTCAGGGCGACCTAAGGGTGTCAACATACGAGGTACAGAAGTTTGAGGAGGCTGACTGAGAGTCTCGACCGGTGCGGCATCGGGCGCGGTCGATGCAACCCCCATGCGGCAACCTGCGTACCTATGGTAGATACACCGCACTGCATCTACCAGGCGTCGCAGCGCCGTAGCGTGCGCACCAGTGGATAGTGCGTAGATGAATGGGAGGGACAATGAACGAGGTGCATGAAGTGACAATCGAATCGCAAGAAACGCCAGCAGCGCCTGCGCCAGGGCCAGCCAACCGGGCACCGGTGGCGCCTTCCTTACAGCCGCTCAGCCCAAGCGATGAGCGCACGTGGGCTATGCTGGCCCACCTGAGTGTGCTACTCAACCTGGTTACGGGGTTCCTGGGCGTAGCAGCCGCGCTGATCATTTACCTGATCTATAAGGACCGCTCTCGATATGTTGCCTACCAGTCGATGCAGGCGTTCCTGTTCCAGCTGCTCTTCTGGGCTGGAGGTGGGCTGCTGATTGGGATCATGTGGGCAGTTGTCGGTGCACTGAGCACGATCTTGATCGGGATCCTGCTCATCCCGTTTGCGGTCCTGCTCACACTGATCTTCCTGCTGATGCCGATCCTCGCGCTCATCTACGGCGTCGTGGGCGGTGTGCAGTGCTCCGGTGGTGAGGATTTCCGCTACTGGCTGGTCGGAGACTGGGCGCTGAACCTTATATAGGTCCCCGGCTCAGGATGACGCGGCAACGACATCTGGACCGCCTGGCTTGGTCAAGCCGGGCGGTTCGTTGTAGGCGGAGATGCCATATATGGAAGAACCCAAAGTTGCCCTGACACTGATGGGGGTGCCCATCCACGATGTGACGATGGATGAGACTATCACCAGGGTGGCTGGTTGGATCGCCCACGGAGGACCAGCCCAAATCGCTACCGTCAACCCGGAGTTTCTTATGCGGGCACGGCAAGACGCGAGCTTTGGAGCAGTCCTGCGTCGCGCAGCACTGTGCCTTCCTGACGGTAGTGGCATCGTCTGGGCAGCCTGGCTTCGGGGCTCGCCCGTGCGAGAGCGTGTGGCCGGCTCGGATCTGGTGCCGCGGCTGGCCCGAGAAGCATCTCAGCACGGATGGCGGGTCTACTTCCTCGGCGCAGCGCCTGGTGTTGCCGAGGCAGCTGCCTCGGTTCTCGCCGCGCGCAACTCAGCACTCCAGATTGCTGGCTGCTACGCAGGCTCTCCGGATCCTGAGGAGGAAGCGGAGATCATCAAACGGGTCAAAGAAGCGCGAACCGACCTTTTGCTCGTCGCCTATGGAGCGCCGAAACAGGACCTCTGGTTGGGGCGGAATCTGGAGCGCACAGGGGCCGCCGTTGGCATCGGCGTTGGTGGTTCCTTCGACTTCGTCGCAGGCGTGTCACGCCGCGCTCCGTACTGGATGCAGCGCGCCGGACTGGAATGGCTGCACCGCCTGATCCAGGAGCCGAGTCGTTGGCGTCGGCAGACGGCGCTTCCTCACTTTGCCTGGCTGGTCCTCACCGGCCGGGACCGGTCAACACCCCCGCTAAAGGATTCCCGCTGAGTCCGGCACCTACTGTGGTAAGATAGGCCTGTGGTTCGAATCTATGCTTGGCGCTACTCCGCAGTGCACTCCGAGGAGGAAACGCGCATAAGGAGTGAGTATCATGTCAGCATCTTCTGACGACGTAAGCGGGCTGCTTGCCGCGGCCGAACCCCTGATCGAGCTGGCCCTCGCCGAAGATGTCGGCCCTGGCGACGCAACCAGCCTCGCCACACTCGGACCTGAGACACTACTTCACGCTCGCATCATCGCCAAGGCAGCGGGTGTTATCGCCGGTCTCCCCGTTGTCGCATCTGTCTTCTGTCATGTCGACCCCGACATCGCGTTCACGCCCCATGTCCAGGAAGGACAAGCTGTGATTCCTGGTGAACTGATCGCTGATGTCAGCGGGCCCGGCCGGAGCTTGCTGGCTGCGGAGCGCACGGCGCTGAATTTCCTCCAACGGATGTCAGGCATCGCCACCGAAACACAGAAGATGGTCGATGCGATCGCCACGACCGAAGCCACTATTCTCGACACCCGCAAGACCGTTCCAGGCTATCGCATGTTGGACAAGTACGCCGTGCGGATGGGAGGGGGAGTCAATCACCGTATGTCGCTCTACGACATGGTGCTAATCAAAGACAATCACATCGATGGCGCAGGTAGCATCACAGCAGCGATCGAGCGGTCGCGGGCAGCGTATCCAAATCTCCCGATCGAGGTCGAAGTTCGGGATCTCAACGAACTCCGTGAAGCGCTGCGTGCAGATCCTCCCCTGGACCGAATCCTGCTCGACAACATGACACCCTCGCAGATGCGCACAGCGGTCGAACTCACCGCTGGCAAGGTCCCTCTGGAAGCCTCAGGGAACGTCACACTGGATCGCGTCATCGATATCGCGGCAACGGGGGTAGACTTCATCTCCGCAGGCAGCCTCACCCATTCCGTTCCGGCGCTTGACATCAGCATGAAGATCGGCCCAGCCGTGAGCACAGATGACAGGGCGCTCGCCGAGCGAGCACGCTCGGTCAGAGCAGCGTTGGGGAAACGGCTCGTCATCCTCGGACACCACTACCAACGCGACGAGATAACCGCTCTGGCGGACTTCCGTGGTGACTCGTTGCAGCTCGCGCGGGAGGCCGCCCGGACCGATGCCGAGATCATTGTCTTCTGCGGTGTGCATTTCATGGCCGAGGTGGCAGCCATTCTCGCCCGACCAGGACAGCGTGTCCTGATTCCGGATATGACTGCCGGCTGTTATCTCGCCGACACTGCGACTGCTCAGGGAGTGCAGGCAGCGTGGACTGCGCTTGACACCGCACTGGGCAACGCCGACAGTCAAGTCACACCCATCACCTACGTCAACTCTTCTGCCGCGCTGAAAGCCTTCTGTGGCCAACATGGCGGCATTGTCTGTACCTCTGGCAATGCCGACCGCGTGATTCGGTGGGCCCTTGACCAGCGCCCGCGCATCTTCTTCTTCCCCGATCAGCACCTCGGTCGGAACACGGCGCTCAAGCTCGGGTTTGGGCATGAAGACATGCTTACCTGGGACGAGCACCATCCACCTGTTGCCGCGTCGCTCCGCCATAGCAGGATCTACCTGTGGCCAGGCGCCTGTAACGTGCATCAGCGCTTCCGCCCCCACCACGTTGCCGCCGTGCGCGCACGTCACCCTGGAATCAGAGTGGTCGCACATCCTGAGTGCCGGGCCGACGTAGTTGCCCTTGCAGATGACAGTGGCTCCACGGCGCAAATCATCCGGCTGATCGAGGCCGCAGCCCCAGGCAGCCAATGGGCTGTGGCAACCGAGAGCCGCATGGTCTACCGACTCCAGAGCGAACACCAAGATCAGCTCATCATCCCGCTAGCCGATGTACCGCCTTTCTGCAGCACGATGAGCCAGACCTCGCTCGCCAACCTGACCGCCACGCTGGAAGCACTTCAGAACGAAGAGCTACGCAACGAAGTGACGGTTGAGCCTGAGATCGCCCGTTGGGCGCGCGTCGCACTCGAGCGGATGTTGGCACTCTAGCTAACACAAACACACCCATGCCTATCTATACCAACGCTCTCGTCATCGGATGCGGAATTGCTGGCGCTACCGCCGCGCTCCGCCTGGCACAGGATTCTCAGCGCCAGGTCATGATCATCACCCGGGCCTATGATCCTGAAGACTCAAACACTCGCTATGCCCAGGGCGGTATCGTCGCCCGGGGACGCGATGACTCTGTGGACCTGCTCGTCGAGGACATTCTCAGAGCTGGCGCAGGACTCAGTCTGCCCGAGGCTGCGCAGCAGGTGGCCGAGTTGGGTCCAGTCCTCGTCGAGGACCTCCTCCTGCTGAGCCTTGGGGTACCCTTTCAGCGCGATGCTGAGGGTAACCTGGCCTACACGCGAGAGGGTGGCCACTCTGTCTCCCGCATTCTCCACGTGGAGGATGCCACCGGACACGCGATCGAGCGATCGCTGATAGCGCGACTGCAGGAGATGCCCAATGTCACGTTCCGCACGGGGCTGACGGCAGTTGACCTGATCACATCGTCCCATCACAGCACCAACCCTCTGGACATCTACGCACCGATCACGTGTCACGGTGCCTATGTGCTCGACCGAGCAGCCAACAAGGTAGATCGGGTTCTGGCAGAGGCAACGGTCCTGGCAACGGGGGGCGTAGGGCGGATCTTCCGGCACACGACGAATCCTCCCAGCGCCCGTGGCGATGGACTTGCTATGGCCTATCGCGCAGGAGCACGCGTGATCAATGCGGAGTACATCCAGTTCCATCCTACGACGCTGGCAGTCCCTGGCGCCGATAACTTCCTCATCTCTGAAGCCGTGCGGGGCGAAGGAGCAAGGCTCTACACACCAGATGGCCGGCACTTCATGGACCGCGTGTCGCCAGAGTGGGGCGACTTGGCGCCCCGTGACATCGTCGCGAGAGCGATCCATCAGGAAATGCTGGACCACGGGTATCCCCACGTACTGCTCAATCTTACAGAGGGAATGGACCCTGCACGCATACCTGAGCGCTTCCCCACGATCTACGCCACGTGTAAGCAAGCAGGCATCGACATCACGATCGACCCCATCCCTGTAGTGCCCGCCGCCCACTACTTCTGCGGCGGCGTGCACGTCGATCTGCGGGGAAGGAGCACAGTCAGGGGCCTCTATGCCGTTGGTGAAGTGAGCTGCACCGGCGTCCACGGCGCGAACCGGCTTGCCAGCACCTCCCTACTTGAGGGCTTGGTCTGGGGTTACCGTGCTGGCGAGGACATCGCCTCGCGCAACGACCTGGGTCACGTGCAAGAGGACCACATCCCGCCCTGGCGTGACGTCAGCGAGGGCGCAGGCGCCGACCCGGTGCTAGCCTATCGCGACTCGCGGACCATTCAGAACATTATGTGGCTCTACGTCGGCTTGGCGCGCAACACGCACCGGTTGTCCCGGGCTCTGCAGGATCTGAATCACCTCTGGGAGGTCATCGACGGCTTCTACCGGTCGACACGCCTCAACGACCAACTGATCGGCCTGCGCAACATGGCGCAGACAGCTTGGATTGTGACGCTCGCAGCGTGGCACAACCGGCAGTCGCGAGGTGCGCACTACCGTGAGGATGCAGAAGCGACCCACTTCGTCGATCGTCACGACGTCGATGGGCCGTTCCCAAGCGGGGTATCAGAACTCTAGTGCGTGATTAGGACGATGTAGGGTTCGCAGTTACGACTTCAGTCGCTCCGGCGCCTCAGCAGGCGGCCGCAGAACCGATAAATCGGTTACTGCGAACCGATCTGGCTGAACACTCATCAGCCGCCGGCGGTGCCGTAGACGTTGTGTGTCTCCAGGTATGCGGCGACCGCCGGTGTGAGTAAGCCCTGGCGAGCCAGATCATCCGGCCTGGTGCCTGCATGCAACATATCCCGGATGGCTGATGCCGAGATCTGGGGAGTGGATACCTCATCGAGCATAATCACCTGGGCACCGCGCTCGACCAGGCTGGTGATGAAGTCGTAGTTGGCCACATAACCCGGGCGAGGGCAGACTGCCAGCGCCGCGTTTCTGAGGATCTCGTCCGGTCGGTACCAGCGACCGAATTGCGGATCGGATCCTGACATCAACTCACCGCTGATGAGGAAGATCAGGCCTGTTCGGGAATCCGATCTGGCTCTGAGGAGTGCGAGCGTCTCTGCTGTGTAGTTGGGCGATGAGCGCCCTCGCGCCAGTTCCCCCTCTACCTCGCTCGCCAGCACGAGGCCGAAAGACGGCCCAAGCCGCTCCGCGATCTCTGCAGCAGCCAGAGAACACATAGCCAGCCGGTGAGCGTATGTCTCTGGGATTCGCTCCTTACTGATGTCAGTAGGATTGCGGCGATAGACCGGAATCAGCAGGATCTCGGTGAGGCGATAATCCCTCCGGGCCAGTGCGTGGGCGGACTGCGTTACCATCTCCACATGGCCAACGTGGATGGGATCTGCCGACAATCCAAAAACCAATCGATAGCTTTCCATCAGCTGTGCGATCTATCAGAGCGACGGCGCATTATGGCCTTCCACCGCAAGGTCGAGCTCCGACCGCACCAGTCGCGCCATCTTCCGCGCACGATCTGGGGCGTCCCCGATATGCTCCCGGACATCAAACAGGGCCAGAACTTCGATCTCCGACAAGACCTTGCGGACACTACCATCGCGACTGAGCAGTTGTGGTAACGGGTTGTGCGGGTCGCCCGCCTGAACTGCTCGCCAGGCCGCCATGGCGTGCGCACGGATCACTTCGTGCATCTCCTGGCGGTTCGCCCCCTTGCTCACCAATACCATCAGCAGACGTTCCGTTGCGGCGAAGTCACCGTACATCGCCAACGTGCGAGCAATCGCCCCCTCATAGATCTGCAGACCACCAAGGATTCTGCACGCTGTATGCAGGATCTCGTCAACCGCGAGAAAGGCCGACGGCAGTACCTCGCGGCGGTTGCCTGAGTCATCGAGTGTGCGCTCGAGCAGTGAATGTGCTGCGTTATCCCAGGCAACACGGGGCAACGCAGCAACGTACCGGGCCAGCGAATCGATATTCTCCGACTGAATCGGATTGCGCTTGAACGGCATAGCCGACGACCCAACCTGTCGCGCACCAAAGGGTTCGCTCCACTCGCCCAATGATGGCGACTGCAACAGCCGCAGGTCGAAAGCAAACTTGTACAACGACCCAGATAACCCCGCCAGCGCATTCAGGACCAGCCAGTCCTGCTTGCGCGGGTAGACCTGTGTCGCGACGGGGAACACCGGCAGATCAAGCTCAGCCATGATGCGCGACTCCATCGCCTCCGGTGTCATGCCGGTGCCCTCAAGCAAAGCAGCGTATGAAGCCGAAGTGCCCACGGCGCCCTTGATACCTTTTCCCCTGAGGGCCTGTCGTACCCGCACGAGCTCGCCGAAGTCCATCAACAGGTCCTGAGCGTACTGCGCCAGCCGATACCCTACGGTCGTTGGCTCAGCGGGTTGCAGGTGCGTGAACGCCATGCACACCTGATCCGCTCGCGCTTCGACCAGGTCAGCCGCCATCAGCAGGAGCTTTCGAAGCCCTTGCAGGACCAAATCCAGTGACTCTCGAATCCTCAGCGCCTCCGCATTGTCGGAGATATCCATACTTGTCGCGCCGAGATGAATGATTCCCCCGCCCACCGGACACTGCTCAGCGTAGACCCTTACCTCGGCCATAAGATCGTGGTGAATCTCTGCCTCAATCGCCGCCGATCTCGCGATATCGATGGCATCCTGATGCGACCGCAAGTCGTTCAACTGAGCGTCGGTGACCAACCCGGCATCGCGCTGCGCCGTCGCCAAGGCTACCCAGATGCGGCGAAACAACCGGCGTTTGTGCACTTCGGACCAGACCTCGCGCATCGCAGCACTGCCATACCGCCAGGTGAACGGTGAGATATAGGAGTCGTGCCCAAAGAGCAGGTCAGACATTCGGCAATCCTCCTGGTCTACAAGACGATGATCTGGTCACGTTCGGGCCCCACAGAGACGAAACGTATGGGAACACCCGCCAACTCACCGATCCGGTTGATGTAGGCCTTGGCCAGTTCAGGTAGATCGTCCCACGCCCGAGCCCGGCTGGTATCAGTCTGCCAGCCAGGCCACGTCTCATAGATCGGCTCCACCTGCTCCTGGATCGCTGTGTCCGGGACATAGTCAAGAACCTCGTCACCAACACGATAGGCAACGCACAGCCTCAGGGTGTCGAAATTGTCCAGGACATCGAGTTTGGTCACAGCAACCCCGGTGAAGCCGTTCAGCCAGCACGCATAGCCGATGGCCACACCATCGAACCATCCGCAGCGCCGTGGACGGCCGGTCGTCGCGCCATACTCCTCACCGATTCGGCGCAGCTTCTCGCCGGTCGCATCAGTGAGCTCCGTCGGGAAGGGCCCACCGCCGACTGAGGTCGAGTACGCCTTGACGATGCCTAACACATCATCGATTGCGTTCGGCGGGATACCCGCGCCAATACACGCCCCCCCGGCCGTTGGAGACGAAGAGGTCGTGTAGGGGTATATTCCCCAATCGAGGTCTCGCATCACCCCCAACTGACCTTCAAGCAGGACACGCTGGCCCGATCGCACAGCATCCCGCACCATGGGCAACCCATCCACGATGCGCTCCTCCAGAGCCTCCCTCCAGTCTGCACACAACGCCATCAAGGCATCGACCGTCACCTCGGGAATGCCATAGTACGTCAAAGCACGATTCTTGAGCGGAACAAGCATTTCTAATCTCGTGCGCAGCCGCACCGGATCGAGGATGTCGCCGACACGTATACCTTGGCGTGAGGCTTTGTCCGCATAGACCGGGCCGATGCCTCGCTTCGTTGTCCCGACTTCCCATCCATCCCTACGGGCGGCTTCTTCCGCACCATCCAGCAACCGGTGAAAGGGCAGAATCACGTGGGCCCGCCGGTCAATCCATAGGTTGTGCACACCAACGTGGGCTTTCTGGAGAGCCTCAAGCTCCGCACGGAGTGTATCGAAGTTGACAACAGCCCCAGCGCCAATGAGGCACTTCGTCGCCGGGTTGAAAATCCCACACGGCACGAGATGAAGTGCGAACTTGCCATACGCATTGACAACGGTATGGCCCGCGTTGTCTCCGCCCTGGTAACGGATCACAAGGTCCGCGCGTTGTCCCAGATAATCGACGATTCGACCTTTGCCTTCATCCCCCCACTGAGCCCCAACCACTGCTGTCACTGGCATCCATGACCTCCCATCCTCAACATCAACCACACCGCTCGTTGAATGCAAACCCAGTCGTCCAGAAAGAAGCAGGGCACGCCATCACGCCGGGTGCCCCGCCACGCCATTATAGTCGATTGCGTATGAGGTAGGTCGCGCCTGCTGTACGATCAGATACGTCCGAGGAAGCGGCGTAACCAGGAGACATGCTGCTTATCGGGCTCCGGGCACGAGTCCTCCAACGCCGACCCCTCAAACCCTACGCAGTTCGCGAGTGCACGCTCCGCTGCAATAGCGACGTGCCGAACACTATCACCGCTAAGCTTCTTAAGGGCCCGACGTACCTGTGGGGTACTGCCATCAAGGGAGCTCAAAGCGTGCGCGAGCGCGGCGCGCAGATAGGCGTTGCCGTCATCCACAAAAGGCAACAACTTGTCGATGGCCCGTGGGTCACCGACAAGGCCAATTGCCTCAACAGCAGCAGGGCGAACGAGTGGACTCTCATCCTCGCGCGCCATTTTGAGCAAGGCTGGCACGGCATCTTGGTCCTTCAGTAAGCCCAGCGTAAGGGCTGCAGTACGACGCAATCGCGGGTCTTGCTCCTTCAGGAAAGAACGGATCATGGGCGCCGCAGCTTGGTACTCCAACTGGCCCAGGCTTCTCATGGCGCAAAGCTGGAGTGACCGGCTCTTCTCGTCTCGCATCGCTGCAACCAGCGCCTCTGCTGCCTGGACGTCACCCAGTTTTCCCAAGGCCTTGGCTGCCAAAGAACGCACGCCCACATAACCCTGCATTACTCTAATCAGCGCCGGCACTGCTTCGCGCGCCCCCATGTCGCCCAGCGCGACCACCAGTGTCTTGACAACAGGAAGCTCGTGCTGACTCGGGTTGAGCACGTAGCCCTCAAGGACCTCAACCATTGCCGGCACAGCATCGTGGGCCTCGATGCGTCGTAGCGCGACGACCGTCGTCCGGCGGATGCGAGGATCGGGCGCCTCGAGATACGGGACCAAGAGCTTCCCAAGGTCCGGAACGCTGAGCTTACCAATAGCATTGATCGCAGCACGGCGAACGTAGAAGTTGGGGTCTTCCAGCGCACGGATCAGGGCACCCTGTGCCTCCTTCGCCTGCAGCTGACCAAGTGCGATCACTGCGGCCCGACGAACGAAGGAACAAGAGTCCCGGAGCCGATCCATCAGTGGGAATATCGCGCTGGCGTCGCCGATACGGCCCAGCGCTTCAGCGCAGGCACTGCGAACGTACGTGTTGACATCCTCTTGAAGCCGCTCAATGAGCGGGGGGACCGCTTCCTGTGCACCGAGCTTTCCAAGGTCCTCGGCTGCCTGAGAGCGTATCCGGGGGTTTAGGCTCTCAAGAGACGCTTCAAGACGCGACACGACAGCGCTTCGGTCCGAAGTGTTGTTGGGACTCACATTATCACCTTTGTGCTTTATGTTGGCGAGGCCATCGGCCAGGCAGCGTCAGTATATCACAAGGGAATAAGAAAAACAACGCCTAGCAAATTAGGCGTGATCATAGAAGGAATCACCAACGGCAATGGGCCACGCTGAGGTACAGGCGTACTTTCACATTCGTGGGCAAGAAATGCTTATGCAGCTAGCCGTGCGAGGCCACGGCGCACACCATCCGGGCGAAACAGTGCCAGCGGCGGTCAGATCCGCGTAAGCTGCGCGACGAGAAGATCGAGAGCCATGTCTGCAGGCATCTCGCCTCGCTTTATGGCGACATCGGTGCGATAGAGAAGGCGATAGGCTTCCCGCAGCTGCACTGCCGAGAACCGCGCCGCCTGCGAATACACCTTGCTCACGACATAGGGATGCAGCTTCAGGTGCGACACGATCTGTGGCTGGGTCTGGCGCCGATCGCTCATCCATCGCACCTGGATAAGCAGACGAAACTGGCGCACGACCATGCCAAAGATGGCCAACGGGTGCTCCCCAACATCCAGAAGTCGGTGAAGATGCGTTGCTGCGAGGCGTGCATCGCGCTGACCTAGCGCGTCGACCATCTGGAAAATGACATCCGCCGACTGGATGTACGGCACCATAACATTGACGTCCTCAACCGTGATCGAGGCGTCCTCGACCTTAGTCGAGACGTCCTCGATCTTAGTCGAGACGTCCTCGATCGCTATCGAGGCGTCCTCAGCTACGGTGGAGGTGTCTTCCCACACATAGAGAAGTAGCTTCTGAATCTCTTGATCGAGCAACAGCAGGTTAGCACCGATGTTCTGTGCCAGGAGCGCCGCAGCTCGTGAATCGATCTTGCCGCCATAGCGCTCGACCCGCTGGCGGATCCACTGTGGAAGGTCACGGGTGTCGGGCAATCCACACGCTGTGACCTCTGCCCCAAGTCCAACGGCAGCACTGAGCACCGGATGTTTCTTGGGTAGCGCGTGCCCTTCGTCAAAGATCAGCCACGTCGTCGGTGGAACATCTGGCAGGAGCTCTGCGACCGCCTGCGCCTCATCGCCCTTGAGCTTCGCCAAGGCCTCACGCACAATGACTACTCGTACGTCGCCGAGAAAAGGGATCGCGAGGCAAGCGCGCCGCAACTCACCAGCCGAGATGCTATCGGTCAAGGTCTCGGTGTTGATTTCTCCAAAGTCCGGCGAAAGGCCTGACCTGGCAACGACTGCAGCCAGCAGTTCGCGACGCTGGAGCGCATTCTCGCCGTGCAAAATGATAATCATGCCGTCCCGTCACACCCAGAGATAACTGCGCACCACAGGTGCCGTGAAGATCATCCGCGCTGCCGGGTGTGAACCCTGACTCGATGTAGCCCGCTCTGGATGTCGGTGAAGACCGACGCGATCTCTGTCGTGGCCAGGTCAGTATCGGTTGTCAGATGGCCTTGCACCCAACGCGCTATGGGCTCCGCGAAGATCAACGCCGCAGCATTAAGCAGCACCACTTGCGGGAGCCGCTGCGCTAGATCCGACAAGCTCTGCTTCGACCGCCGACCGCACCCTAGACCCAGGAATGACGCCAACGTCGTCAGCACCGCAGTGACCACAAGGTTGGTTCCGCAATTCGCGTGGATGGCGAGGTCGGAATGCCCTGACTGGAGTGCGCTAAGCGCTCGCCGCGCTGCGGGAACAATCTCCTCTGCCGTCAATGACGAATAGAGCGCAAAACCGAGTGGACCGGATATTCCCACGATTCGTGCGCCGGGATACTGCTGGGTCAACAGGTTGATCGTCGCGTGCTCCAACGCGTGGTTCCGCTGGATGCGCCGCACCAGATCCAGCAACGGCCGGGAGATGCCGAGCCCTATCTTGCCTGATGTGGTGCCTGATATGTCTCGAGATTCCATAGTTAGTTCGCTCCCTCGCGCTCCAAACTCGTATCAGTAACAGGGAACGCGATCAGTACCAGACGATTCGCAAGGCTACCATAGGGGTGACAGGTGACAAGGGTCAGGCGCTCGTCCGATGTCTGCTGGATGTACCGTGCATTCTCAAGACGCACGGACAGGGGTTGTCCCGCCTCTCGCAGAATGTACTTCTGGTCGATCCTATAGACATACGCCTCGCCATCCTCACCCGTCATAAAGATCTGAGCGCCGATCTCAGCCTTATAGAGGTCCCGGAAAACCTCTCCCTGGGACGTATTGTGCCCATTTAGAACTGTGTTTCCAGGCACGCCCAAGGGCATAGACGTGTCGTGCCAACCCACCTTGCCGTCGTCAGGCACATCCCAGATCGCCTGGCTCTGCCCGTCTATGGCCGTCAATACCCAGCCAATTGGCACCACAGACGCGTCAAGCCCGATACTGGGAATCGATACACGCGTCGGAGCTGTACCTGTCCACACGACCGTCGGTGTTGTGGTTGGTTGCAGAATGACCACAGGCGTGGCATCTGCCACTTGCACTGCGTCCGGGGCCCCAGCGTCCGCAGGTTGAGGCGCTGTCGGAGAAGGTACCCCTGTCGAAGCCGGGGGCGCACCACCGTCATCTGCGGGGAGCAGTGCGGTTGGCGGAGCACCCGAGACAAGCGGCGTACCAAGAGGTGGCGCCGTGGGAATGCGCCGGGTATAGAGCTGTGTCTCAACATAGGTGGTCAGGCGAGGGAGGACCAATACACCCGCCGCCACGAGCAGAACCACACCCGCGACCAGCAAGGGCCTCACCGACCGCTGTCTCGCCGTCATCCGAAATTGCCTACGTCAAGCCTCGGCCTCATAGACCTCAGGCTTCAGCACTCCGATGTAAGGCACATTCCGGTACTGCTCGGCATAGTCCAAGCCATAACCCATCACGAATTCATTGGGGATCTCAAAGCCAACAAAGTGCACGGGTACATCAACCTCACGCCGGCTGGGCTTGTTGAGCAGGGTGGCCACCCGGACGCTGGCTGGGTTCCGTGCGGCAAAGTTGCGCAGGATGTAGTCCAAAGTGTGTCCCGTATCCACGATGTCCTCGACGATTATCACGTGTCTCCCTTCGATGCTCGAGGCAAGGTCAAGCAGGATACGGACCACTCCACTGCTGCTTGTGCCTTTTCCATAGCTTGAGATCTCCATGAAGTCGAGCTCATGGCGGAACGTCAACTTCCTGGTCAGGTCTGCCAGAAACATGAAGGCGCCCTTCAGAATGCAGACAAGGATCGGGGGAGCCGCGTCACTGTATAGCGCGTTCATCTCAGCCGCCAGGAGAGCAATTCGATCCTGGATCTCTTCCTCGGTGACCAATACACGCTCAATGTCGCCAAACATCGACATGTCGGACCTCACTTCTGGTAGACCCGGGGCTTCAGTGCGGCAATATAGGGCAACGTCCGGAAGCGATCTGCATAGTCAAGGCCATACCCGACCACCCACGCATCGGGAATCGAGAAACCGAGGTAATCGAGCGGCACTTCCACCTTGTGCCGGTCGGGCTTGGAGAGGAGCGCCGCTGTGCGCAGGGATGCAGGCTCCCGAGCCCCGAAGAGGCGGTAGAGGTAACGGAGCGTGTAGCCCGTATCCAGGATGTCTTCGACGATCAACACGTGACGACCCGCGACATCGGCTCGCGTGTCCATGATTAAACGAACCGAACCTGTTGCCTCCGCCTTATCGGCATAACTCGACAGGGCGATGAAATCGACGCGGTGGGGGACCGTCAAGCATCGCGCAAGATCCGCCAGGAAGATGAAAGACCCCTTGAGAACACCAACCAACAGGAAGTCTTCATTGCGGATACCGTGATAGTCTGCGCTGATCTGATCAGCCATCTCCTGGACACGGTTCCGAATCGTCGCTTCGTCCAGCAAAATGTAGTCTACGGAGTCAGGAACTGGCACACCCATGAATGCTCCCTTCCACTTCAGCTCGCCTTGGGACTTCATGATGCTCACGACAACGAGCCTGGTAAACCTCCATCGCTCCGACAAGGACGACTGGGTCCTCATAGCACGCTGGCGATCCCTCAATCAACCGTTGCGTCCGGCTGGCAGGATGCCCGCAGATCACACAGATGGCATGGAGTTTGTCCACCTGTTCAGCGACGGCCAACAGCTCCGGGATGGGCCCGAAAGGCTCGCCTCGGAAGTCCATATCTAGCCCTGCGCAGATGACCCGCTTCCCACGATCGGCGAGCTCGTTACAAAGACCAACGATCTCGCTCGGAAAGAACTGAACCTCATCAATTGC
Organism: Anaerolineae bacterium; assembly: GCA_034676785.1. Taxonomy (GTDB): domain Bacteria; phylum Chloroflexota; class Anaerolineae; order B4-G1; family SLSP01; genus PWVB01. The sequence goes on along the minus strand of JAXDDP010000015.1, from coordinate 3,762 downwards.
CACCACATCAACGTCTGGAGCAATGAGGCTGCGGATCGCATCACATCCGCTGACAGGAATCGCCTCGATCGTCAGACCATTGTGTGATGCAATTGCGGTGTTCGAATAGCGGTTGTCGATGTCTGGCTTGAAAACCTGGACACGCTGGCGCGCAATCTCGGCCCGGCGGAGCCGCCGGATGAGCTCTTCTGTCTTGCCGCTAAACATACTGCCACAGATCACCTCAATCCAACCCGAACTGGTATCTGCCAGCATCTACGTCCCCCATAGACAGAAAAGAAAGAGGCAGGGGAATGTCCCCTGCCTCGATGGCTTGTCGTTATGCGGCTTCTGCCGCCGGGGCTTCCTCTGCGTCTGCCCCCCCCACCGGCACTTCATCGCCCGGCAGGACAAACCCTCGCGCACGCAGGCCTTTCTTGATATCGGCAAGCGCCTTCAGGCCAACGCCACGGAGGCTAGTCAGACCATCATCACCCTTCTCACCCAAAATCGTAAGAAGGTCGCCAACCTTACTGATTCCGGCCTCGCCAAGCAGGCCTTCAAGTCGCGCGCCCAACTCAAGTGCCGCCACGGGAAGATCAGGCGATGTCCGCGAGGACTTCTGGCGCTCGACCTCCTGCAGGGTATCTTCACGCGCCCGCAGACGGCGAATGAACCGATCGACCTGACCCTCAGTATCGACGATACGCTGCTCACCGGAGTAGAATGGGTGACAGACCGAGCAAACATCGGTGCGGATCTCAGGAACCGTGGCCCCTGTCGTCCAGGTATTGCCACACGCGCAGATCACCTGCGCTTCGGGATACCACTTGGGATGGAGGTCGCTCTTCATGCCTCAACCTCCGCCGTTGCCACAACGTTGACTCGCTTCCGCCCACGGACGAGGTCGTACTTCACCACGCCATCCACGAGCGAGTAGAGCGTGAAGTCCCTGCCCATGCCTACATTGACGCCAGGTTTGAGGTGTGTGCCGACCTGTCGCACCAGGATGTTGCCCGCACGAACCCGCTCGCCGCCGTATTTCTTGACGCCACGCCGCTTGGCAGCGCTATCGCGCCCGTTGGTTCCTGTAGCCTTCTTCCGTGCCATCGCTATGCTCCTTTGACGATCTCATCAATGCGCAAGCGCATGTAGGTCTGACGATGGCCCATACGGCGCCGATAGCGCTCCTTGGGCTTATACTTGAAGATGTGAATCTTTGGCCCCCGGAACTCATCCAGGACGGTGGCCCGGACCTTGGCCCCTGCCACTATGGGATGCCCCACCGAAACTCCATCCTCAGCCGCCAACAGATAGACCTCGCCCAACTCGACCTGCGCGCCGACCTCGTATGGGAGACGTTCCACAATGAGTTCGTCTCCAACAGATGCTTTGTACTGGTGCCCTCCGGCCTTGATGACTGCGTACACGTCTTTCCTCCCCATTACACAATAGGAGCCGAGCCCTCGGAGGGTCGGCAGCCAAAGCATTATAGCCAGGACGGCGGATTTGTCAACCGAGGCCCGCCCCGTGCCCGTCCGTAAGCACTCGGGCGATCCGCTCGCGAATCCCGTCCCAGTGTGTGCCCTGCCAGTAGATTCTACCACACTCGATGCACCGTCGAAAGACTTCCTGCGTCGCTGCAACGTAGACCGGCACCTGCTTCGCCGCATCATCGTGGGAGATACGCTCGAGAGCACCATTGCAGACCATGCACCGGGCACAGTCAACCGGAGGTTTGCCCACCGCAGCGATCACCTCTTCTACTTGTTGCGCCAGATCCTGCGACATGATCAGAACCGTGCGCAATCCCCGTCGGCGCGCGAGCTGTCGGTCTTGGGTGAGCACAACCCGACTCTCAACCCGAGCACGATGTGCAATCTCTGCATCATCGACCTGGAGATAGAGCGTGTCATACCCCAACGCCCGCAGCCAGCGCGCCAGCTTGCCCAACATTGCGTCCGCCAGCAGCGGCGGTGCAGATCGCTCAAGATCCCCCACTCGCATGAGGCAAAGTCTAGCATAGACGGGCCATGGGGCGAGGCCCGTGTGACGGTGTTTGCCTTTTTCTCGAATATGAGGTAGAAATCGTGCGATCTCCCTTGCAATAGAATGTATGTTCTGATATCATGGGAGCTAAGAAAGGGAGTCGATGCCCAGGCAAGAGACACGGTGGGTATGCCAGCAATGCAACTGGAGCTATGCCCGTCACATGGGCAAGTGTCCGAACTGCGGTGCCTGGGACAGCCTCGTTGAAACGCTGCTGGAGCCCGATTTCGACGTCCGGACAATGGCGACACTGCCCCACAGCGCTGCAGTGCCACAGCCGTTGAGTCAGGTAGAGATTGGCGCTATCCCCCGCATCCCCGTCGCAATGGGTGAATTCTCACGGGTCCTTGGTGGCGGGCTTGTCCCGGGGTCGATTGTCCTGATCGGTGGTGAACCCGGCATCGGCAAGTCGACACTGCTGCTGCAGGTGGCCGCGACGCTCGGTACCGATGCCCAGCCCGTACTCTACGTGTCGGGCGAAGAGTCACCACAGCAGATTCGTATGCGCGCCGACCGCCTAGACATTACCGGAGATCCCCTCCATCTCCTCTCGGAAACCGAAGTTGGAGCCATTCTGGCCCAAGCCGACGCTATGATCCCAAGGATCGGCGCCCTCGTCATCGACTCGATCCAGACGATGCACACAGAGGACCTGTCTTCGGCTTCCGGTAACGTCAGCCAGGTGCGCGAGTCCGCCAGCCGATTCCAGCGGTGGGCAAAGTCGCAGGGCGTGCCCGTCTTCCTCGTGGGCCACGTCACCAAAGAGGGCGCCATCGCCGGTCCCAAGGTCCTGGAACACATCGTCGACACCGTTCTCTATCTCGAAGGGGATCCCTTTCACGCCTATCGCCTGCTGCGCAGTGTCAAGAATCGCTTCGGCGCGACTTCCGAGGTCGGGGTTTTCGAGATGCAGGCCAAGGGCTTGATAGAGGTACTCAACCCATCTGAAGCCTTCCTGGCCGAGCGGATGGTGAATGTGCCCGGATCCGCAGTTGCAATCACCGTCGAAGGCACGCGCCCCCTGCTTGTCGAGGTACAGGCGCTAGCCAGCCACACAAGCTTCGGAAATCCTCGACGTACAGCCAACGGCCTGGACTTCAACCGGCTACTGCTGACCATAGCCGTACTAACGCGGCGCGTCGGGCTGAACTTGGGCGAGCAGGATGTCTTCGCCAACGTGGTCGGGGGCCTACAGGTCGAGGAACCGGCGGCCGACCTCGCCGTTGTGTTGGCCCTTACGTCCAGCATCTGGGATCAGCCTGTGCCCGCCGATATGGCCTTTGTCGGCGAGGTCGGCCTGTCAGGCGAGGTACGCTCGGTAGGCCAGCTCGAGTCCCGCCTCAACGAAGCATCCCGGCTCGGATTTCGTAAGGTCATCATTCCCCGACGACTTGGGCGGAGCCGGCCCGATGATCCTGGATTTACGGCACCCAAAGACCTCGAGACCATCCAGGTCCGGTCTGTAAGGGAAGCTATTGACTCAGTTTTGGGTCCGCACAGGACCGGACGGAAGAACCGCTCCAACGATCATGACCAAGCGTAGCGCATCAACCAGCACCCGCAGACGGTCGTCGAGCACTCGGCGCAGCAGGAGCCGCAAGCCACAGCCGACCCTCTGGCAGCGCCTCAGCCACGACCAGAAACTCGACCTCCTGGGCTGGGGCATGGCTATCCTGGCTGCATTGACCATCCTGAGCATGGTGTCCGCGCAGCAGGGCGTTCTGACGCATTGGT
>JAXDDP010000014.1:0-4156 GCA_034676785.1 Anaerolineae bacterium | reverse complement strand
ATATCCTCGATGACGCCGCCTGTCTGAAACGCATCCTGACCGTTGTCGTGTACGATCACCTGCTCGAACGTAATGTGACGGCCCGACAACTCCACGCCTTGGCCGTTCGGTCGCCAGGCATCTCCTCGCAACTGAGCGTAGCCGTTATCGTAGATCTCAAGGCCGCGAAAGGTGATGTGCTCACACGTGGGATAAGTCTCCAACTCATCCAACGGTTGGTACAGCCGTATGCCACTCCGCCTGTGACCGTAGATCACGACGCCACGCCACTTTCGCCCATCAATCACAATCCACGAGACTCGGTCCAGCCGAATCCCCTCGCTACGCACGCCATCACCGACGTATTGGTAGTCCAGTTGGTCACAATAAGGCAGTGGGGTGGATCGTCCACCGAATATCACAACGCGCCCATCTCTGCCGGGCTCGCCGGCAAGGCTGATCGTAATGGGGAGGGCAGATGTGCCGCTCTTCCCGACCGTCAGAGTCGTGGTGTAGACCATCTCACTCAGGCCACCGTCCAAGAGGATCGTATCGCCGGGCTCGACCACGTCCCAGTCGATCTGATCCAGCTCTGACCAGGCAGTGTCCCAGGATCCGCCGTCGGTGTTGTTACCCCGCTTGGACACGTAGTATGTGACCGGCCCGCGTGGCTTGAAGACCCAAGGCATATAGACATAGTGATCAAGTGAGCCGTCCTGAAGCCGGATCGGTTCACCTGACATGATCACACTGCCGCGATCATCCGGCGTTGCCAGTGGCGACATCGTGGATATCAGGGGGGGAGAAGGCGATAGGGAAGAAGCCGCCTGATGGGTGCTGGCATCTTGAGGTTCTCCCCGCCGGACAAACCCGCCGACCACAGCAGCGGCGAGCACGATCACAGCGAACAGCACACAGACTAGGAGGATTCGAAACCACCTTGTCATGGTTGCAGCTTTTCCGGCTTACCCCCATCTGCCTTGGCTTTGGGCGCCTCCAACAGACACCTGAGCTGCGCGATCGCTCCCTCCCACTCAGTATGAAGCTCCGCGCTCAGCGCAAGGATGGCCTGCTGCAGCACGGGCAGGTCGCGTTGAGCCTGGCGAATGCCCTCCGAGATACCCTCGGCAGTGTTGGTCACATAGACTGTCCCTTGGTGGAAGTACGTCCGCAGTAACGGCCAATCGGAGACAATCAAAGGCTTTCCCAAAGAGACAGCTTCAAAGCCGCCCATCAGCAGCTGGTGGTCTCCAGTCGTGAGGACCACCATGGCATCGACGCCCCGAAGCAAGCCCACATACCGATCGTAGGAGAGATAACCTGTCAAGAGAACATTGTCGGGCTTTCTGGCTGCCAGTGAGGCCTGGATCCGCGTAGCATCCCCAGTGATGTAGAATCTCACATCAGGCATCAACGCCGCTGCTCCGAACACTTCGCCGAGTGGCTCATCATCGCGAAAGCTGCTGATCACTGCCACACAGAAGTTGCCGTCAAGATCGTATGTGTCCCCCGGGGGATACCTACCAGGCGTGAATCCCATGACCAGGTAACGGCACCCCCACGGTTTCACGATCTGCTCCTGCGCAGTATTGTGGACGATGGTCGCGAGCGCACCGCTCGAGAGCAACCGGTGCAGACGAAGTGACCAGCGCCACTTCGGTGACAGGAAGGCTCCGGTATGCGAATCGATCACATATTCCGCACCATAGCGCTTTGCATAGAGTGCTGCTACCACAACGCAGAAAATCGGCGGGTTCTGGACAAAGACGATGTCGGGCCGATCCTTTGACAGGACGCGCCAGGATCGCCAAGCTTGCACCAGGTACCTAATCGCCGTCTTGATCAGTCCACCAGGCGCCCCGTGCTGAATGAAGTAGGTCGTGGCGCCCAAGTGCTGCGCCAGCAGATCACTCCGACGGTGGTAGTCAATCCAGGCAAGGAACGCTGTCTTCACAACGAGACCTTCCCCCAGATAGGTGACTGGATTCGGCCCAGATGAACGCGACTTCTCATCGCCAACACCCATCCTCACCCTCATGCAGCGCGCCGGGCGTGCCCTGTACCATCAGGCAAGTGCTCATTCAGCACATCATAGATGGCCTCGACCCGCTGTTCCCAGGTGTTCTCCCTCGCCACCGCGACACGAGCAGCGATCGCTGCCGGGGACCTATCACGAAGCGCGTGGCCGATCTGGCTGATGAAGTCGGCGGAGCTCTCAGCGATATGCACCACGTCACGGTAGGGAAGCAGTTCGGGTAGCCTGACTGTAACCACAGCACGACCGGCCGCGAGATACTCGTGCAGTTTCAAGGGATATATGGAGAGCACATGCCCTTCCAGTACATACGGAATGAGCGCTACATCAAAGGCCCGAAGATAGCTCGGAAGCTGATCAAGGTTCTTGCGGCCCAGGAAGAACACGTTGGGCAGGGCGCGCAGCTGCCCCAGAGCCTCGCACTCAGGCAGCTCGTCAGGGCCAATCAGTGCGAGAGAGCACTCTGGAAATGCCTGAGCCACCCTGAGCAGGAGTTCGGTGTCGATCTGATACCCAAGCCACCCAACGAAACCAATGATGGGAGACGGCAGCGCGGCGATGTCAGGCGGCAGCGAGCAGTCCGGCGCCAAAGCTCGGTTGAACAGCTCGAAATCAACGCCGTTGGGCGAGAAGTAGGCACTTGGGTTCACGGCCTGTCGTCGCTCCAGTTGAGCACGGGAGGTGGCGAAGACCACATCAACGCGGCGCGTTAGCTCGTCATCGTACTCGCGCAACAGATGCTTGATCCGTCGATTCTGCACAAACTCAGGGAACTCATCGTAGTTGTAGTAGCAGGCCAGCTTCTCCCTGAACTTGCCTACGAGCGGAAAATGATACGGGGAATGCAGCCACAGGATCGGTCGCTCAACGTGGAAGGCTGACATTGTCCGTCTCACATGTCTGACCAACACCGCCGCATTGATCCTGACCACCGCTGGCGTCGTGACCCGCAACAGCGAGGGAGGGAGATGCTGGCGCATGATCGGCAGAACGGGCGGTGACTCGATCCTGACCAGGTTCTCGTGCACGGCCTCGCTGCGGATGCGGACGAGGTTTGGCCCCTTCCGCCACATCTCACCCATGACATCTCTGTCCGGATTGCGTCCGGGTTCGAAGTACAACACCCGATTGCGCTGCGCAACCCGGGACATGATCTGCTGAACGCACTTCCACAGAGAATGCCAGGTCCGGGGTGCGATGCACAAGATCGTCTCTCCGTGCATTAGCTTCTCCTAACCGTCATCATCCAGGTCGGTTGCCTATCTCCAGGCCCTTGTGGCGTCGACTCCTCCAAGCGCATCTGCGTTCTCAGCGGCTATGGAAGAGGGCTTCTCTCAGCGCGGTCAAGCGCCGGGTCACGAACCCAGGGAGCATCAGCTTGAGATCTTCAGCAGAGACCGTCGCCAGCCCAGCACTAGATACGACATATAGCACGACGATTGCCAACTTGTAAGGCAGCCCACTGGGCGCCGTCCACCAGAAGAGCCCGGCGCATAGCCAGAGCAGTGCTGTCTGCTTAACGTAATGCGTGACCGTCACCCGCAATTCGCTACGCCGCAGCAACAGAACTGATACAGGATTCGCCACATATGAGGATATCAGCTGCGCAAGAGCCGGCCCAACCATACCCAAGCCAGGAATCAACAGCAGATCCAGCACGACAGCACATACGACATTTGTGACATTCTGTGCCAGCGAGCGTTTCGGAAAACCACTGGCTGTCAAAGCATAGCCCATCAAGCTCACCAGGAACGTCATATGGAACGCTATCATCAGGAGCGAAAAGGCTCCGGCACTGGCAACGTATTGTTCCGAGAAGAGAAGTCTGATGATTTCCTTGCTGAACACCACCGCACCCACAGCGATCAAGGCCCCCAGAAATGAACACAGCCGCAACGAACGGTTGAGCATACGGCTAGCACGCTCGGTCTGGCCCTCGGCCCGCATGGAGGCTAGCGTGGGGAAGAACACCGCCACATAGGACTGTGCCAGTCGGATGAGGGCATTGGGAATCGTCGCGGCGATGTTGTAGAATGCCACGCTGACGGGGCCAAGAAACACGCCCAATAGCAGAACATCCGCCCGACTGGAAGCATACCAGAGCAGACGGTTCAGCTGGAGAGGGAAGCCGAACTTCAGAAT
>JAXDDP010000013.1:0-2656 GCA_034676785.1 Anaerolineae bacterium | reverse complement strand
TCTCGGCGTCAAGCATATCCGGCTTGGACCGGTGCTGCCGGCGTTCCTCTCTCCGGGCGTCGCCGAGGTTCTCGTGAAGCACTTCGACATCAAGCCCATTTCGACGGTCGAGGCGGATGTGGCGGCGATCGCCGTCGGAGCGTAGACCTACCGGCTTCTGGGAAACTGAGTGAGCCAGGGCCGGCCCCGTATGGGTGCGGCCCTGGGGTTTCAGATGATCTGGGGAGGATGATCTATGGACCAGAGGCCCTTGAGCGACCGGGTCATGTGGATGGGAGCTGTCGACTGGCACCGCCGGTTGTTTGACTCCCTTATCCCACTGCCCGAAGGCACGAGCTACAACGCGTACCTTGTGCAAGGTGACCAGAAGACGGCCTTGCTGGATGCGGTCGACCCGACGATGAGCGAGGTGTTGCTTGCCCAGCTCGATGGTATACCGCACGTGGACTACGTCGTGGCACACCATGCCGAGCAAGACCATTCCGGGACGATCCCCTTGGTCCTCGAGCGCTATCCAGGGGCGCGGGTTCTGGCCACGCCCAAAGGGAAGGGGATGCTCGTGGACCTGCTGCATCTTGATCCCGATCGCATCGACGCAGTGGCGGACGGCGACAAGGTGTCATTGGGCGATCGAACTCTGGAGTTCATCCATGCGCCCTGGGTGCACTGGCCAGAGACCATGCTCTCCTACCTGATAGAGGAGAAGACGCTCTTCACCTGCGACCTGTTCGGGTCGCACTTTGCCACATCGAACCTTAGCGCCGGTGTCGATGGCCGCATTGTGCGCTCAGCCAAGCGCTACTATGCCGAGATCATGATGCCGTTCCGCAAACCGCTCGAGCGCAACCTTGATCGGCTGAGTGCCTATGAGGTTGCGCGGATCGCGCCGAGCCACGGACCCGTGTGGGATGAGCCAGAGGTCATCCTGGACGCGTACCGGGATTGGGTGAGCGGGCCGGCGCACAACGAGGCCGTGGTGCCTTTCGTGTCGATGCACGGCAGCACACGAGCGTTGGTCGATCGACTGGTCGCTGCGCTTGCCACGCGTGGCATTGAGGTCCATCCCTTCGACTTGACGGTGACCGACCTCGGGGACCTGGCTATGGCGCTCGTCGATGCAGCCACCGTCGTGATCGGTTCGCCCACGGTGTTGGGCGGTGCCCATCCGCAGGCTGCCTATGCCGCCACCCTGGCGAACGCCCTACGGCCCAAGACGCTATATGCAAGCGTCGTGGGCTCGTATGGCTGGGCGCCGGGTGCTGCCAAGGCGCTGGTCGCTGCGATTCCGGCGTTGCGTGTGGAGGTGCTCGATCCGGTGCTGGTACAGGGCAAACCGCGGGCAGCCGACTTCGCCGCTATCGACAATTTGGCAGACACAATCGCCGAGAGGCATCAGCAACTGGCGCTGTAACCGATTCAGTCCATTGGGGTGGTGGTCCACCCGGTGAGGAGACACGACGATGAGTGAGTTCATCAACAACCAGACACTGCGAGAAGAGAAGCTGAAGGCGATCATCCGCCAGCTCCATGAGGGACGGTCGGCGGATGAGGTGAAGGCTGCCTTTGCCGACATGCTGGCCGACGTCGGGCCCGACGAGATCGTGCGCATTGAGGCGGCCCTGGTCAACGAAGGGCTCGACCCTGCGGAGATCGAGCCGCTGTGTGACGTCCACGTGGCCATCTTCCAGGATGCGCTGGACACGCAGAAGCCCCCGGAGACGATGCCCGGTCACCCGGTCTTCACCTTCAGGGCCGAGAACCTGGGCGTGCAGCGGGTCCTCGATGAGGTTGCTGAAGCGCTGGACGACTACGTCGCCTTGCCCCGGGCTTCGACGTTGAGCCTGGCGCAGAAGGCTGTGGTGCATTTGCGCGAGTATGACAAGCACTACCTGCGCAAGGAAAATCTTCTGTTTCCGTTCCTCGAGCAGAAAGGATTCTTGGGTCCCACGCAGGTGATGTGGGGTGTTCACGATGAGATTCGCGACATGTGGAAAGCGCTGGGGACAGCGTTGGATGTCGCTGCTGATACGGATGTCGTGTCTCCCGATCTACGCAGGTCATTCGACAAGCTTGCAGAGACCCTTCGCTCGATGATCTACAAAGAGGAGCACATCCTCTTCCCGGCGGCGCTGGAGCGGCTGACCGAGGACGAGTGGGTGGCGGTTCGCGATCAAGGGGATGAGATCGGCTACTCTTACGCCCGGCCTGGTCGCGCCTGGGTCCCGGGGGCGGTGACCAAAGCGCAACTCCACGGAGAGCCCACTCCCGCCGCAGCGGCACCAGCAGGGCCTCAGGGCGGGATCCCGCTATCCGTCGGGCTGTTGACCGCAGAGCAGATCGACCTGATGCTGCGGTCGCTGCCGGTCGACGTCACGTTCGTGGATGAGAACGATGAGGTGCGCTACTTCTCGCAGGGCCGCGAACGCATCTTCCAGCGCTCCCCCGCCATTATCGGACGCAAGGTGCAGCACTGCCATCCGCCCCAGAGTGTGGACAAGGTGCTGCGCATTGTTGAGGACTTCCGCGCCGGCAAGCGCGATGTGGCGGAGTTCTGGATTCAGATGGCCCCGGCAGGTGAGCCCTTGTTCGTGCACATCCGGTACTTCGCCCTGCGTGACGCGTCGGGTGCATACCGCGGTACGCTCGAGGTCTCGCA
>JAXDDP010000011.1:0-10634 GCA_034676785.1 Anaerolineae bacterium | reverse complement strand
TGCCACAGGAAGGCTGGTGGTGTGTCAGGGGTGACGTGGTCCTCAAGCGACATCAGGGCGAACAGCGCCGGATCGGGATCAGGGCCTAGCAGGTTGGTGAAGGAGCCCTCGTGACGGAAAGCCTTGCTGGAGAGGACCGCATAGGACAGGATCAGGGCATCCGGGCGGCAACTGACCCTGTCCAGGGCGTCGTTCACATTGAGCACGTCGAGCCCGTAGTGGACGCCCAGGCTGGCGGTGAGGTGGCCTCCGGCGGAGAAGCCACAGACGGCGATGCGCTGAGGGTCCAGCCCCCAACGGTTGGCGTTGTGGCGGATCAGGCGCAGTGCGCGTGAGACATCGAGCAGTGGGGCTGGATGGAGATTGGGGTGGACACGGTATTGAAGGACGAAGGCGTGGAAGCCTGCGTCACGGTAACGCTCGGCGATGGGATGCTGTTCGTGGGCTGCGCGGTTGGTGTAGCCGCCGCCAGGGCAGACCAGGACCGCGCCGCGCGGTTTCCTCTCGGTAAGGGGCGCAGGCAGGCATTCGAGGTAAGGCGAAAAGTCACTTTCCGGCGACGATGCCGGAGGGCGGCCTTCCCATAACATGATGCGATCCGTTGGCATAGGTTCTCTCCTTGGGGTGTGAGACCCGGAATCTCGGCTGGTATCGGTGGCAGTTCCTGGAATGGAGGACGCAACCGTGCAGTCCTTGCACGGTTCTCAGTGTCCGGGTTGTTCTCCGGCTCAGACTTTCACAATATCCCGATCGACCAGCCAGGTCACAGCCTCGCGAACGGCTTGCAGCGATGTGTAGCGCGGCTGGTAGCCAAGCAAGCGTTGGGGCTTGGCGATGCTGTAGCAGTTGGGGCTGTGTTCCAGATGACCCCAGGTCGCCTCCGCATCGCGCTCGGAGACTCCCTCGCGCCAGGCGTCGAAGGGCCTGAAGCTCAGGTCCGCGGTCTGGCCAAACCAACCGGCGGCAGCCTCGGCATAGCCGCGGAGCGTGAGGGCGGCAGGCGAGATAGCGTGGAAGCTTTGGCCGACGGCAGCATTCCAGTTCTCGATGGCGAGCATGAAGAGCTGGGCCACGTCATCAGCGTGGACATGGTGGACCAGTTCCTGACCCAGATTGGGCAGGACGAGCGGCCCTCCCTTGGCCAGGGTGCCATAGACGTCGGGATTGAAGTTGGCCTGCGGGTTCAGCGGCACCCAACCCGGGCCGACGATGTGGCCCGGCACGATGCAGGTCTCGGGGAAGCCGGTGTGACGTGCCTCGTGGTGCAAGTAAGCCTCGATTGCGGCCTTCTTGATGCCGTAGTCGCCAATCGGCTGGCGGGGCTGATCCTCGGTCACGGGGACACTCACGGTCTTGCCGTGGACCCAGCACGTGCTGCAGTGCAGGAAGGCCTGTACCCGCCCACGCAGGGCCTGGACGAGGTGCTGAGCGCTCTCGAGCGTGAAGCAGATCATATCGATGACGATATCGGGCTCGAGGCCGCGGATCTGGGTGCCAAAGGTGCCCCGTGCCTCGTCGCCGGCCCGGTCCATGACGACGTGGTTCACCGCACGCCAGGCTCCGTGCGGGGTGTAAGGATCGCGTTTTCCGCGGCTCACGACGGTGACTCTATGGCCCGCCTCGACGAGGCGAGGCACCAGATAGGTGCCAACGTGTCCGGTTCCGCCGATGACGATGGTATGCATAGCAGACCTCCAATCTGTCAGTGCGTAGCGAGAAGTACCCTTCGACCTATGTCATAAGCGTGTCGCTGTCGACACGCAGGTTCACCGCACGATCACCGTGAGAGTCATTGGCCGCAAAGCGGACCTGGACGGTCGAGGAAGCCTTGATAGCGATGTCCAGAGTGCTCTCAGTGGCACGCCACGAGACCTGAACCGGTCCCTGGGCCGTCACAACGGTGCCCTCGGCCCAGCTCAGATCTGACAGGCGGGGGCTGAGCTCGATCTCGGTGCCCCCCGGGGTGAGCGGGCGGACTCCCAGGACGAGGCGGTTGAGGAAGTAGACGGGTGCTGAAGACCAGGCATGGCAGTGACTGCGCGTGGGGAAGGCACTGGGGCGATCGTGGCTGGTCGGGAAGACCTCCCACACGGTGGTAGCCCCCGACTCAAGCATAGGCAGGTAGGCCTCATAGAGCGAGCGAATGATCTCATCGGGCCGGCTCATATGGTCGAGTGCTTCGTAGTAGTACATCATGGCGAACGGTGAGCCGACGCGAACCATACCCTCTGGCGGCGTCAGGGTGTTGCGGAGCGCTGCCTCAGCGTGTTCTTCCGGTATCACATCGTAGAGCAGGGCCAGGAAGCTGGTGTGTTGGGAGGTCGACTCGCTGAGCGTGCCGTCCTCGTGGATGCTGTCGGGATAGGCCTGTCGCTCGACGTCCCACAGCCGGTTGATGCTCGTGGTCAGTCGGGCACGCAGGCCTGCCAGCCAGGTATGGTGGTCATCATCTCCGAGCTCGAGAGCACACTTCATCGCGGCATCGAGTGCACCGACGAGGAGCAGGCTGTTGTGCAGCACGATTTCGTGGACGTCGTCGATGCCGGACCAGTCGAACATGTTCCAGAAGGCTCCACGGAACAGGCCCGATTCCGGGTCCAGAAGGCCTGCCGCGCCCTCGATGTTGCGGATGACGGCGGGCCACATCTCGTCGAGAAAGGCGCTGTCGCCGGTGAAGGCATAGTAGTCCCAGATCGAGATGCCCCAGAGGAAGGACCACGCGGGAAGGAGCGTGTCCCAGGTCGTGGGGACCTGGGAGCCGATGATGGGATAGCGTCCCAGCGACTGGGCGGCAAGCCGTGCACAGCGTCGGGCGATGTCGGTGGCACCGAATACCGGGTAGGCGAAGACGGACTCGTTGCGCGCATCCCCGACCCAGAGGGTCTGCTCGTAGAGCGGGCAATCGGTAAAGGTATCTTCCATGCAGAGCTTGAGCGTTCGCGCCGCGATCTCCCAGATGCGGGTCAGCCGCTCGTCACTGCAGCGGAAGCTGCCCACGGCGTTGACCGGGTAGGTCGACTCGATGAGGCGCAACCTGCGAATGGTGATGCCGCTCAGAAGCGGGTTGTCTGAGGTCTGATTGCGGAGCGTGACGAAGAGGTAGCGACCCGATCGACGCTTCATCGAGACAAAGCGGTTGAGTCCTTGACGCGTGATGTAACGCAGGCCATTGCGGTTGCCGTAGGTGTGCTGGATCTGTCCGCTCGGGTTGATGTACTCGACGCTATAGATGTCCACGGCGACGCCGGCAGGGGCAATCAGCTCGAAGTCGTAGTAACCGATGGTTTGCTCGCCAAGGTCATAGACCAGCTCGATGTCGCCCTCAGGCGAGGGGTGGATTGTTGTGGCCTGCGCATGGTCATAGAGTAGGCCTGTAGCGTTCCCGATCAGGCCGGTAGCATCCGCGATTGGGCCGGCGGCATTCGCGATAAGGGCATCAGCAGGGCTGATGGCCTCGCGGTTCAGGAAGTCAACGTGCGTATCGGTAACGAAGAGCGTCTCAGCGGGCATGCAGTGAGCGCGGTCACCGAGGATGGCCACGAAGGCCGCGGGGTCCGTGACACGCGAGGCAAGCTCCTCGACCTCGGTGAGGTAACCCTGGATCTGGTCTTCCAGCGCCTGGACATGACCCTGGTAGGGCCACCGCAGATCGTCGCCGGCGTAGTCAAACTCGGGGAAGGCGATCCAGCACCAGGGGTTTGCGTGGTCGGCCTGCATCGGGTTTCGCAAGTTCAGCGATTCCGGAGGCTCGATGATCCGGAGCACTTTCTCCTTGCGGTGCCCAACAACCTCTACGACGAAGGCGAGGAGCACGTGTTCACCTGCCTCAAGATCGATAGCGCCGTCCTGCACGCGTGTGCCGTCGATCGCGAGCGCGAAGCCCTCGGATGCAAAGCCGATGTGGGCAGGTTCTACCAGTGTCATGACCGTGGCGATGCCGCCAGCCTGGAGCACGTTGTGGTTGGCCTCGATCAGGCCGGGATGGGCGAGGCGTGCAGCTGGGACGCATAGCGTGAGGTCCTTGCGTCTGCGGACGACGCTCGCACCGAGGAACGCGCGCAGGTGAAAGGGCTCCTTGGTCAGCAGCGCGACGTCGCGCGGGTGCAGGTCCTTCCAGGGGCCAGCGGTTGCCTCACAGAGCACAGTGGCGGGCTCAAAGTGCAGATCGTCCTCCAGGCGTGCATCATAGAGTTCCTGAGGCTCCATCTGGATGCTGACCTTGGGCGTGTTGCGCTGCCAGGCCGTTGCCTCGGCGACGGACCAGGTCCCATCCGTCGCGATGACCCGGGCGTGGTCGGTTCCCGGATCGAGATCAAGCTGAAGCAGAAGCCCGGGTTGTATGGGAACCTGGTGGAACGTGCCGGTTCCCCAGTGCTTGGCGACCACGCGGATCTCGTTTGCGCCCGGGCGAAGATAAGAAGTGACGTCCATGACGTCGTATTGGTAGTGCTCGGGCCATGCCCGGCACGGTCCGTCGTTGACCCAGACATCGTTGATGAAGAGCCGGTACGCGCTATCGGCTGTAACGCGCAGCCATGCCTCCCCGACCTGGTCACTATGGAAGTCCTTGCGGGCGACGATCGACCGGTTGTAGACGTCGACCTCCGCCGATTCGGAAGGCTGTGTCTTCCAGATCCATTGGGCGGTCCACAGCAGTTCTTCAGTCATCGTACCTCCTGGCACTGGGTGGCGAGAGCGGACCCCGGATTGGAATCCATCGCGCCGTGGTGAGCCTGGCTCAAGCTTCTTCCCTGATGCCAGGCTGCTTTGCGTTGTATGCATCGACAATCTGGCCCACGAGCCGCACGCGCTCCAGATCGCCGGTCGAAGAGATCTCATCGGAGATGCCCAGGACGAGTTTGGGCGCAAAGAGCTCAATGACGCGTTCCGTACACTCGATCAGGGTCTCGACAGAGAAAGTCTTGTCGAAAAAGATGGCAGGGATGCCATCCAGCAGGAACATATTATCGCCAAGTGCTTCGCGGGTCTCTTCCAGAGTGACGTCGCCTTGCGGATAAGGCGTGATGGCCTCGATGCCATCGAGGCCGGTTTCGCGAGCATAGGGGAGGAGCGCTTTGACATCACCGTCCCAGTGCGAGCAGATCCACTTGCCGGCAGCGTGCAGTCGCTCGGAACGGCGCTGGCAGGCGGGCAGGTGGTACTTGACGAACCACTTGGGTGGCAGGGTCCCACCGTGGACGTTCTCACCGTAGTTGATGATGTCGACAGGGGAGGCGTTGATGACGTCAATGAGTCGATCGTGGCTCTCCTCAAGGGCGGCGAAATAGCGCTCGACGGTATCAGGCCAGTCATAGATGGCATAGATGCCATTCTGGCTGCCCATCTTCTCGATGTAGAGGCTCTGGATGTTCATCCGCGGCATGAACATCGTCGGCGCCCCGAGGTCACCAGCCTCGGCTTGCAGCGCATCGAACGCCTCCTGATCCCACGCCCAGTCGCTGTTCTCCTCGCGCCAGGCGGCAACTTTGAGCTCATCCTCGCTCTCGACTTCCCACTTGACTGTGATGGTGTGCCAATTGCTCGTTGTGGTCCGGTGGATGGCGACCTGGTCGCCCACGGGGGTATGGATCGTGGTCTTCGTGTCCGTCTCGTTGAGCCTGACCCGTTCGAAGGTCACGGATGGATGCTCGATACGTCGGAAGCACGCATTGTACTCGTACAGCCGGGCGGAACAATCGAGCTCGCGGTAGATCTCATAGGGGGTCATGCCGGTAAAGGGTGGCGGGAAGGGTTCACCGGCGAACTCCTTATCGGTCACCCAGGCGAGGATTCGTGGTTGCCAGATGATCCGGCCCTCGGACCGACCGAAAACGACCTGCCGGTGCAGTTCTGCGAAGCTACGACTCATAGGGACAATCTCCTGGAACAAGTGATGGACGCTTGCGCGTCAACGATTTGAGGGCCGGCCCAGTGATACGATAGCCACGCCGACGAGGATGGCGATGCCTCCCAGAACCTGCTGCACGCCGGGTTCTGAGCCGAAGATCACGAATGCCCAAATCGCGGCAGCGACGGGGCTGAGGGTGAGAGCGATGGTGTGCGTGCTCATGCTGAGCCGGCGCAGCGCGAGGTAGTAGAGGGTGCGACTCAGGACGATATCGACGGTCGCAACGAGGAGCATCAGTCCCCAGGCTTTGGGTGTGGGCCAGACCAGGGCGCCCCGACCGACGGTGATGAGCATAAGGGAGGTCGCTGTCGCGAGGAGTCGGAAGAAGAAGAAGTCGAGAAAGGCGATCTCCCCACCGTAGCGCTTGGTCAGTGCATTGTGCGTGGCATACATGAGGGCCGCGATCACGACCAGCAAGGCCCCGAGGCGCAGATAGTCGCCTGGCTGAAAGCTGATGGTAATGACGCCGGTAAGGGCGATCAGCGCTCCGACCCCCTGCAGTGGTGCCAGGCGGTCGCGCAGCCAGAGGATACCGAAGCCGAGGTTGAACAGGACTGCACTCTGGTTGAGCAGCGAAGCCATACCTGGATCGATGAGGGCCACGGCTTCGTAGTGGATCGACATGTTCACGGCGACAAGCGCACCGATCGCCGCGAAGAACCAGACGTACCGTTTGCCCGTAGTCCAGTGAAGGCGCCGGGTGGCAACTCCGAAGATGCCCACCTCGAGCACGCTCATCGCCATCACGTAGAGTGCCGATGCCTGTGGCTCGATGACGGGTAGCAGCAGTCTGGCGAAGACAAAGTGGAGGCTGTCAAAGAGCAGCAGCGTTGCCATCAGCAGCACTGTACCGCCAGCGGATGTTGTGGGTCGATCAGGAGACGACAGTCGTGTGGCCATATGCAGGCACTATAGAGCGGTTACGGTTCTGGCGCAACCGCCGCGCTGGAGGAAGCACGAGCTATTGGGGCGGGGTTTGTGCACGCGCCGGCGCATGCGTGTTCGCTGGCGTTTCAGCTGTCTTGGTCTCAATCAAATGCGCCGGTCCTGTGTTGTGTCGACCTAAAGCATGCTGAGACGTCCAGGCTTCAGGAGGCGAGTGGCAAAGCGATGATGAGGTCAGTGGTCGAAGAAGGTCTCCGCTTCGCCGCGCCAGACGCGGAAAGCGTCGGCAATGCGAACAGCGTGGCCCGGGTAGAGGTCTGCGGGGATTTCGTCGGCGCCAACCCACGCGGTCTCGAGCACCTCTCCCGGCGTCAGTGGAGGGACGGGCGCTGCCCGGTTGAGAGGCGTGCAGAGGAAGACGAAGTGGTAGAGGTGGTGCCGGCTCATTGTACCACACAAGCGTGAGTCAAAGACGCCTGCCAGCCGGTTGGCCTCGCAGATGATGCCCGTCTCCTCGCGAACCTCGCGGATGATTCCCTCTGCCGGCGTCTCGCCCACTTCCAGAGCTCCGCCTGGCATCGCCCACTGGCCCGAGTCGGCTCTGCGAATCAGGAGCAGGCGGCCGTCGGTCGGGTCAATGACCGCTCCGTCGCCACTTGTGAATGGCGTAGGATGGGAGAAGATGGGCGCGCGGAGTGGTTCGATCTCCTCTAGCGGGGTATCGGTGGCCAGGGCGAGCATGGCCATCGCAATGTCCTGTATGGCCTGGTAGTTGTGCGTGTCATAGATGCTTCTGGCGAAGTGCCCGCCCATCGCGGAGATGTCGCGGAGGCGATCGGCCCAGGCAGCGATTTTCTCAGCAGGTGTCATGACCATTCCTCCTCGGTTACGGCCGAGTTATCAAGGTGTCCCATTGTAGGCGTCTCTGGCAGTGGCGTTAGTTGCTCTGCATCGTCTTCGGGATCCCCGATTGTGAGTAGTGATACCTGTATCACTATGGCATGGTTCGTCAGTATACTATGCAGTGGGTGGACGGAGGTCTTCCCACAACATCGCGATGCGATGTCGTGGTTGTCGTGCTTTGGCGCGACCCCTCGATCAGGTAGAAGGAGGTATCCAGAGATGACGGATCACGTTCAGGTGTTGACGCATTCCGCTCATGTGTTGGCATACTACGCTACCAAAGGTGTCATGACGGATACCGGGAGGTATGCATCTGCATTCGACGGTTTGCCGAGAGATGTAGGTGCCCTGTGCAGGATTGTGCAGGACGTGATGTTGCACATCTTTTGGGCCGAGCGGTACGGCGTGAAGCTCACGGAGGAACGCAAGGGCGAGGTGCAACTGCGCCGCGTCGATCAGAAGCTGGCGCGCCTCTTCGAGCTCGACGGGCGCCACCTGACCGAAGCTCGCGTCCATGAGAGCAAGCTGGTGGGTAACTGCCGCGACTTCTCGGTGATGATGGCGGCGATCCTGCGCCACCAGGGCGTGCCCGCCCGCGCCCGCTGTGGCTTCGGCACCTACTTTCTGCCCGATCACTTCGAGGACCACTGGGTGGCGGAATACTGGCACGCGAGCGAGGAGCGATGGGTCCTGGTCGATGCGCAGCTCGATGGGTTGATGCAGGAGGCGCTCAACCTCGACTTCGACCCGCTGGATGTGCCGCGCGACCGCTTCATCGTCGGCGGCAAGGCCTGGCAGCTCTGTCGCAGCGGACAGGCCAATCCGGACAGCTTCGGCATCTTCGACATGCAAGGGCTCTGGTTCGTCCAGGGCGACCTGATCCGCGACGTGCTGGCTTTCAGCAAGGTCGAGGTGCTGCCGTGGGATTTCGGCTGGGGCTATCTGACGGAGCAGTGGGAGAGGGACGAGGTGCTGCAGGTGATGGACCACCTCGCGGCGCTGACGTTGGGGGACGATGGCGATTTCGCTGAGATCCGTGCGTTGACCGAAGAGGATCCCGGTCTTGCGGACATCGTGGGTGCCGTCACGGACCTTGAGACATCGTCGTGCTAGGAGAGGAGAGAGATATGGAGGTTCGGGAAGCTATTGCAGAACGCCGCAGCATTCGCAGATTCAAGGAGACGCAGGTGTCGGAGGCGGCCATCCGGTCCATCCTGCACGCCGCCACGCTGGCGCCCTCCGGCAAGAATCGCCAGCCCTGGCGCTTCGTCGTCGTGCAGGGCGCGGAGCAGCGCGCTGCAATGGTGGCGCGGATGCGCGAGGGGATCGCGAAGCTGGAGGCCCAGGGGATGGGGACGGGGAGCGCCAAGTGGACGGTGGAGATCATGGCGCATGCGCCCGTGACGGTGTTTGTCTTCAGTGCATACGAGACGTACGCCGGGAAGCTGAACACTCTGGCGGATGACTTGATGGACATCGTCGATGTGCAGTCGATCGGTGCCGCCATCCAGAATATGGCGTTGGCTGCATTGCCCCTAGGACTAGGGACGCTGTGGATCTGTGACGTCTTCTACTCGCTGGAGGAGCTTTGCGCGTGGCTGGGCGAGGAGCACGTGATGGTGGCGGCAGTGGCGTTGGGCGTGCCAGACGAGGCGCCCGCCCCACGCCCGCGCAAGCCGGTGGATGAGGTCACGCGGTGGGTCGGATCGTAAGGGCCGCCGGTCAGGCGTGCAGGCGGCGGCCCACCTCGCGGAGCGTCACGACATCCTCCGGGTGAATGGAGCCGTCGGGCAGCGGGCCGGTGTTGAGTAGCAGGTTGCAGCGATGCGCTTCTGCGTCTGCCAGCATTGCCATTACCTCGTCGGGTCCTTTGTGGTTGCCGTCGTCAGCCTGCATGTAGCCCCAAGCGCTGGGCTGAAGCGTATCGCAGATCTCGTTGTGCTTGTGTTGGTTCAGCTCCCAAGCACGCTGCGCGATCTGCGCCTGGGCGTCTCCGATGCGCTCTCGAACCCGATCGGCGAGGGAGTGACCGTGGCGCTCCGGTGAAGCGAAATCCTCGTCGCCCGACGCTCCCTGTTTGAAGGCAATCAGGGCCTGTGGCTGCAGCTCACGGATCATTGCGTAGGTGTCGGCGATGGGGAAGAGGTCAGGGCGGGCGTAGTAGCCCATGATCGGATCAAACCAGATACCCGCGATCGGCCCATAGTGGGTCAGCAATTCGCGCACCTGGGCGTGGACGAAGTCGATGTAGGGGCGGAAGTCCTCGTCCCTCTGCCATATGTAGCGTGGTTCGGGTTCGGGGTAGTCAGGGCGGGCGATCTCGAAGACGTCCCGCGAGTAGAAGCTGGGATGGCGCCAGTCGGCGGCATAGGAGTAGTAGAGGAAGAGCCCGAGCCCCTTCTCCCGACAGGCCTCAGCGAGTTCGCCGACGAGGTCGCGGCGTGCTGGGCTCGCGACGCTGGTGTAGTCGGAGACGGCGCTCTCGAAGAGGCAGAAGCTGTCGTGGTGGCGGGTGGTCAGATTGATGTAGCGCATCCCGGCCTCCAGCGCTAGGTCGGTGATCGCGTCGGCGTCGAATGCTGCGGCGGTGAACTGCTGCTGCAGCTTCTCGTACTCAGCCAGGGGTATCGCCTCGCGGTACATCACCCATTCGTGGCGACCGAGCAGGCTGTAGAGCCCATAGTGCATAAAGAGGCCGAACTTGGCCTCTGCAAACCAGGCCCGCGCGGCGGCGCGAGGGTCGGTCGTGTAGAGCTCAGCGTGATCTACCAGGTAGGATGGTACGTCGGGTTGCATGGTTGACCTCCTCAGGTCGTGGGTGGATGCAGATGGATGCTCTGCTGGGTGAAGGTTAGCCCGAACCCCAGGGCCTGCGATATAGCGTAGGACCCGGCGTTGGCCACCAGGCAGCGGTACTGGGCAATGATTGGATGGGCGA
>JAXDDP010000010.1:0-50817 GCA_034676785.1 Anaerolineae bacterium | reverse complement strand
AGTGGCGACGGGGCGGCACTTCCGCGGCCCGGCCGCCGACCGCCTCTACCTGCCGACAGCCGACGGAGGACGTGCAATCAGCGACGCAGTGACAGAGACCTACCACCTGGTGAACAGCGCCCGCGGCCTTCAGGACCTTCCAGCCTACCATCCAAAGGATGGCACGCGCTTGCACTTCGAGCTTCCTGGCTCCGTTCAGGGCTTTGTGCCTGATGATGCCATCGATTCGCGCGGAACCGCGTTCCTCGAAAACGTCACAGGCCACAGCCGTCGAGGGGAGCGTAGCCTGGCTCTCCGCTATACGGGCGTGGCGCTGGGCAGACCCGCTCGTGCCGGCACGGCGACTTTCCTGACGCCTGACGCCGCACGGATGCCCCACTACGGGCTCATCTGTTCCCCCACACTGTATGCCGGACAGACAGTGCACGCCGGGATCGTTGCCGACGCAGGCAACAGCTCCCCAGTGACCTGCGGTCTATACCTGCGCACCTTCCACGGCGAAGATGCGCGCATCCTGCACCACGGCCCCCAAGTCCTGCTGGAACCTGGCGGCGAAACCGAGCTCGCCTGGACGATCGATGAGACTGGTGACTATCCCATTGCCGAGCTAGGAATCGAGGTACGCTCCGAGAAATGCGCTGCGGGCACGCTGTATCTGGATTACCTCACGTGGGATGGTGCGCCGGATACCGTCCTGGCCCCTCCACGTGCCCATCCCGGAACGCCCGGCAAATCCGGCCCTGGATGGACGCGGGCCTGGGTCGATGCCGCAGATCACGTCTGGTTCGGCGCGGGCTTCCGCATGAGCCAGGATCGTGGCACGGGGCTCATGATCCAGGGGACCCGCGACTGGACTGACTATGAGGCCGTGGCCTCGATCTGTCCTCACCTCGCCCGCCGCGCCGGAATGGCTGTCCGGGTCCAGGGGATGCAGCGATACGTTGCCCTGTTGCTCTGTGATGACGGGGCAGTTCGACTGGTGCAGCAACTTGGTGGTGACACCACCGTACTCGCTGAACGACCTATGCCGTGGGCTCACGATACCACCTACGTGATGCGCTTGCGAGTATCTGGAAGCCGGGTTCAGGCCTGGATCGATGAGGCCGCCATCTTTGATGTCGTCGATATCGCCGCAGCACTCGATGGCGGAGCAGTAGCTGTCGTGTGCGACGTAGGCCGGATCGACGTAGCACACGTGGGTATCCACCCAATCAGGGACTGACCGAGTGCTTCACAGCGCCGTTCCGGCAACCGACCAGAGCACGGGCCGGTTGCCGGGGCACCCAATCGGATTATCAGGAGGCTAGAATGGCTCAGAAGGTCGCTTTGGTAGCGTTCAACGGGGAACCGATGTGCTTCGTGCACGTTCTGCTCAACGCCCTTGATATGCAGGCACGGGGCTATGAGGTGAGAGTCGTCATTGAGGGCAGCGCCACCCGTACCGCCAATGCCCTTGCCGAGCCCTCGGCGCAGTTTCACAAGGTCTACCAGCAGGTCAAGGATCAGGGACTGATCGACTGTGTCTGCAGGGCATGTTCTGCCAAGATGGAGGCGCTGCCCGGCATTGAGGCCCAGGGTCTCCCGCTATGTGGCGAGATGGTAGGGCACCCCAGTCTGGCCCGGTATCTCGAGGCGGGGTACACCATCATCACCTTCTAGATCAGGCCCACCTCGTCAGGCGGTTACGTCGTCGCACGCGCAATTCTCTCCGCCGGCAATCTCATCAAGGAGCTTTGCCACCAGCGCCGTCCACCCGGTTTGGTGGCTCGCGCCCAGGCCACTCCCTGTGTCCGCGTGAAAGTATTCGTGGAAGAGGAGCAGGTCCTGGCTGCCATCACCCTGTCGGGTATAACGTGCTCCGCCCTGGACTGGACGCCATCCCTCAGCATCGCGGCGGAAGATGGAGATCAGCCGGCTTGATAGATCATCCGCGACCGCCCCGAGCCGCAGGTGTTTGCCCGATCCGGTCGGATACTCAACTCTGAGGTCATCACCGTAGTAGCGATCGTACTTGCGCAGCGACTCGATGAGAAGATAGTTGGTGGGGAACCAGATGGGCCCACGCCAGTTGGAGTTGCCCCCAAACAGGTTGCTGCGTGACTCGCCCGGCTCGTAGCCCACCGAGTACGGAATGCCATCTGCATAGAATGTGTAGGGATGAGCCTCGTGATACCGCGATAGCGATCGCACGCCGAACGACGAAAGGAACTCATTGTCGTCGAGCACACGTTGGAGCACTCGAACGAGTTGATCGCGGTCGGGCAAGGCAAAGAGGAACTGACCTTGGTCCCCAGGCTGGCTCAGGGCTGAGCAGTTAGCTACCAGGTGGGGGCGATTCACGCGCAGCCAGTCGACACGGCGCCTGAAGTCCGGTAGTCGTTCCACCATCGATCCGTCGATGACCTCAACCGCGTACAAAGGCGTGAGGCCCACCTTGGATCGAACCTTCATCGGCACGACATCCCCACTGGGCATATGGAGCACGTCGTAGTAGAAGCCGTCGCTCTCATCCCATATGCTGGCCTCGTGCCGACCACCGTGGCCCAGATGCGCCAACGCATAGGAGATGTAGACAAAGTGCTCGTAGAACTTGCTGGCGACGCCCTCATACGCCGGGTTCTCCTGAGCCAGTTCGATGGCGATCCTGAGCATATTGAGACTGTACATCGCCATCCATGCCGTGCCATCCGCCTGACTGATGAAACCGCCCGTCGGGAGCGGCTTGCTGCGATCGAAAACACCGATGTTGTCCAGCCCGAGGAAGCCTCCCTGGAAGACATTATTGCCGTCACTATCCTTCTGGTTGACCCACCAGGTGAAGTTGAGGAGCAACTTGTGGAAGGCGCTCTCAAGGAAGGCCCGGTCCGCCACACCTTCGCGCGAACGGGAGATCTGGTAGACACGCCACACCGCCCAGGCGTGAACGGGCGGATTGGCATCGCTGAAGTCCCACTCATAGGCAGGAAGCTGTCCATTGGGATGTTGGTACCATTCACGCAGCAGTCGGGTAAGCTGGAACTTGGCAAAGTCGGCATCGATCATCGCGACGGCGACTGCGTGGAAAGCCAGATCCCAGGCTGCAAACCAGGGGAACTCCCACTTGTCGGGCATCGACAACACCTCGGTGCTGTACAGGTGGGTGCGCCATTCGGCGTTGCGTCCTCCGCGTCGTCCTGGTGGCGGAGTAGGCATCGCCGGGTCGCCATCGAGCCATAGCTCGACGCTGAAGTGGTAGTACTGCTGGGTCCAACACAGACCTGCCAGCGCCTGGCGCTGTATCAAGCGTTCCTCCGCACCCAAACTGGATCGATGGATGACATCATAGAACGCGTCGGCTTCGGCAATCCGCTCTTCGAAGACTGCCGGCAGGTCGACGAACGGTGCCTCCTGGGGCGCGTCACTGAACCGGACCCAGACCTCAAAAGCTCCTCCCGGCGGTACCAACATCTGAGCGCGAGCAGCCACCTTGGTGCCTCGATGTGCAGGAGAGCAGCGCTCCAGGCAGCCGTCGACGACGGCCGCGTGGATAGCATCTTTAACGTAGGGAGACGGATTGGGCGTCCCGTAGAGACGTTCAACGTTGGTGTCGTTCTCGGTGAAGAGCAGGTCTGGGCGAGCGTCGCCAGCAGCCACGTACCACCAGCGGTCGGAGAGGTGACGCTCATAGGCGTGAACTGCCGTCAGAGCGGGAGATGGTGGCGCCACAGCTTCAATGACCGGGCGCTCCGGGCTATGACCCCAACTCCACGTGTTGCGCGCCCACAGGTGAGGCAGGATGTGGAGCGGGGCCGCATCTGGACCACGGTTGATCGCGATGATGCGGCAGACGAGGTCCTCAGCCGATGCCTTGGCCCACTCAATCGTGATGTCGAAATACCGACGCTCTTCCCAGGCCTCCGCAAGCGCTTCGGTGATCTCGTACTCGGGGTCGCCATAGGACCGGCGCCGATTCACTTGCACCAGATCAGCGTAAGGGTAGGCAACCTGCGGATACTTGTAGAGCATCTTGAGGTAGCTATGTGTCGGCGTCGCGTCCAGGTAGAAGTAGAGTTCCTTTACGTCCTCGCCATGGTTTCCCTCTTCACCTGACACGCCGAAGAGGCGTTCCTTGAGGATAGCGTCGCTTCCATTCCAGAAGGCGACAGCCATGCATAGATTCTGAAA
The DNA here is from genome assembly GCA_034676785.1 of Anaerolineae bacterium. Taxonomy (GTDB): domain Bacteria; phylum Chloroflexota; class Anaerolineae; order B4-G1; family SLSP01; genus PWVB01. The sequence goes on along the minus strand of JAXDDP010000010.1, from coordinate 46,653 downwards.
CTGGTTGCACACGCCGCCTATGCCGTCCTCGCCCCAGCGATAGGCTCTGCTGCGCGCGTGGTCGTGAGGGAAGTAACGCCACGGCTCACGATCAGCGCTGTAGTCCTCTCGGACGGTACCCCAGGCGCGGTCCGCAAGGTAGGGACCCCAATGCCGCCAGCTGGATCGCTGCTCGCGCGCCTCGATAAGCCTGCGGTGTTCGGCCGTCTTCGCGATATTCATGGTTATCGTTCCCGTTGGTGGTTGACTTTTGGCGTAGTTTGTGCTAGAGTCTATCCCAATAGTACCATAGTCCGCGAGACACATGAGATGATGTCCTTACAGGTCTACCGACAGCCTATCCAGCCTCAGCCTACGCCACCCTACACACGGGGCGGTTGCTGCTGTTGATGTAGCCCGAAATAGCCCAAACCAGCCAGCCTACCCCAAGTAGGCTGGCTTTTTGTTTTCTTAGAGGGCGTGAAGACCGGAGCCTCAGAGGCCTGACGAGGAGGAGGAAGATGAGGATGACCACACCAGCGCATGCAGATACGAAGGAGGCAGACACAGCCCGGAAGTGTGAGGGCGTGGCGCGGGCAGCAGAAACGGCGACGGTGTCGCACGGAAGCAATGGTGGACAGCCAGTCTACGAAGGGCTCTCCGGCGTTGTCATCAGTGCCAGCGCGATCTGCGACGTGAACGGCGAGCGGGGAACGTTGAGCTACCGGGGCTACGACATCGGCGAACTGGCTTGTCGCGCGACCTTCGAGGAGACCGCTCACTTACTGTGGCACGGCGATTTGCCCAGCCGCCAGGAGCTCGACACCCTTACCGCCAGGCTCACTGCAGAGCGCGAACTCAACGGGGCAGCCGACCTCATTCTTTCAGCCCTCCCTACCCACGTCGAGCCAATGGATGCGCTGCGAACAGCGGTGTCATCCCTCACCTGCAATGGGACCAATGGTCAGGACCCGGGTTCCATGCAGGAGGACCAGGCAATCTGCCTGGTCGCCAAGTTCCCCACGATCGTTGCGCGCTTCTACCGCCGCAGGCATTCCCTGCCACCCATCGCCCCGCGCCCGGACCTGAGCCACGCAGCAAACTTCCTATATATGGTGCAAGGGCACGAACCCACAACACTGCAGGCCCAGACGATGGACCTGGCCATGCTGCTCATGGCCGAGCACGGTTTCAACGCCTCTACCTTCGCCGCTCGGGTAACAGCCGCGACGCTCTCAGATATGTACGCCGCAGTGACCTCGGCCGTGGGAACGCTCAAGGGACCCCTGCACGGCGGCGCCAACGAGCAGGCCATGCGAATGATGCTCGAGATCGGCGACGTCGCAAATGTGGCACCCTATATCGATAGCGCCCTGGCGCGCAAGCAGCGCATTATGGGGTTCGGCCATCGCGTGTACCGCAACGCTGCTGACCCACGCGCCGCCTATCTGCGTGCCAGTCTGTTCGACCTGTGCGCTGAATCGGGCGACTTCCACTTCTACGAGCTGGCAACGACGATTGCCGAGGTCGTCGAAGCCAAGAAGGGTCTACATCCCAACGTGGACTTCTATGCGGCGCCCGTCCTCTACTTGCTGGGCATCCCACTGGAGCTCTTCGTCACCGTCTTCGCTATCAGTCGGGTGCCCGGATGGACTGCCCACGTGATGGAGCAGTATGCGAACAACAAGCTGATCCGCCCGCTGTCCACCTATGTCGGACCCGAAAACCGTGTATACTGCCCGATCGACGATCGGGGACACTAGGAGGAACGTATGGGCTATACGCTGGCCGAGAAGATCATCGCTGCGCACCTGGTTGAGGGTGAGATATGCCCTGGCTCTGAGATTGGCATCCGCATCGATCACACGCTGACACAGGATGCCACGGGCACGATGGCATGGCTTGAATTCGAGGCGATGGGCATTGACCGCGTCCGCACCGAGCGTGCCATCAGCTACGTGGACCACAACATGTTGCAAGCCGACTTCCGCAACGCCGATGACCACCGTTACCTCCAGACGGCAGCGGCGCGCTATGGCGCTATCTTCTCCCGACCTGGCAACGGCATCTGCCACCAAGTACAGTCAGAGCGCTTCAGCATACCAGGCAAAACGCTCCTCGGGGCGGACAGTCACACGCCCAACTCGGGCGGCCTGGGAGTGCTCGCGATTGGGTCCGGCGGGCTTGACGTCGCCGTTGCAATGGGCGGCGGTCTCTTCTACACAGCGATGCCCTCGATCCTGGGTGTGCGGTTGATCGGCAGGCTTGGGCCCTGGATCACTGCCAAGGACGTCATCCTGGAGTTGCTCCGCCGTCTGAGCGTCAAGGGCGGCGTGGGGAAGATCATCGAGTATTTCGGCCCCGGGGTGGCAACTCTCACCGTCGACCAGCGCACGACGATCTGCAATATGGGGGCGGAGTTGGGCGCCACGACGTCGATCTTCCCCAGTGATGATCAGACTCGGCGCTACCTGGCTGCACAGGGGCGTCCTGAAGACTGGACGCGGTTGGATGCTGACCCCGATGCGACCTATGCACAGGTGGTCGAGATCGACCTTGCCGCCGTCGAGCCGCTCGTAGCGAAGCCGTCGATGCCCGACAATGTCGTGCCCATTGCGGAGGTGATCGGGCAGCCGGTAGCGCAGGTCTGTGTCGGCTCGTGCGTGAACTCGTCCTTTGAAGACCTGATGACCGTGGCCGCGATTCTGAAGGGCAGGCAGGTTCACCCAAGCGTGAGCATGACAGTCACCCCGGGGAGCAAGCAGGTCTTTGCGATGGTCGCAGAGAACGGTGCGCTCGCCGATATGATCGCCGCAGGCGTGCGCGTTCTGGAAGCTGCGTGCGGCCCGTGCCTGGGCATCGGTCAGGCTCCTGCTACGGGTGTGGCATCGATGCGCTCGATGAACCGTAACTTCAAAGGCCGCAGCGGCACGGCTGACGACAGCGTCTACCTTGCCAGTCCGGAGGCTTGCGCTGCCGCGGCGCTTACCGGCGTCATCACCGATCCGCGATCACTGGGCGATCCACCCATCGTCGCAGCACCCCAAGCCTATGCCACCAACGACACCATGGTCATTGCGGCGCTGCCGCCAGCGGATGCAGCTCGCGTTGAGGTCGTACGCGGCCCGAACATCAAACCAGTTCCCATCGGCGAGCCGATGCCCGGGTCGATCTCGGGTAGAGTGCTGATCAAGGTAGAGGACAACATTACCACGGATCACATCCTCCCTGCCGGCGCGTCGATCCTCCCCTTGCGCTCTAACATCCCCGCCATCTCGGAGTTCACATTCCAGCGCGTCGATCCCGGGTTCGTTGAACGCGCCAAGGAATGGGGGGGCGGCCTCATAGTCGGCGGCAGCAACTACGGACAGGGTTCTAGCCGTGAGCATGCCGCCCTGTCGCCGATGTACCTGGGCGTGCGCGCCGTGATTGCCAAGTCCTTCGCCCGCATCCACTACGCCAACCTGATCAACAACGGGATCCTGCCGCTGGTGTTCGAGGCGTCATCTGACTACGATACGCTCGATCTCGGCGATGAGTTGGTGCTTACTGACGTCCGCGACGCCCTACGGAAGAAGGTATCCGTCATCGTCGAGAACCGGACCAAAGGCTTGAGCTATACGTTCCACCCGCAGTTCAGCGATCGTGAGCTCGCCTACCTGCTCGCCGGTGGGCTCCTCAACCACACGCGTGGCTTCGGAGCATGAACCGATGGGAAAGACAAGCTACCGTATCACACTGATCCCCGGCGATGGCATAGGCCCTGAGGTCATCGAGGCCACTTGCCGCGTTCTTGAGGCCACGGGCGTGAGCTTCGACTGGGACGTGCGACACGCAGGGGCGGCGGTCGCCGAACGGGAAGGCACACCGCTGCCCGATGCAGTTCTGGATTCGATCCGAGCCAACGGCGTCGCGCTCAAAGGACCCGTAACCACACCGATCGGCTCGGGATTCCGAAGCGTCAACGTCGGCATTCGCAAAGCTCTGGACCTCTACGCCAACGTCCGCCCGGCGCTCGCATTGCCTGGTTTTCCAGGAGCGCATCCCAACGTCGACCTGATCGTCGTGAGAGAGAACACCGAAGGACTCTACGTCGGCATCGAGCACGAGGTCATCCCCGACGTAGCCGCGGAGGCTACCAGGATCATCACCCGCCGCGCCTCGGAGCGAGTCGTGCGCTACGCCTTTGACTACGCCCGACGCAACGGACGACATGAGGTCACCGCCGTACACAAGGCGAACATCCTGAAAATCACCGATGGCCTCTTCCTTAAGGTAGCCCGAGAGGTGGCGGCGGCCTATCCTGACATCGCCTACCGCGAGATGATCATCGACGCGATGTGCATGCAGCTGGTCGTCCAGCCTGAGGCCTATGACGTGCTCGTGTTGACGAACCTTTTTGGTGACATCGTGAGCGACCTGTGCGCTGGACTCGTGGGTGGGCTTGGTGTGGCGCCCGGAGCCAACATCGGCGAAACTCTGGCGGTGTTCGAGCCCGTGCACGGATCGGCGCCAGACATCGCCGGTAAGGACATCGCGAATCCCACTGCAACGATCCTCACCGGTGCGCTGATGCTCAGGCACCTTGGCGAGCGCGAAGCAGCCGCACGCGTTGAGGCAGCCGTCTCGGCAGTTGCCAGGGAGGGCCGCATCACCACGGCGGATCTAAGGAGTAGCCAGCCCGACGCCAGGGTCGTCGGCACACAGGCGATGGCCGACGAGATCGCGCAACATCTGAGTTGATCGGTTGTCCCAATCATAACGGGCCGGAACGCTGTTCAAGCGGCGTTCCGGCCCGTCGCGTTTCCTGGACGTTTGAGTATTGCTGTCTACAATGGTTCGAATAGCCATACCCAGGGAGGAGCTCTAATGGAAGATGATGCGCTGTTCGGCGCACATGAGGCGCTCACGTTCGATGACGTGCTGATCGTTCCTGGCTACTCAGAAGTGCTGCCCGGTGACACCGACATTAGCACCCAGCTCACCGACAGAATCCGGCTGGCCATCCCGATCATCTCAGCAGCGATGGACACCGTAACTGAATCGTCGATGGCGATCGCGCTAGCACGCGAGGGCGGCATTGGCATCATCCACCGCAACATGTCGCCTGAGGACCAGGCAGCGGAGGTTGCCAAGGTCAAGCGGTCGCAGTCAGGCATGATCGTTGATCCGATCACGCTACCCCCAACGGCGACGTTGCACGATGCCGAGAAGATCATGTCGACCTACCACATTAGCGGGGTGCCGATCACGGCAGAGGGCAACCGCCTCGTCGGCATTCTGACCAACCGCGACTTCCGTTTCGTCGATCCGGAGGACTATGACCACCCGGTCACCGAGTTCATGACCTCCGAGAACATCGTCTCCGCCCCGGTGAACATCAGCATCGATGATGCCAAGCGACTGCTGCACCAACACCGCATCGAGAAACTGGTGTTGGTCGACGAGCACAACATTCTGAAGGGCCTGATCACGGTAAAGGACATCCAAAAAGCCCGGGACTTTCCCAATGCTTCGTCCGATGCCAAGGGACGGTTGGTCGTGGGCGCCGCGGTCGGCGTCGGCCAGGACCTGGAGCACCGCGTGGAGTTGATGGTGGCGGCCGGCCTGGACTTGGTGGCCATCGACACTGCGCATGGCCACTCAGCCGGCGTGCTGCGTGCCATCCACCGTATCCGAGAGGTCTCACCCGACTGCGTGATTATGGCAGGGAACGTGGTGACGGCCGAGGGCACCATCGACCTGATCAAGGCCGGTGCCGACGTGGTGAAGGTGGGCGTTGGTGCCGGATCGATCTGCACTACGCGCATTGTGGCTGGTGCAGGGATGCCGCAGATGAGCGCAATCTATACGTGCGCCAAGGCCGCCGCGGCCTATGGTGTCCCGATTGTCGCCGACGGAGGCATCAAGTTTAGCGGTGACATCGTGAAGGCCATTGCCGGAGGCGCCCACATCGTGATGCTGGGAAGCATGCTGGCCGGCATGGACGAATCGCCTGGAGACGTGGTCTTCTACGACGGACGTCGATTCAAGGAGTATCGGGGCATGGGTAGCATTGGCGCGATGAGAGGCTACGGCCGAGACCGCTACGGCACGGGTCAGGGGCGAAGCGGCAAGACGGTGCCAGAAGGCGTTGAGGCAAGGGTGCCCTACAAGGGAGCCCTCCACGAGTACATCTTCCAACTCGTTGGCGGTATTCGATCAGGCCTGGGCTACGCCGGTGCCGCCAATCTTGAGGACCTCCGGGTAAAAGCCCAGTTCGTCCGCATCACCAACGCGGGCCTGATCGAGAGCCACCCACACAACGTAACCATCACACAGGAACCGCCGAACTACCAGGTCCAATAACACGAAGGGGACGGAGCCATATTCACGATGCCTGCGTCGCGCTGCTGATATCTGAAGGTATGCAGCCGGTCGATCGATGCAACTCCCAAGTTCCGGGCACTGTTCACAGTGCCCGGAACTCACTTGTGGAGCATGCCCCGGCGCGCCAGCGACCGCAGCAGGGCAGGCTCAACGACATCCCGAATCGCCGCGTTGGCGTACCCTACCCACCCCACGTCGGGGTCGACGTCCAGCGGTGCGTCCAACGGGCTGCCATCAGGTGCCGTCACGATAACGCCAAGTTCCTCAGCAATGAGGGCAGTACAGATGTCGTAAGGATGGCAACAGAGTCCCAAGGCCATCCCCTGAGCAGCCAACAGTGCCTCAGTCAGCGGGCGCAGGTCTGCCACGAAGCGATCGTGGCCCGCCATCAGCTCGTAGAGCTGTCCCCCCGTGGAGATGTACTGATCCTCAAAGCACGCCGCCTTCCCGGGCTTGACAGGCCCCAATACATCCGCGACGACCTCGTCGTCGATCGCAGCCAGAACCTCACGCGCACCAGGAAAGAAACGTGCAACGGTGGCAAAGCCGTGGTCGATCGAGGCGGCACGCGAAGGGCAGAGATGGAGGCGCGTTCGGAGGCCCGTGGTTCGGTCCAGTCGCCACGCCTGCACGCCCTGACCGCGCACCGCCCAGACTTGGTCCGTCAAGTGCTGCTTGACCAGCGGTACCTCGGTCTGGATGGCGAAAGCTATGTCGCGCAGACTCGTACGGTTCCCTCGATTTGCGGCCACGCCAGTCAGAATCCACGCGCTGCGCTTCTGATACATCAGGCCACGCGTCCCGTCGATTGGGTCAACGATCACGCGCCATTGGGCCTCCTCTGGGCTCGTGCCCCTGGGCAGAACGACGGAACCGCCGTCGGGCAGTCCCTCTGCAATCAGCACCAGGGGCGACAAACACGCGACCTCGTTCTCAAACGCCTCAATGAGCTGCTCCTCGCTGACGCGATCAATGGTGTAGATGGTGTCGCCCGCACCGTCAGCATCGACGGTCGTAAGGTCTTGCCTGGTCCCGGCATCAGCCCGTTCCGTTTCGGCCAAGACGGCATCGCGCATCCGGTCGTGGATGCGCGCAATAGGCTCAATCAGCTGTTCGATGGTCGCCATGGGAAACCTCTCTGACATCGCTCTGGGCAGATGCGGTGGCTGCCAGGTCGCCCAGGGTCCTGGGCGTTTCTTGACAGACCCTTTGCAGCATATAAGATACGCCCATCGTTGTCAATACACCCACCACACAAGGAGTGCGCTATGAAGAAGATCGTCACATTTGGCGAGATCATGTTGCGGCTCGCCCCTCCCGGGTTCCTTCGGTTCAACCAGGCGCAAAGCTTCGACGTGATCTACGGCGGTGGAGAAGCAAACGTCGCTGTCTCGGTGGCCAACTACGGTCTGCCGGTCGAGTATGTAACGCGCCTGCCCAAGAATGCCATCGGCGATGCTTGCCTCAACTTCATCCGGCAATTTGGCGTGGGCACATCGCACATCATTCGCGGCGGCGACCGGCTCGGGATCTACTTCCTCGAGACCGGCGCTGCGCAGCGAGGCAGCAACGTGATCTACGACCGCGCGGGATCGAGCCTCGCCACGATCAAACCGGGAATGGTCGACTGGGGCACAGTCTTCTCCGGTGCAGATTGGTTCCACTGGACCGGGATCACTCCGGCTGTCTCTGAAGGTGCAGCAGCCGTCTGCCTGGAAGCCGTTCAGGCTGCCAAGAGAGCGGGTCTTACCGTATCGTGCGACCTCAACTACCGCAGCAAGTTATGGAAGTGGGGCAAGAAACCCGTCGATGTCATGCAGGAGCTCGTCGCCTACTCGGACATCGCCATAGGAAACGAGGAGGATGCCGATAAGGTCTTTGGCATCCGTGCCCCCGAGGTTGACGTGACCAAGGGCAACGTTGCTGCCGACGCTTACGTCCACGTCTGCACACAACTCAAGGAGCGCTTCGCCAATCTGCAGACCATTGCGATCACCTTGCGCGGCTCCCTTTCTGCCAGCCACAACACCTGGAGCGGTATCCTCTGGCACGACGGACGCATCTACACGGCGCCCACGTACGATATCGTCCATATCGTCGACCGCGTGGGCGGCGGCGACAGCTTCATGGGCGGGTTGATCTATGGCCTGCTCACCTATGAGGACAAACAGAACGCGATCAACTTCGCTGTTGCCGCCTCAGCGCTCAAACACAGCATCATGGGTGACTTCAACCTCGTCAGCGCCGATGAGGTCGAGAAGCTGATGGGAGGCGATGCCTCAGGCCGCGTCAACCGCTAGAGCGTATTGCTACACACAGGGAGGTTAGAATGGCACGCTTCGATCGACTTACAGTTCTGAACACGATCATCGACATCGGACTCGTCCCCCTGTTTTACAACGACGACGTTCAGCTATGCAAGGACGTTATCAGTGCGCTGGCCGCGGGCGGCGCACGCGTTGTCGAGTTCACTAACCGTGGCGACCAGGCACTGGAGGTGTTCAAACAGCTCGTGCCCCACTTCGCCAAAGCAGAGCCCCAGCTAATCCTCGGCGTGGGCTCCGTCGTGGATGGCCCTACGGCGGCCCTCGCGATCGCGTATGGGGCAAACTTCGTTGTTGGGCCGATGCTCAATGCCGAGGTCGCTCGCATCTGTAACCGGCGCAAGGTTCCCTATATGCCGGGGTGTGGCTCCGTGAGCGAGATCTCGGCGGCGGAGGAGCTGGGCGTCGAGATATGCAAAGTCTTCCCCGGAACCCAGGTGGGCGGCCCAGGCTTCATCAAGGCGGTGATGGCCCCGATGCCCTGGTCAAGGCTGATGCCGACGGGCGGAGTCTCGCTCGACGAGGCAAACATCAAGGCGTGGATCTCGGCCGGAGCGGTCTGTGTTGGGATGGGCAGCGACATGGTCAGAAAGGAATGGCTAGCAGCCCGCGATTTCGCGAAGATCACGGCGAGCGCAACGCAGGCACTGCAATGGATCCGCGAGGCCCGTGCCAAGTAGCATGGGCGCGACCACAAGCCTGCAGGGCATAGAACACCTATGGATCAGATGACCTCACACGAGCGCTTCGCCAGGATGTATGCCCACCGCGAGGCAGACCGCATCCCGGTCATAGACTCACCATGGGGCGCGACAATCGAGCGCTGGCAGCGTGAAGGGATGCCCACGGATGTAAGCTTTGTGGACTACTTCGGGCTGGACAAGATCGCCCATATCGGCGTCGACAACAGCCCACGCTACCCGACGCGCGTCATCGAGGAGACCGACGCCTATATCATCAACACGACCTCTTGGGGTGCCACACTCAAGAACTGGAAGCACATCGCATCCACACCGGAGTTCCTTGACTTCACGATCAAGGACCCCAGCTCGTGGTGCGAGGCCAAGGCGAGGATGACGCCCAGCAATGACAGGATCCCCTGGGAGCGGCTCAGGCACGACTACCCTATATGGCGCAAAGAGGGCCATTGGATAGAGGCGGGGCTCTGGTTCGGGTTCGATGTCACGCACTCCTGGACTGTTGGCACGGAGCGGTTGCTGATGGCCCTGATTGATGATCCCGACTGGTGTGTCGATATGTTCAACCACTTCCTCGACGTGAACCTCGCTCTGCTTGACGCTGTATGGGATGCTGGCTACACGTTCGACGAGGTCACCTGGCCTGACGATATGGGCTACAAGCTGAACCAGTTCTTCTCGGTGCGCACCTACCGGCGCTTGCTCAAACCGGTCCACAAGCGCGCCGTCGACTGGGCTCACGCGAAGGGCATCAGGGCACGGCTCCACTCCTGTGGGGATATCCGCCCCTTCATTCCTGAGCTTGTGGACATCGGTGTAGATGCCCTCAATCCGCTGGAGGTCAAGGCCGGCGTCGATCCCATCGCCGTCAAGCAGACCTACGGCGACCGCCTGGTGTTGCACGGAGGCATCAATGCCGTTCTCTGGGATGACAGAGAAGCCATCGAGGCCGAGATGCGTCGGGTCATTCCCATCGTCAAGGAAAACGGGGGCTACATCTTCTCATCCGATCACTCAGTGCCCTCGGCCGTCAGCCTTGACAACTTCCGCACGATCGTCAACTTGGCCAAGGCTCTGGGAAGCTACAACTGAACCGGGCAGGCGACACAGATAGCCAACGGGGCGCCCAGTGAGGGCGCCCCGTCTTGTTTGGCCATTCGAGTCACTACTGGGCGGCTGCTAGGGCCTCAGCAGCGATAGCGGCACCGACGATTCCAGCCTCATTTTCCAGCTCGGCGGGCACTATCTCAGCGTGGACGTCCAGAACATCCATGAACCTGTCGATCTTTTTGCTCGCTCCCCCGCCGAGGATGAAGACGTCAGGCCAGAAGAGCGCATCCAGGCGCTGCAGGTAGCGGTTGAACCGCTTCCCCCATTGCGCCCACTTCAGCTTGTCCCGCTGGCGCGCCGCGTCGGAAGCCTGCATCTCGGCATCCTGCCCATCCATCTCGATGTGGCCCAGCTCGGTGTTCGGCACGAGGACCCCGTTTGTGAACACTGCAGTGCCAAGACCGGTGCCAATGGTGATGATGAAGACCACGCCATTGCGCCCGCGCCCGGCGCCGAAGCGCATCTCGGCCATGCCAGCCGCATCCGCGTCATTCAGCACCCTGACGGGACACCCGGTCGTCTTGCTAAAGAGCTCCTCCGCGTGAGAATCGATCCAGCTCTTGTGAACGTTTGCCGCCGTCTTGGCAACGCCGTGCTGGATCACGGCAGGGAATCCCGCGCCGATTGGGCCTTTCCAGTCGAACTTCCGGGCGACCTCCCCAACCACGTCTGCCACATCGTCCGGCTTGGCACCCTCAGGCGTCGGAATGCGGTACCGGTCACTCAGCATGACCCCCTTCTCCGTGTCGACGGGAGCGCCCTTGATGCCAGAACCACCAATGTCAACCCCCAGAATGATCATTCTCCACCTCCATCGGGAATTGCCCGTCTTCGGCGCGGCAGAAACGGCACACTCACACCGCACCCTGGCAGGTACCATACCACGCTTCACGCGCACTGACAAACGGGACGCCGGCAGAAGTGCAAGTCGGGGAAAGCGAACCCCCCAGGCCGGAGCCTGGGGGGTAGGTGAGTCACGCAAATCGGAGGCGTCGAGGTATTACCAATCCCGGCGGCTTCCACCGCCACCACCACTGCCTGTACGGCGCTGGCCACGGCCACCACCGCCACCGCCACCACCACCGAAGCCGCCACCACCACCGAAGCCACCACCACCGCCACCACGACCGGACTGCTGGCGAGGCTGAGCCTCGTTGACGCGCAGGTTCCGTCCCTGATGTGCCTTCTGGTCTAGCGCCTCGATAGCAGCCGCACCTTCCTTGGCGTTGGGCATCTCAACGAAGGCGAACCCTCGAGAGCGCCCCGTATCCCGATCCGTGATGACGTTGATCTCAGCGACCTCGCCATAAGGCTCAAAGAGCTGGCGGAGTTCATCCTCGGTCGCCTGGTACGACAAATTCCCGACATAGATTCTCATCTCGACGCGTCCTTTCAGACTACAGAAATACTAGACACCAACGCTCTTTGAACGCTGATTCTGGATCTATTGTACACACAAATTCCATTTTCGCAAATCCTCCGACAATCGCACGATCTGGCAAGCGCAATGGTAGGACAAATGCCGCATTCGGCGCGCTTGGCGTTAGCCAATCATCGAGTACAATGATGATCCCGTAGAGGAGGTGATCAGTGACAACCAAATACATCTTCGTCACAGGCGGGGTGGTCAGTTCTCTCGGGAAGGGCATCACGGCAGCATCGTTGGGCCATGTCCTGAAAGCGCGGGGCCTCCACGTCTCCATCCAGAAGCTGGACCCGTACCTAAATGTCGATCCGGGCACCATGGCACCCTACCAGCACGGCGAGGTCTTTGTGACCGAGGACGGTGCTGAGACCGATCTGGACCTTGGGCACTATGAACGCTTCATCGATGAGAATCTCGGCAAGCTCAACAATGTAACCACTGGCCAGGTCTACAGCGAGGTCATCGCGCGCGAGCGCCGCGGCGACTTCCTCGGCGGTACGATTCAGGTCGTGCCGCACGTGACTAATGAGATCAAGCGGCGCATCATCCGAGCTGCTCAAGAACTGAAAGCTGACGTCTCCATCATTGAGATCGGGGGAACGGTTGGCGACATCGAGGGCCAGCCTTTCCTGGAGTCCATCCGCCAGATGCGCAAGGATGTTGGCCGAGACAATGTGCTCTACATCCACGTCACGTTGCTCCCCTACCTGAACGCCAGTGGCGAGCTAAAAACAAAACCCACGCAGCACAGCGTCCGCGAGTTGCGCGGAATGGGCATTCAACCAGACATCATCGCGCTCCGATCCGACCTGCCCATTGGCAAAGACGTGCGTGCCAAAGTTGCGCTCTTCTGCGATGTTGAGCCTGAAGCCGTCATCCCGTTACTCACCATGGCCAGCATCTACGAGGTACCCCTGTTACTCGAGCAAGAGGGCCTGGGGGACCTCGTCGTGAGCCGGCTGGGGCTGCAGGATCTCACCCATAGCCCCAACATGGACGGCTGGGGTGCCGCTGTGGCGAAACTCAAGCGTGAGCAGCCGACGGTCCGCATCGCCCTCGTGGGGAAGTATGTCGAGCTACACGATGCGTATATGAGCGTTCGGGAGGCGCTCATCCATGCCGGTCTGCACCACGATTACGAGATCGACCTCGACTGGGTGCACAGTGAGGACCTGGAGCGGGGAAAGAGCGTCGATCGGCTGCTCGCTGCTGACGGCATCGTGGTACCCGGCGGGTTCGGCCACAGGGGCATCGAAGGCAAGATCGCCGCGGCCCGCATCGCGAGGGAGAATCGGATTCCCTATCTAGGGCTCTGCCTCGGCATGCAGGTGATGTGCATTGAGCTGGCCCGGCACGTCTTCGACAGCCACGCCCCCAACAGCACGGAGTTCGAGCCCTCGACGGCGCATCCGGTCATCGCCCTGATGCCCGATCAGCGCGGGATCGCCGACGTCGGTGGGACAATGCGCCTGGGTAGCTATCCCTGTGTCCTGACGCCCGGAACCAGAGCGCAGACGGCGTATGGCACGACCGAAGCGCAAGAGCGCCATCGCCACCGCTTCGAGTTCAACAACACGTACCGGGATGTGCTGGCAGAGGCTGGGCTGGTCTACAGTGGCCTATCGCCCGATGGCAGGCTGGTGGAGATCGCCGAGTTGGCCGGCCACCCGTGGATGGTTGGTAGCCAGTTTCATCCCGAGTTCAAGTCACGGCTTCAGCGCCCGCATCCGCTCTTCAGGGACTTCGTCGGTGCGGCAATCGCCCGAAAGCGGTCTTCAGAGAGCGAAGCGCTTCCGGCCCTCGAGCAGACCTCCGGGGACGCAGCCGGTTGACGCCAGCCCAGATTGAAAACGGGGATCCCAGTGGGATCCCCGTTTTGATGTCTCAGATCCATCATCCAATGAGACGGATCTCGTACTTCTTCGACAGGTAATCCGGGTAATACGACTCCTTTGCACGCCGAAGGCCAGGCTCGCCCAGGTCCTGCTCCATACTGATATGGGTCGTCACACCCTGCCACCGACCTGCATAGGTCTTGGTCATCATCGGATAGATGCCTTTGAACTCAGGATTGGCCTTTTCGATGTGAATGACCGCCGTGTTCTCGTTGAGCAGCTCGCCAAGTGCAAACGCCTGGACCTGCCCCTGTACCAATAGCGCTCCCCCATCCATAGCCAGTCGCCCGAAGTTGGCCAGCGCGTCCTGAATGCCGCACAACTCATGTTGAAGGCTCAGGTCCTCCTCGCAGAGGCGCTGCTCACACCACACCTCCGCCAGCGCGAGGCAAGCATCGACGAGTTCAGGTGTGATTGCCCGGTACTCATACGAATAGGCTCGAGTGAACTGGTTGATGTGGTTGCGCTTGGCGCTGTATTTGCGGCCTGCCAATTCAGACAGATCTTCGGTTCGATAGACATAGTCGAACTGATCACGAGTTTCGACGATCGCGAACCCTGCGTTGTGCCCCATCTCACTAGCCAGCGCCTCGTCGGCACGGGCAATCACAGGGTCTGCAGCGCCCCGCTCGTCCCGCATCCACCTCAGGAACGCCTCCGCTACCTCAGCGCGGGAGCCAAGACCAATAGGCGGATAGCCGATCACCCCTCCCTCATGTGGATGGGCCACGACGAGAAGCGCATCATTCAGGATAGACCACTCAAAGGAATAATAAGTCCGCCATAGGTAGAAATTGTTGAACGTCAGCTCGGACGTCTGCGGCTGAAGGGCCCAGATTCGCGGATGGAGGATGTCGCGATCCTCCAACTCCAGCTCCTTGAAACTCGGAAACTCCGGTATCATTGCTCTCCACTCCTTCCCATACCCGCACCGCACTGCCCCTCTGGGGACTGCGTCGCAGGGCGCATGTTACTTGGGCGCGCCGGGCGCGCCACTTTCCAATAGGATGAACTCCACTAGATCACAGTAGTCAGTGACAGAACACTCAACCGGTACTGACAAGGGGTTGCTGCCGTAGAAGCATGCCCGAATACCCGCACCGTGGGCCGCCTGCACGTCCAAGTCCCGATCACCGATCATCAGCGCCTCGGACCGCGGGATGCGATTGCGATCGAGTAGCGCGTTAAGGCCCGTTGGATCAGGCTTCCTGGGGAAACCATCATCCCCCGCCACGACGTCGACGAACCAGCCCTCGATACCGTTCCCTGCCAACAAAGCTTGTAGCGACGCGCGATCGCGGTGCGTGAGGATGAAACTCGCACCCCCAAGTGCATCCGCAAGCCGGCACACGGCATCGGCGCCGGGAAACACCCGCTGCTCGGATACCGGCACACGGGCGAGCCGTGCCAGGAATCGGGTGTCCAGAACTGCGGCGTCCAGTCCATGGACTTCGGCGAGACACTGCACACAGTGCCCAAACGACACTTTGCAGAGGGTTTCCACCTCAACCGGATCCGTCGAACAGCCAAAGCTCTGAAGCGCCGCCAACATCGCCCCGGAGATCGCCGGGTAGGTGTCAATCAAGGTGCCGTCAACGTCCCAGACCAGGTAGCGAATCATGGGCTCACCCCATCGTGCGCTTGCAGCCAAGCCAACAGCTCGTCGAGTCCGCTCACCTCCAGGTCCGCAGACGTCGTATGCGCCTCCCTGCCAAAGAAACAGGTCAGCGTGCCAGCACCAGCGCCTGCCGCCAGGTCAAGATCGCGGTCGCCAATGAGCATGCAGGTCCGCGGATCAAGGCGATAGCGAAACAACACTGCCCGAATCGAGGCAGGGTCGGGCTTGCGCGGATACGGATCATCGGAGGTCACAACGTCACGGAAGAGCTCGCTCAGATCATGCGCCGCGAGAAGACTGTCAAGAGACGCACGTCCCCGGTGTGTGACGACGAAGTTGCTCCCGCCCAACCCTACCACGTGAGCGCACACCTCGCGGACATAGGGAAACGGTGGCTGCAACGCCGCCTCAGAGGCGTCATACGCAGATCGGAATCGCTTCGTCAACGACTCCAGGTCGACTTCGTACGCCGCCGCGACGGTCCGGAGTGCCACATCGGTCGTCTGTCTGAACAGCCCCATCAGCCAGTCACTTGGCGCCGTGGCACCAAACGATGCGACAGCCGACCGGCACGCTGCGACAACGGCCGGATAGGTGTCAAAAAGGGTCCCACCCGCATCCCAGATCAGGGCCTCGATCAACCGAGATCGACCCACAAGAGGCCCTCCATGCCGAGGGGCTTCCGCGCGGCACACATCGCGTCGGCCAAGGCAACGAGATCTCCACCAGAGGAAGCTTCCACGGACCAACGAGACCGATCAGGTCGGGCAGGGGCAAAGGAACCCGCAGACGAGAAAGGCACCCAGTCTCGTGCGAGTTCCCTTGCTACTCCGGTCATTTCCAGATCTGCGTACAAGCGCTAGAAGCCTTCCAACTTGCTCAAGTCGGCGATGCCGCGGCTGAGCGCCGCGATGCGCTGCAACAGAGCCAGACGGACATTCCTCAGCCGCGGCTCCTCGGCCATGACAAGCACCTTGTCGAAGAACCGCTGGATCGGTGGCACAAGCGGCATGAAGGCGTGCATCAGTGCATCAGCATCGCTGTCAGCGTCGACATGTTCTTCTGCTTCCTTGAGTGCCGAGAAAAGCACCAGCTCCTCTTCCTCGACAAGGTCGTCCGGATGAAACTCGAGTAGCGGCTGGTCGCGCGTGATGCGTACGCAACGAGCATAATTCTCAAGCAACAGCTGCCACTGTTCATGGTCGACCCAACGGGCCAGCTGCTGGGCCGTACGCATCGCCTGCGTCGGGTTTGCAGCACGCTCAGCCAGAACCGCGGCCACAACGTCATACGCCAGCCCAGTCTCTCTCAGCGCCCCATCCAGACGTCCAGACAGGAAAGCCAGGACACCGTCAACAGTCCCTTCCCGGGGCGTCACTGGCAACGCCTGAACGGCCTCATTCGCCAGGTCGGCCAGCCCTAACTCGATTCTGTGTTCGAGAAGGATCTGAATCGTCCCGGCTGCAGCACGCCTTAGTCCATAGGGATCTGCCGAACCGGTGGGCTCCATACCTACAGCGAAGAGACCGACAAGCGTATCGAGCCGATCCGCCAGGCCCAGAGCGATACCAAGCTTGCTCTTTGGCATCCGATCGCCGGCATAGCGCGGCAGATACTGCTCGCGGATCGCCTGAGCCACAGAGGGGTGCTCGCCCGAGATCAGCGCGTACTCGCTTCCCATAGTGCCCTGGAGGCTGGTCATCTCGATCACCATGTGCGTCGCCAGATCCGCCTTGGCTAGCTCAGCAGCCCGGCTCAACAAGCTCAGCTCGTCGTCATCGAGCCCGAGGCACTCTCCAACAAGGGGAGCAAGGCGTTCCAGCCGGTGCGTCTTGTCGAGCATCGATCCTAACTCCGCCTGGAACGTGAGCTTGGCCAGTCCGTCTCGATAGGATGCTAACGGTTTTCTGGCATCGTTGGCATAGAAGTATGCCGCATCGGCATAACGAGCCCGGATGACGTCTTCGTTGCCCTGGCGCACCAGGTCAGCGTGCTCCTGTCCGCCATTCCGGATGGTGACGAAGTGGCGCATAATCTTCCCTTGGCCGTCGAAGACGGGGAAGTAGCGCTGGTGCTTCTTCATCACCGCGATCAGCACGTCCTGAGGTAGGTCGAGGAAATGTTCCTCGAACGAGCCCAACACCGCAGTCGGCACCTCGACCAAGTTGGTGATCTCTTCTAGTAGGTCGGCATCATCCGGTATATCACCGCCCACCTCAGCAGCTGAAGCGTGCGCCTGCCTCAAGATCTCCGCGGCGCGCACGGCCGGGTCAAGAATCACGCCATAGGCAGCCAAGGTCACGGCGTAATCGTCAGCAGAAGCAAGAGCGACAAGCGGAGAGCCAGCGGGACGCGGTCCGCGGGTGACACGCCCGCTCTCGACACCGGCGTAGGAAAAGGGGACAACCTGCTCGCCAAGCAAGGCCACAGTCCAGCGCAAGGGCCGGCTGAAAGCGACGCCGCTCTCATTCCAACGCATCGACCTGGGGAAATGCAGCTGCGAGATCCATCCCGGTAACGCCTCGCCAAGAACCTCAATCGCGGGACGGCCCGCAATCCGCTGGTGTGCAACCACGTACTGCCCGCCGTCGATTTCAACAACGGCCAGGTCGTTGACTGCGACGCCACGAGATTTCGCAAACCCTTCAGCAGCCCGCGTCGGCTGCCCATCCTTACCGTAGGCGGCCTGGGCGGGAGGCCCCTTGACAACGCGCTCCTCATCGGGCTGGGCGGACCCTACCGCATCCACGGAGACGACAAGGCGTCGCGGCGTGCCCCAAATGCGGACATCGCCATGCGACAGTCGCAACGCGTCGAGCGCATCAGGAACCCGCTCTCGCAACTGGGCCAAGGCTCTGGTCAGGTGTGAGGCGGGAAGCTCTTCGGTACCAATCTCCAGCACGAATGGCGCGGTCTCTTCAGCAGGCTCGGTCTCCTGGATGCCCCCGAGCGGCAAGTGGAGCAGCGTCCCGGGCTGCGCTTCCGCGGGCCTAAGCCCTTCCCGGCGACCCCGCCACGGGAAGCCCGCGCGCTCCCGCTGGGCCAAGTACGCTTCGGCGACCTGTCGCGTCAGATCACGCATGCGCTTGAACAGTGTCGCCCGCTCCGTGACGCCCACGGTGCCCCGCGCGTCAAGCAAGTTGAAGGTGTGCGAGCAGCGCAAAATGTAGTCAAGGGCCGGAACTGCAAGTCCGTGGCTCAGCGACAGCAAGGCCTCACCTTCGAAGAGCTCATACATGCGCTGAAGGCGATCAACGTCCGCCAGGTCGAAATTGTAGCGGCAGTAATCGACCTCCTGATCACGCAAGATCTCGCCGTAGGTGTGGGTGTCGTCCCACTGAATGTCCCAGACGGAGCGTTTGTTCTGGAGGTACATCACGATGCGCTCGAGACCGTACGTAATCTCGACTGCCGGAACCTCGAGGGGCATGCCCGCAGCCTGCTGAAAATAGGTGAATTGGGTGATCTCCTGACCGTCCAGCCACACCTCCCAACCCAGCCCCCAGGCCCCGATCAGTGGACTCTCCCAGTTATCTTCGACGAAGCGCACGTCATGCTCATCGCGGCGAATGCCCAGGGCCTCAAGGCTCCGGAGATAACGCTCCTGGGGGTCGCCGGGATCGGGCTTCAGGATGACCTGCATCTGCGTATGCATTTGCATACGGTTTGGGTTATCCGCATACCGTCCATCATCAGCGCGGAAGGATGGCTCGACATATGCTACGTTCCACGGCTCTGGCCCCAGGACGCGCAGCACGGTGGCCGGGTTCATCGTTCCCGCGCCCACCTTCTCACTGTAGGGCTGCCAGATCAAGGCTCCCTGGTCTGCCCAGAACTGCTCAAGTCGTTGTATCGCTTGCTGAAATGTAAGCATCCGTTCCCGTCCCCTCATCTCTAGACTCACAACGGCTCCCCCAGCCGCTGCATCCGATATCAAGCTGGTGAATCCGTATCTAGCCTGCCGTCGCCCATCACCCTGAGGCTTGATGGCCGGTACTCCAGATGAAAAGCGATGTAGTATTGCATCGCAAGAGCAAGCTCTGTGGCCGCTCTCTTCGTGAAGTTGAACTCCTTGGCTTCAGCATACTCACGCTGCTGCAACGCCTGAAGCCAAGATAGCGCACTTGGCGAAAGCGACCTGACACCCAGGTCCCGTTTCGCGCCAGTGTAACACGCTGAACACAGTGCGCCTCCGCGCTCTGGATCCATCCCATAGTCCGTGGCGTCCGTGGGTCGCGGTCGCAATTCGACCTCACACAAGTCGCCATCGCGCTCACCAACGCACGTTCGCCATTCAGGGCGGAACCCGGCCAGAGTCAGCAAACGCTGCTCGTACCACCGCACGAGCAGCTCTGGCGTCGTATCGGTCTCCAGCATCGTGAGCGTCCAATCAAGCAATCGGTAGAGCTGCTCATTGGCCTCACGCTCAAAAAAGCGCATCACGAGCTCGACCACATACCGGGCATACGTGCCGCGCTCGAAGTCATCCTGCAACGTAGGGCGGAGCGTGATCGCCTCGGCCTGGCTGATGATGTCCCACGAACTCTCGACGTGTGACACCAACATACGCGTGCGGGAGAACAGCTCCAGGTGTCCTGCCTTGCGCGATCGCGGCTTGCGCGTGCCCTTGGCCAGGAGATCAACGCGCCCTTCAGGGGTCAGGCACACGACGATGCGGTCAGCCTCGCCGTGATCACGGCGACCCAGGACAATTCCCTCTAGCGAGTATAACCGCGACTGTCGCGCCATCGGTCACTCATTTTACCGGCTCCAAACTGCAACTGGCGAGCATCGACGAAATAGGGTCGGAGAGCAGGCGGACCGCGGCGTGCGGCGCGGATTATGCCACAGGAGATCCGATGCCCTCCCCAGAAGCCAATTCACGACGCCCAACCTTCATGAGCACATCGCCCAGTAGCGTCACAGAGTGTGTCTCGGCCCAGTCCGTCAGAATCTCCCGGCCGCCTGCCTGCGTAACGACACGGAGGCGAGCAAGAGCGTATCTCTCGGTTGGGCCATCCTCGAAACTGCGAGTCTCGGATTCGAAGGTCACAACGCGCTCGAGTGCGAGGCTCAAGACCTCGCGGGGTCCCCGGAAGAGCCACGTCTTCACACGACGTAGGTTACCTCCATCCGGATCCCGTTCGAGGGAACCGCCGTCAACCATAGGCATTGTCAGCACCAGCGTCACAGCCGCAACTAAGCCAATCGCCACGATCGCACCCGAGACCTGCCAGCGCACCGGGCTAGGGCTGAACACAACCACGGCCACCAGGAAAAGCACGGCCAGGAGGATGCCGATGAGCACAGACGCAACTGGCCGGTTCGCTTGCCAGGTCACGCGATTGTGGCTTTCCTCCATGATAGTAATGTGCATCCGTGACTCCTATTGGACAAAACTCAGCAACGTAGTATACCTCAGGTCACCTGTTCAGCAACGCAGCACCCAAGTTAAGGAGGTGTGGCCATCAACAGCAACGAGCGACCCAATATCGCCCAGTGGGGATGCCTGGTCATGCTTCTTGGCGCCATCATCCTGACGATCGTCGGTGGCGTCTGGTTATTCACCCGCACTCCCAGGCCAGCCGACGAGCTTGTCCCTACGGCCATCGTCTGGACAACTACGCCGACACCCCAAAGTGCGGTCGCCCCGACAACAACGCCTGCCGTGGCCACCAACACGACTGGAATCGCGATTGGCATGCGTGTCCAGGTCACCGGAACGGGAGACGTCGGACTGAGCATTCGAGCCGAGCCGGGGACGACTGCTGACCGTCTTGGCGTTGCCCAGGAGGGAGAACGCTTGCTGGTCGTTGGAGGACCGCAACAGGTCGATGACTACGCGTGGTGGCGGATACGGGATGAGCTCAACCCCGAACGTGAGGGGTGGGTGGTAGCGGACTTTCTGCTGCCGGCAGAGTGAGCTGTCTGTGCCGACCAACCTTGAAGCTGAGCGCGAGCGAGCGCGCCAGCTCCGCGACGAGATTTCCTTCCATAGTCATCGCTACCACGTTCTCGATCGGCCTCTCATCAGTGATGGGCAGTTTGATGCGCTCGTGGACGAGTTGCGCCGGATTGAACACGACTATCCGGAGCTTGTCACGCCGGCCTCGCCCACCCAGCGCGTCGGTGACCAGCCCGCAGAAGGTTTCCGCAAGGTAAGTCATCCTGCGCCTATCCTCAGCCTGGACAAAGCTACTAGCCGTGAGGAGCTGATCGCGTGGCACACACGCGTCAGCAAGCTGTTGCCCGAGCCGACATCGTCATTGGCCTATGTCATTGAGCCGAAGCTCGATGGTCTCACCGTCGTTCTGCACTACGAGGATGGGCAGTTCACGATGGGGGCAACGCGGGGTGATGGGCAGACTGGCGAGGACATCACAGCGAACCTCCGCACGTTGCCCACGTTGCCGCTACGGGTTCCGGTTGATCGAGATGGCCCGCCAGCTCCATCCCATCTTGTCGTCCGTGGCGAGGTCCTGATTCTCTTGCGCGACTTTGATGCCTTGAACGAACGCCTGATCGCTGACGGGCTGCCACCCTTCGCGAACCCTCGCAACGCTGCGGCCGGTTCGTTGCGCCAGCTCGATTCGAGAATCACTGCACAACGCCCCCTGCGTCTCTTCGTCTACAGCATCGTCAATGCGGATGGCCCAACACCACCCACCCAATCGGGCACGCTTGCCTACCTCCGGCATCTTGGGTTCGGCGTTCCCTCTGAGGTAGCGGAGTTTGACGACCTCGACCTGGTCGCTGACTACTGCGACACTATGGTACAGCGACGCGGCGCTCTACCCTACGAAGCCGACGGATTGGTCATCAAGATCGATGACCTCGCCGTGCAAGCACAACTCGGAGCCGTTGGTGGCCGACCAAGAGGCGCGATTGCGTACAAGTTCCCGGCTCAGGAAGCCGTGACAACACTGCGCGAGGTAGAGTACTCGGTTGGACGAACAGGTGTGATCACGCCTACCGCCCTGCTGGAGCCAGTCGGCATCGCCGGTGTCACCGTCAGCCGCGCATCGCTGCACAACTTTGATGCCATCGCCGAACGAGACATCCGCATTGGCGACCGTGTACTGGTCAAACGAGCAGGCGATGTCATCCCCTACGTCTCGGGGCCAATCCTCGACGCGCGCACAGGGAACGAGCGCCCGATTCAGCCCCCGGTTACCTGTCCCTCATGCCAGGAGCCGGTCACGCGCAGCGAGGGCGAGATTGCCTACTATTGCATCAACGCCGCGTGCCCGGCACAACTCGTCCAACGGCTGGCCTACTTCGCTGCGTTGATGGACATCGAAGGCATTGGCGAGCGCACCGCTGTGCAGTTGGTTGCCAAGGGGTTGGTGCACGACCCTATCGACGTGTACGATCTCACCATGGAATCGCTGTTGCCACTGGAGGGCTTTGGTGAGAAGAAAGCCTCCAACCTGCTGGCGTCCATCGCTGCCTCCAAAGCCCAGCCCTATGACCGCGTCCTGGCAGCGTTGGGGATCCGCGGGGTTGGCACTACGGTGGCCTCGCTGCTAACAGCACATTTCGCATCGCTCGACGCTCTACAGGTGGCGTCAGTCGACGACATCTCCACCGTCGAGGGACTTGGCCCCATAACGGCAAGCGCAATCGTCGACTGGTTCTCACGCCCCCGCCACCGCGAGATCATCGCGCATATGGACCGGGCAGGCCTTGCTTTGCACAGTAGGGATGCCGTGCCCAGAGGAGAAGGACCGCTCTCTGGGCTCACCTTCGTCGTCACTGGCACCCTTAGCCGGCCGCGAACCGAGGTCCAGACGTGGATCGAGTCGCTTGGGGGCAAGGTCACAGGGTCCGTCACTGCCAAGACGAGTTACCTGGTAATTGGGGCGGATCCCGGTGGTACGAAGTACAATCGGGCGCAGGAGCTCCACACGCCGATGATCACGGAGGAGCAACTCGCCGCTCTGGCTGAAGCTTGATCCGTCCAGTGCCCAATGGAGGAGGAAGTATGAACCGCTCCTTGACCCCCACCCACGGGGATTCGCCGATACAGAAGCACCAAGTCCTGGCAGCCAACGACCTTCAGTGGGTCGATGGGATGTTGACCACATTGGGCAGTCCCACGAACTACATTAACCAGGATGGTCTCGACGTCCTGTCGATCACGGAAGCGCGCGTCGCTCCCTGGGCGTTCACAGGCCTGCCCTCGAGTCGCCCGTCCGAGGTCATCGTTGTGCGAGAGCGCCTCCAGTTCCTGGCGTTCCCGGAGGATGCAGTTCTCGAGCAGTTCCGTGTGGCGCCACACACCGAAACGCTTCTGATCAACGTCGGCATCGCTGTCATCCGTGGCAAGGCACCCTTCTTGAGCGAGGCCAAGCTGGCCAACTTCCTAGACTTCTGGAAAGGCCTCTTCTTTCCCGTCACCGAGGCCCGCGTCCACTTCTTAACCACCTGTGCGGTTGACTTGCCCGCAGAGGCACGGCTGCTCTACATCAACCGGAGAGCGGTCCAGAGCTACACGCCCGCCTGAAGATGATGCAGACACCCTACGGTCAGTCCTGCCCTTATTACTATGCCGACGCCCACCGTAAGCCAGACCTGCGAGAGCTCTGCCACCTCCTGGATGGGTCACCGGATCAGCAGCGTTGGACCTCGCGCCTCTGCCAGCACTGTCCGGTCCCCGACATCAGCCGAGCCAACCGGTGTGCGACGATGATCCTCCACGCGGCAATCGCCAGACCCCGCTGGCGTTTCTGGGCGGCGCCCCAAATGGTCATCTCGGCCACATGCACGCGAAGCGGCGGCAGCGTCCGCGATCCTATGGTAGGCTGTGGTTTGTGCCACAAACCGATAACGTTCCTGGTCGGTGAGTAGGCAAGTCCACCGCATGGGAACTCGTCCGTTGATGCGCCGGCGCATCGAACTCAGGATCTCAGACCAGCTAGCCGGATCACTCCTACTGGCCATCGCGGCGCTGTTCGTGCTAGCCGGGCTCGTCACGCTGTATCTCACGCCCTATCCCCTCACCCTCACGCTCGGGCACCTACTAGCAGTGGGGAGTGGATGGCTAGGGGCGTGGGGAGGTGCGCATCTCCTGCTTCGCAGCAAGCTCCCCCGTTACGACCCGATCATCGTGTCGCTGGCGGCAATGCTGACGGGCTGGGGGCTCCTCATACAAGCACGGGTCGCCCCTGCATTATTGTACCGCCAGGTCATTTGGCTGCTGATCGGTTGTGCGGTGCTGGTGGCTGCAGCCCTGGCACCACGACTGACCCGAAGTCTGCGACGCTACCGTTACTCCCTCCTCACTGCTGGCATTGTGCTCCTGGGCGCCACGCTTGTATTTGGTGTCAACCCTTCAGGGTACGGCCAGGAGCTCTGGCTCGGGGCCTTCGGGCTCTACATCCAGCCCTCCGAGCCGCTGAAGCTGCTCCTGATCATCTATCTTGCCGCTTACCTTGCCGACCGGCGCGATCTTCCTGCAGAGAAGGCGGCAGGCGAGCCGATGTGGCTCATCGTCCTGGGGCCGATGGTTGCCATGTTTGGGCTGGCGCTCCTGCTTCTGGGATGGCAACAGGACCTTGGAGCGGCACTGCTCTTCTACCTCACCTTCGTGGCTATGATATACCTCGCCTGGGGTAACGGTCGATACGTTCTGCTCAGTCTCCTGCTCTTCGTGCCAGTGGCTCTGGCTGGCTACGTCCTGTCGGATCGTGTGGCCCTTCGCTTTAGCATCTGGCTCGATCCCTGGGCCCCCGAGCAGGCAGATCGCGCCTTCCAGATCTTGCAGTCGTTATTCGCTATCGGCGCCGGCGGGCTCTTCGGGCAGGGCCTCGGCCAGGGAGCGCCGACGCTGATCCCCGCAGTGCACACGGACTTCGTCTACGCTGCCGTCGCCGAGGAGTTCGGTCTGGTAGGCACCCTGGGACTGCTGTTACTCATCGTGCTTCTGGTGGCCAGATCCATCCGAATCGCGCAGCAGTCGGAATCCGCCTTCGGCGCGCTGGCTGCCGGCGGAATCGCAGCCTGGATCGGCATCCAGACGTTTGTCATCGCCGGGGGCAATGCCGAGCTCATCCCGATCACGGGCGTGACGCTGCCCTTCATGAGTTTGGGTGGTTCATCGCTCGTGACGATGCTGTGCGCCGCAGGGCTTCTCCTCAACCTCTCAGCGCCCCACCCCGTGGCTATCAGTCTCTCTCTGGCACCCGATGCCAATCGGCCGGTCAAGGCATCAGCAGCCCGACTCGGGCAGATCATGATCGCGCTCCTCAGCAGCGTAGCGCTCATCACGGGCTTCTGGTCGCTCGTGCGCACGGAATTCCTGCAGGAATATCCTGGTAATCCGCGCTTTGTAGTCTCGGAGTCCCGGATCCGCAGGGGGCGCATTCTGGACCGCCATGATGAACCCCTCGCCGCCATCGAGACCGATGCCCAGGGCTTTGTGACCCGCACCTACCCTGTTGCAGCGGCAGCCCCTGTCGTGGGGTATGCTACGCTTGCCTATGGCACTGACGGGATCGAGAGCGCGTGCGATGCGAGGCTCCGCGGAGAGGTTGGGCTCACGCCCTGGGCTTCCGCCCGGCAGAAGCTGCTACACATCGACCCACTGGGCCGCGACGTCCGACTAACACTGGACAAGCGGTTACAGACCCGCGCACAGGCAAGCCTGACTGCGCACACCGGTTCTGTTGTCGTCGTTGACACACACACGGGCGAGATTCTGGCTTTGGCCTCGAGCCCCGTGTATACCTCTGCCACAGTGGCAGAGGACTGGTCGGCGCTCAGCGCGGCAGCAAGCTCACCATTTCTCAACCGGGCAACGCAGGGGCTCGCGCAACCAGGCACAAGCCTCCAGCCGTTCATCTTGGCAACGGCTCTTCAGCGGGACCCATCGCGGGCGCCGGCGGGATCGATCTCCGGAACCGTGACCATCAACGGAGACACTGTGGGGTGCCGGGTGCCACCTTCGGACCGCAGCTGGCAGGCCCTGCTGGCAGCAGGGTGCCCAGCACCCTTTGCAGAGCTTGCACGGCACCTTGGCGATTTGACCTTCACCGAGGAGATGGCACGCTGGGGGTTCCTTGACGCGCCCGGGCTCGCGCTGCCCACGGTAGCCGTCGATCTGAGTCAGGGGCGACTCGACGCTTGGAAGGATGGCCTGGGCCAGGGCGATCTCTTGGTGACGCCCCTTCAGATGGTGCAGGCGATGGCCGTGCTGGGTAACGATGGCACCCTCCCGAATCTACACCTTCTCGAAATGCCGCTGGATGGGTGCTGGGAACCCGCCAGGCCGGACCCCGAGCCAGTTGTCGATACCGAAGTTGCGGACCAGATGCGGCAGCTGCTGACCCCCTATTCTGGCGCCGTGGGCCATCTTGGCACATCGTTGGCGGGGCTCAACCGTGAGCAGGCGTGGTTTGTGGGCCTCAACTCCGCCAGTGTGCCTCGCTACGCGGTGGCCGTGTTCATTGACGAGATCGATGATCCGGATCTTGCTCTGTCCATCGGCGTCGACCTCATGCAGGATCTGGTAACACGTTAGGGGCTCTATGACAACACAACTGGCGCCTTCGCGGCACAGGTTGATTTCTAACTCTCGATGGGATTTTGGTTTGACAAATGTCCGTTTTAACCTATTATAGGAGTACATTGTTGGCGGGGTGTTACGTCCATCGGGAAGCCGCATCGCGCCCCCAACCGAGCGCTCGACCGGGACTTGCACACCGAACCCTAGTACTCACGCGAGGAGCACGAGATGAGCGAAACGATCCTGCTGGTCGAAGATGATGAAGCCCTGGCCCAGCTAGTGCAGCTTCTGCTCGAGCGCGCCGGCTATACCGTACAGACCGCTAACAGTGGCGAGGTTGGTCTGAGGCTGGCTCGCCAGAGTCCCCCCAACCTGGTGTTGCTCGACATCCTCATGCCAGATATGGATGGGTGGCACGTCTATGAAGCCTTGCGCCGGATCACCGATGCGCCCGTGCTCTTCCTTACGGCCTTGGGCGATGAGCACAACATCACCTACGGCCTCGGCCTGGGCGCGGATGACTACATTGTCAAGCCGTTCGGGTACAAGGAATTGGTCACGCGCGTCAAGGCAGCGCTTTCTCGCGCCCGGCGTGCGCGTGGCGAGCAGACAGTCTTCGTGACCGGCAACCTGCACGTTAACCTTGACACCCATGAGGTGAAGATCGATAACCGCGAGGTGGCACTGACTCCGACTGAGTTCCAGCTCCTCTCCGCCCTCGTCCAGGATGCCGGCCGAACAGTCACTCACGATACGCTACTCCGCAGGGTATGGGGACCTGAGTATTCCAATCGTCGAGACTACCTGAAGCTCTATATCTGGTATCTTCGCCAGAAGATAGAACAAGACCCCAGAGATCCCGAGCGCATCGTCAGCGAACGGGGCCAGGGATACCGTCTGGTGGTGGAACCTCAAGAAGGATAACGCCAACATTGGTCGCCGAGATCGTACTCCAGGCTCGCGCCAGTTGGCACTTCGATATCCGTTCTGCCGTCGTCGGGGCCCTTTTAGCCTGGATTCTGGCAGCGATACTCTACAGCCAGCGCCGAGCCATCGGTGCGGCTGCTCGCAGCGCTTGGGAGCCCGTCGCGGCGTGGCGGCGCCGCTCGCGCGCCAGCCAAGAGGAGAAGTACGTGCGGGCGCTCTGGCAGCGACTGAGAACACAACTGCTGCCGGAACCGGATGACCTCTCAGCGATCTTCGTCCAGCCTACCCTCGAGGCGCCAGCACCTCTTCCGGTGTCGGTCACAGAAGCGGCAACTGCGCCGCGCACCGTCACCGTTCCATACAAGTCGCTTCTCGCAGGTCATTCGCGCCTTGTCCTCACGGGTGCACAGGGAACGGGGCGCACCACAGCGATGGTGATGTTCGTCTACCAGTCGCTCAGGAGCAGGGAACAGGGCAAACAACAGGCCGGGGAACGCCTCCCCATCTGGATCGACCTGTCCCAGGTCGCGGAGTTGTCGCAGAAGAAGGTGCCGAGCGCCGCAGAGCGCATCGTCGCGATGGCTACTGCATCGCTGCCCGAAGCGCTCCCTCAGTGGTTGCTGCAACGCCTGCGCCGCGAGCGTTGTCTACTCCTCATTGACAACTGGGAGCTGCTCACACCCGAGCGACGCAGCCAGATGGCTCACTGGATCACAGAAGCTGCACAGGGATTCAGCGATACCGCCTGGATCGTTGCCAGCGCAGAGGAGGGCTACAGCGATCTGGTCGAGGCTGGATTCGTACCCGTGCAGGTGGTCCGCCAGATGGGGGAACAGTGGCACCCATCGCTCTATACAGCGTGGCAGGCTGCAACGGGTCGTGAGGGCGCTGCACCGGATGAAGAGGCTCTGGCAACCTTTGCCAAAGCTGCCGCACTGGGAGCGCCGCTTTGGGAGCTTCATCTCCGCGTCCTACATCACTTGCAGACGAATGAACTCCCAGAACGCCCAGTAGAGGTCATTGACAGCTACATCGCGCACAAGATCGAGGCCGTCGACCTGGGCAAAGCGCCTGAGCAGATCACCGAACCCGCACAACAGGTGGCACTCGAGGTTCTCACAGCGGTGGCTGTGCGTGAGCGACTCGACGGTCAACCGACGATGACGGGCAAGGAAGTGCGCGAGTTGCTCGAGGCAAAGGTGCGGGGCCAGCAGGAGCGTGGACGGAGGCTCGAGGACGCGGCCCGTAGATTGCTCACTGACTCTGGTCTGTTACGCCACGACGGTCGCACCTGGCGGTTAGCGCACTCCATTCTGAGTGACTACTTCGTGGCGTGTCATCTTGCCCACGAAGAGACGGGCGCCAGCACGATCGAGGCCAACCTCGAAAACCCGGCCTGGGACGTCCTCACTGAATGCTACGCCGGACTGGCTGACGTCGGACCGGTGGCGGACGCGTTGGTCAGGCGATCTGAGATGGATGGGGACCAGACACCCTTGATGCGCGTCGCCCGATGGAGTGCGATCGCCGATCCGCAAGCCTCATCGCACAGGACCCTCATCAAGATCCTCGCGCGCAGCTTCATGCTGGAGGACATCAGTGCGGCGATGCGCCTCGACATCGGCCGGGCGATAGCGCAATCCGCGGGAGAGAGCGCGCGGGCCTTCTTCGTACAGATGCTGCGGAATCCTTCGCCCGACATCCGTGGGGCGGCTATTCGCGGTCTCGGTTGGTGCAAATCGGCCGGCGACCTGACCGTTCTCGCGTCCGCCCTCAGAGACGACAAGACGCCAGACAGAATCCGCGAGAGTGCCGCGCGTGCACTTCTGGACCTCGGTCCGGATGAAGCTCTTACGGCCCTGGCCGAGGCTCTCCCGATCGTCGATGAGCCGCTCATGCTCACTATTGCTGACACCCTCGCGTTGGACGCCAGGGGCAGCGAGACACTGCTGCAAGCGACGCACCATCCCGATCTGATGGTGCGCAGGGCAGCAGCTTTCGGGTTGGGTAAGGTCGATGATGACTCAGCGCGCGACCGCCTACTGGAACTGGCGCGAGAAGACTCGGAGTGGTTGGTCCGCTCGGCTGCGGAATTGGCCCTGCAGACCCGCGAGGAGTCAGAGCGTCAGGTCGCGACAGTCCTCGCACCACCCCAGCCGGAGCAACTTGACTGGCTGATCGGCTGGGCCGCTCGTCAGGGAGAAGGTCTTGGTGTCGGGGAAGCTGCTGTGGCGATGTTGCGCCGCGCGGCTCAGGAAGGCAATGCCGATGCCAAGGTACTCAGTGCTTTGACGTTGGCGCAGGTTGGTCACGATGCGGAAGTAGACGCGCTCGAGCCGCTCGTGCATAACCTGGATCCGCTGGTTGCCCAGACAGCCACGTGGGCGTTACGCCAGATCCGGCGGCGCCATCGCGTGTTCGCGACCGGTTAGGTTCCCAAGGCCGTCTCGCACCAAGGGTCGCGACGGGCTCGCGACACAGCAATCTACCCTCTAGCTGGCTTCGGGCTCCCAGGCAACGGTATGGCCATCTCCAGTGAGCAGTTCACGCGCCAGACCAAGGTAGGCCACTGCGCCCTGTGACCGCGGCGCATAGACTACGCCAGGCTCACCATAGCTGGGGGCCTCGCTCAGGCGCACGCTGCGCGGGATCACCGTCTCAAAGACACGCTTGGGAAAGTGGCGCCGAACCTGATCCACAACCTCGTTGGCCAGCGTCGTACGCCGATCGTACATAGTCATCACGACGCCACGCAACGCGAGGTTCTGGTTGAGGGCACGTTGGACCAGCGAGATCGTGTGCGTAAGCTGCGTGAGCCCCTCGAGGGCGAGATACTCACACTGCACGGGGACGATCACGCCTTGCGCGGCGACCAAGGCGTTGACGGTGAGTACCCCAAGGCTCGGCGGGGAGTCGATGAGCACATAGTCGTAGGCGTCGGTCTGTGCAAGAGCACGAACGAGCCGCGTCACACGTTCCTGGGGTGGTTCAGCATTCAGCTCAACGGCAGCGCCGGCCAAGTCAGGCGTGCTGGGCACCAAGTCCAGTCCTTCCCAGCGTGTGGCGTGAATCGCATCACGCACGGGAAGACCTGCAACCATCACTGCATAGACGTGCCTGCCCGACGAGCGAGCATCGATTCCCAGACTGGTGCTGGCATTGCACTGAGGATCGGCGTCCACGACGAGTGTTCGGAAACCCCATGTCGCCATCGCCGCAGCCAGGTTCACCACGGTCGTGGTCTTCCCGACACCGCCCTTCTGATTGGCGAACGTGTAGCGCAGGGACATCCCGACCTCGCTTCCTACTGCTCCAGCAACGTCTGGCACACCTCGACATCCTCCGCGCCGGGGACACCATCGATTCCCTGACGCATCACAGATCGAGAGGCCAAGCAAGCTGCAAAACGCGCTGCTGACATCGTGGGAGACCCCATCGCAAGTGCATCGAAGAAGGTCGCGGCAAAGATGTCACCTGCGCCAGTAGGATCGACTTCTGCCACCTGCAGAGCGGCAAAGGGCGTCGCCTTCTGGTCATGGAAGACCACCCCACCGCGCGCGCCCAAGGTGACAACCAACAGGCGCGTCCGCTCCGCCAGCCGCATCGCGACTTGCCAGTCTCCCTGGATATCGTCAAGGCTGAACACCACCGCCGAGGCACGCATCAGCAACCCCGGCTCAACTTGCCAGGGGTGTGCCCATACCTTTCCATCATCGCCCTGGGACCGCATGTACCCCTGCGGGGTCACGCCCACGAAGGTGTTTCCGTCAAAGCACTGTCCCAACGCCTGATCGCACTCGCCAATCACTGGGCCGATGTGAACTACCCTCGGATGCTGCCAGGCCGCCGGCACAGACGCTTGCCCCAAGGGATCGGCAAGGCTGTGCACCCACTGGTGCCTGTGGCCATCGACGTAAGTGTTGGTGAAGGTTGTTGTGTGCTCCGCCCGGTGGCACATCACTGAGACGGAGCCATCGAATCCTGCAACGTCAAAGTCGTCGCCAGCACTCGTCAGAATGCCCACGTGCCGTCCTAACGCCGCGGCGGTAAGCGCTGCATAGGATACAGTTCCACCGATGGTGAACGACTTGTCTGGGCGCACGTCATGGGTGACGTGACCGATCGCAAGATAGTCGATAGCGGCCAACGCCTGATTAAGACGTGGCGCTCCGGACGGGCTCAAGCTCACGCGCGCTCTTCAGTAGACCGCGGCACGATCGTCACTGCGCGATCGTGACCTCTCCCGAGGCTCTCGGTCGTCACCCGATTGTCATCACGCAGGACGATATGCACAATCCGCCTCTCGTGAGGAGGCATAGGGCGCAAGCGGACCATCCGTCCCTCGGCGACAGCCTGGTCGGCCTTGGCCCGTGCCATCGTCTCCAGGCTGCGGCGTCGTCGCTTCCGGTACCCGTCAGCGTCGACTACGACGTTGTAGTTCCCATCCGATTGATGGTACAGGAGAGCGCGCAGCAGGTACTGAAGTGCGTGGAGGTTTCGCGCCCGAGGCCCTACCAGAGCGTCGGCATCGTGGCCCGTCAGTGACACCCAAATCGTGGGGCGATCCTCATCGACCCACTCAACCGTTGCCTCGATCTCGAGGCCCGGTAGCATGTTAGCCACCATCTCCGCCGCCAGGGCGCTGAGCCTCGCACGGTCCGCGGTCGACACAGCCGAGACCTCCTCGCGCACAGGCGGCTGGCCTGCCCCCTTGGGCCGAGCGCCATCCCTGGAACCGCCTTCACGAGATGGCTGGGATGAGGCTGTCGAGCTTTCGGCGCGAGGTCGCTCGCGTGGTCCTTCATCCGGTTGCTGCACAACTTCTGGCGCGGCTGGAGGAGCGACGGGTGCAGTTGGCTCAACAGGCTCGACGGGAGCAGTGGCCTCGACCACTGGCACCACCGCAGCGATCGAGGAAGTCGTAGATGATGGTGGCTCGACCGATAAGGGTTCGCGCGCCGCAGGCAGATCCTTCTCGTTGATGATCCGGCCCCGAACCAACCGTACGCGCGCTTCACGGGCGCCAATGCCGAGGAAACCACGGCTACCCTCGTCAAGCACTTCGATCTCAACCTCGTCGCGCGTAGCCACGAGTCGCGTCAGCCCGACGATGATCGCCTCCTCGACGGAGGGAGCGGTCACAACTACTGATTCGTCCAATGCCATCTGAGAACCCTCCTGCCCTGCACCGGCGGGCTTACCCGCCGCATCGGTTCATGAACGGACGCACCACACGCGCCCAAAGCCCTGGTCCCACCTACCAAACATACCGTTACCGTGGCGGATCAACCCTTCGACGAAGCGCGCTTCCGCGTTCGTTCCGGCACTGTCTGACCCTTGGCTGACGGTACCGCCGCTCCCACCGGGGCGTAGTGACTCCGGAAGAGGAAGTACTGCAGGATGCCCACCAGGTTCGTGATGAGGAAGTACACACCCAACCCTGATGCATATGAGAGCGTGAAGAAGCCGGTCATCAACGGCATCATCAACGTCATCTGCTTGTTCATAGCTTCAGCCTGTGGATCCATCGCGGGCGGGGTCAGGAGCTTCTGGTAGTACCAGGAAGTGATGACCACAAGGACCGGGAGGATGAAGAGCGGGTCAGGAATAGCCAGATCCAGCCAAAGGAACTGGCTCTTCAGAGGCACCAGCGTGCTCAGGCTCGGGATCCATTGGTAGATATCCTTGGGCAGCGCCAGGAGCTGCAGTGGTGTGCTGGCCAACACCCGAATGATCGCCTGGTAGAGGCCGATCATCAGTGGGAGCTGGATGAGCGTAGGAAGACACCCCGCCATCGGGTTGATCCCGGCCTCGCGGTAGAGCTTCATCTGCTCCTGGGCGAGCTGGTTCTTGTCATCCTTGTACTTCTTCTGGAGCTCGTCCAGTTTTGGCTTCAGTTCCTGCTGCCGCTTCACGCCTTTCTGCTGCTTGAGCTGCAACGGAGTCGTGGCTAGCCTGAGCAGGAGCGTGATGACCGCGACAGCTACGATGGTCTCCTGTCCCAGGAACTTGTACAGCAGCAGCATTGCATTGATGAGAGGTCGAACCAAAACAGCGTCAAACACCACACACTCTCCTAATCACACACCAAATCACGCCGGATGATCTGTGCTCAAGGCCAACGCAATCCGCCCCGTGCCCCAGGTGCCGGTACCGTTGCCCATCAACCTTGACCATCGTAGCGGCCTTTCCGCAGAGTGCAACAGCATTCATTCGGACACTTCCGGAGATGACCACAGCAGTTCACCCGATGCAGGGTCAAATGCCTGAACCCGCTCTGTCACCAGCACCGGCATTGTATAGAGACGCTCTGCGTCGATGACCAGATCACCGGGCAACCGCCCCGGATTGGGCAACGTCATCCCCCAACTCTGCTGCACTGTGCCGGTGGCCGTGTCGATGGCCGTGATCTGCCCCTTCTCATGGCCCGGAACGTAAAGCAGAGAGCCATCCATAGCCAGTGCTGATCGCCCCCGCACCACATCGCCCACTGATGCCGGCGCATCCCAGATCATGGACCGCGTCTCAGCATCCAGGGCATAGACGTTACCCCCCACATCGGCAACGTAGAGCACGCTCCCCGACACGAGCGGGGTCGCCCAAAGCCAGTCGCCGGCCTCAAACGTCCAGCTCACGGTGTGAGCGTCAAGATCAACCTGGTACAGCTTCGAAGCGAAGTCGCCCATCCAGAGGGATCCCTGCACGTGCACCGGAGTACCCGCAATCGCACCCTCGGCCTCGATCTGCCACTGCTCAACACCAGTCTTGAGGTCTACTGCGTAGAGATGGTGGTCGAGCGAGGCGATGTAGACGGTGTCGTCGACGACAACCGGCGTAGCCCAGACACGGTCACGGGTCGCAAACTCCCAAACCTGACCGCCATCCGTGACGTCCAGCGCATAGACGTTGCCATCGCCGTTGCCGATGAGGAACACATCACCAGCGACGACGCCACTCCCCACATACTGACCACCCGCGCCCTCGAAGCGCCAGACTTCGTCGGGGCGTTCCGCAGGCGATGCGCCAAGGGCGAGCCCATACACTGTCCGATCCGTGAAGCCTGCGACAACCAGTAGCCCGTGGTCACCTACTTCTGGGACCAGCACTGGCGTGGCGTAGAAGGGTTGCTGCTTCCCCCCCTCCGTGTCCGGGAAGCTCCAGTACACCTTACCGGTCTCCGCGTTGATGGCTTCAATGTGACCGAGGTTGGCTGCATAGAGCGTGCCTCCCACCGAGATCATCCCCGGCCAGCTCTCGTGGCGCAGCCCTCCACCGGCACAGCCGGCGAGCAACAGCGTCGCCACGGCGACCACAAGCCAGACTCTCCGCACCCACGCGCGCTCCGCCGGGGGCCGTTGCGCCAACGGGCGGTTGATCGTGATCCGCCAAACGCTCATTCTTCCTCCTGCCATAATCTCACACAGACTCCCTACCCGCAGCCGAAGGTCCGGCACAGCAGTCGTCGTAGCACGACGCGGGTTGACTGGCGCCTGATATCATCTGGGTCCCTGTGGGGACCGGGTCATAGCCACCAGGATTCCAAGGGTTGCAGCGGACGACCCGCTTCAGACCCAACCAGCCGCCCCTTAGGACACCGTAGCGGTCGATCGCGTCGTAGGTATACTGCGAACACGTGGGCGTAAAGCGGCACGAAGGCGGGAAAGAAGGTGACACGTAACGCTGGTAGAACCGCAACAGGACGAGAAGTATGCTCTTCACACAGTGCCCCAGGCATCAGGCTCAGCCGACGTTCCAGCATCGATTGGGGTAAGCAGATTGGCCCGCTCCATCACCGATCGAAGCGCTACAGCCACCTGGGCCTCTCCGACTCCCAATAGACCGGAGCGGGCTACCAGGACAATGTCCCAGCCACCGATGATGCGCCCATAGAGCTTTCGCACAGCCTCACGAAGAAGGCGTCTCGCACGATTGCGCTCCACGGCGTTACCGACTCTCCGGCTCGCAGCAATCCCCACTCGCGAGCCATCCATAGTGCCAGGAGCTCGCCAGAGTACAAACAGCGGATGCGCCCACGATCGTCCCTCGGACCGAACTCTCCGGAACTCTTCTGGACGTCGAAGGCGCATCTGCTTCTGCCAGGGGGAGCCACTGGATGGGCTTCCCACCCCGACCTACTTGTTTGGGCGTGGTCGCTGTGAGGATTCCTTCCAGTTGATGCGCTTGCTGCCGCCGAGCTCAACAACGATCAGCTTATGGCGACCCTTCTGACGCCGGCGCTTGAGCACATCACGTCCGGTCTTGGTCTCCATACGTGCACGGAAGCCGTGGACGCGCATGCGCCGACGCTTCTTGGGTTGATAGGTGCCCTTGGTTGCCATAATGAGTCTCCTTCTCGCTTTGTAATTCTCTCACACACCGAACGTCACCGCGCCGGTCCCTAACACGAAACGCGCGCGGTTGCCCGCGGCGGTTCGTTCAGTGGAGTATGACCTAGCCTGTCGATCAAGACCCACGCATTATACCGTAAGCGCCCACCAAGTCAATCGAAGCAAACCACCCGACGGTCCTTCACCAGGAGACGTCGGGCCGATGCAGGCGCCCCACCCGCCCAATCTCATCCAGACGCTCGCGGCGCTCCATGTAGGATACCAACTCACGCGCCTTCCCCGCCTTCCCCTTGCCATCGAGCGCTTCGAAATCGATGCCGAGGTCGTAACTCAGTGTTCGCAGCTCATCGAGGCTGAATCGTTCGACCAGCGCCTGGCGCAAGCGCACTGCTTCGCGCTGCGGCTTCGAGAGGTCTACACCATCCAGTAGCGTCCGCACGTCGATGCGTTCCCGGAGCCCTGGGGGAACGAAGGCCTTCTCGCCCATCGCTTCGAGGTCCAACAGGTACTGGTAGTCCACCACTATCTCGGGATGCTCCGGAAGTGGCACCTTCTCCTGGACGTGGATGCCGGAGATCGTGCCATGGATCGTATCGAAATGCGAACGGATGATGGTGAGGAGCGCGCGTCGCGTCCGCTCGGGGCCACGCACAAGAATGGAGACCCGTTTCTCTTCACGGTCAGCTTGCACCAGCGCAGCGTTACCCTGATCTGCCACCACTACGCCATTTCGCCAGTAGATCCCCTGGTCGATGTAGGGGTGCATGCGCACGATGAACCTGGAGATCACGCTTCCCGGAAGCACGTTGTAGTGGTACTGGAAGGCCAGACCGTTGGCCCAGACGCCGCTATCGGGAGCCTCCTTGCTCAAAAGATCAGGAACCAGGAACCGGTCAGACCGTTCGTCGTCAAAAGGAAAGCAGAGCTCGAACTTGCGCATCATATCGAGAATGAACTGGTGACGGTGGCGCGGATAGGCGTGCCGGTCAAGGATGCGACTCAGGTCCGATCGGTCCAAACAGCCATTCCGCCGGCGCAACCCCTCATCGTTCAGAATGCGGTACACACCATTCGTAACCCATTGAGGGTTCAGAATGTTCGTGTCCTCGAGGCGTGGATCGTCCTGAAAGTTGAGAACGATGCCCAGGTCGTGCAGAAAGCCAATCAAGGTACGTTGGCTCCGCTCGTCACTCACACCGTGAGCTTGGCACAATTCCAGGTAGGACTCGTACGTGATGTAGTCCTTGTCCAGCGCCTCGATCTCGCGCTTCACCGCAAACCACGACTCAAGGAGCGCATCGCGCAGGTGGGGCATACGCGTGATCTCCCGCACGATACGTGCCTTGAGCTTGTCAATGCCCATCCCGGTGGCGCAGGAAATCCCGATGATCGCCCGTATCTGTGGATACTTGAGCGGGAGGCCCCGCCCGTCGAGGTCCATCGCGTGCAGGTCGGATTTGTTCGCGACAACGATGACTGGTGAGTCGCCCCCAAAGCTCTGGATGATCTTGAGCCAGTACTCAAGGCGGTTCTCCTCTTCGCTCAACCGCCCGTCGAGAACCAGAAGGTAGAGCGTCCGCTTGGTCAGGAAGAACTGGTGCGTCGCATGCATAATCTCCTGGCCGCCGAAGTCCCACACGTTGAGCTGGACATCGGTGTCGTTCACGTGCACCATCCACGACTGGATAGCAATGCCCTCTGTTTTGGGCTCCCAGGCATCGTACGAATTCGCAGTGAGCCGCTTGACCAACGAGGTCTTGCCGACACCGCCCTGACCCACGAGGACCATCTTCGCCTCATTGAGCGGCCGCTTCTGGCCACCCAGGTGCTGGAGATAATACGTGATGACCGTCGCTGGCTCTTCGCCACGAGCCAGGATCTCCGGAGGTACTGGCAGGGGGTTCTCGGTAAGGTCAAGTCTGTCGAGGTTTTCGAGTCTCCCAATCTCAGCCGGGAGCGAGATCAGCTGGTTGTGGTGGACATCCAGGTGCCGTAGTCGCCGCAACGCACCAATCTCTGGAGGCAGATGCGTGATGGCATTGTTGTGCAGCACCAGCGCCATCAGTCGACCCAGTTCACCAATCTCGGCCGGCAGCCCGCTCAATCGGTTGTTATGCAGCTCCACGTACTCCAGACTGCGAAGGTACTTGATGTCAGGTGGAATGCTGGAGACATGAGTATGGTCGATGACAAGACGCTCCAGGCTGCTCAGGCGCCACACTCCCGGCGGGATCTCCGGCATCTGGTTGCGCCCCAGGTTCAGGTAGCTGAGGCGGGCCAACCGCGCGATCTCAAGCGGCAACGCAATGAGTGGGTTGCCCCACAACTGCAGGTCCTCCAGAGCCAGCAAGCGGAGGATGACCTGTGGGAAGATCTGGATACGATTCTGGCGCAGGTCGAGGCTCGTCAGATTCACCAGCATCTCCATCTCTGGAGGCAGCCCGGCAAGCGCGTTGCCCAACAGATCCAGGGAGTTGAGGCCAGTGAGCAGCCCGATCTCGGGAGGCAGAGTCACCAACTGGTTGTGACGTAGATCAAGTTGCGTCAGTTGCCGCAGCCGCCCGATCTGCGGCGGCAACGCCACCAGGTCGTTCCCACACAGGTCAAGCGCTGTCAGATGGTCAAGTTTCCCGATCTCCGCCGGCAGGGCCGCCAACTCGAGGTAGCTCAGGTCCAGTGCCTCGGCCCCGGTCGCGGCAGCCTCGTCAATACGCCGCAGAATCTGCTCGTCAGTCAATGGTATCCTCACGATTCGCGCAGCTGCTCGCGGAATAACTGCAGGGCACGCCAATCACCTGCTGCGGCCAGGCGCGCCTGTTCAGGCCAGGTGGGCAGGTGTTGGGGGCGGATTCCCGTCTCGCCTATGATGTCGGCAAGCCGCTCTGGTGTCAAGCGCGCCAGCTGTTCATAGATGCGAATCCCGGCAGCGTTCAGCGCAGCGACTGCTTTCTCACCGATCCCCGCGATCTGGGTCAGGTCATCCGGAAACATGAGGAAGCGCTCCTCCAGCTCGCTGGGCCGTGCGCCCTCATTGGACAACGAAGCCGCTGCAAAGCTGGATGCCTCGCGCTGTGGCGCAGTACGCCAGCGATAGTCGGACTCCAACACATGCTTGTACTCAGTCAGAATCTCCGGTTTGTCCTCGATCGCCCAAGCATCGCCCATCCAGCGGTAGACCAGTGCGCATCGGATCTGTTGGGCAAAGGGCTGCTGGTTCCAGCGCGCGATCTCTGAATAGGCAGCACGCAACCATCCCACATTCTGGTTCACCCAACCCTGGTCGTGTTCACCCGAGGGCCGATGGATATGGTTCATCTCGGTGATGTAGACCGGAACGTCACGCCATTTGGAGGGTATGCGTTCCATAAAGGTGCGGTACGACTGGAAGTCGTAGTAGTGGTCGCCCAACGGCCCGCTGCCATCGCCGAACCTCTTGAGGTGCGTGATGGCGGCTGGGTTTGGGCCGTGCGTGTAGGTGTGGAGGATGACACCATCGAGCGCATCGATCCCGGCCAGCATCTCACTGAAGTAATCCAGAGGTCGCCAGCGTACATTGCCCAACCGCTTCATCGGCATGTAGTTGAACGGGTCGAGCCCACCTGGGCAGACGATCACGTTTGGCACGACTGCCTTGATGCGTGCGTATGCGCGATTGAACGCATCGGCGTAGCGCTCGGCGGTGATATGCTCGACCGGATGATCAAAGCCACCCGGATGCTCCCGCGGGTTGTTCTGCTCGTTACCGATCTGGATCGTCCAGGTGTAGCTCGAGGAAGAGCGACTGCCGTCCTTCAGGTAGACCTCGACCCACCGTGCAGCAGCGGCGGCGAAATCGTCGTACAGACGCGACTCCGGGAGCGTACCACCTGGCTCGTAGCCGTGGTTGAGCCTGATGATGATCCCGTACCCCGCGTCGGCCCAGTTCCACAGCCTCCTCCGGATCTCCGGATTGAGATCGATCGAACGCGCGTGCC
The DNA here is from genome assembly GCA_034676785.1 of Anaerolineae bacterium. GTDB lineage: Bacteria > Chloroflexota > Anaerolineae > B4-G1 > SLSP01 > PWVB01. The sequence continues at coordinate 6,479 of JAXDDP010000010.1, read as the reverse complement.
GGCCGCAGATCTCGGTGAACAGGATCCAGCCCGTCTTGCCGCTTTCGTGGTAGAGCCCGCGCATCCGGTCACGGATCAACTGGTCATCGGCAGCAGCCAACGCGTGGATGCCGAAGATGTGAGTCGACTCGCCTGTTCGAATAGCCGGTTTCGTGGCCGTCGGCCGTCCATCGGGCTGCGATGGATAGCGCAGATACCACGCTGCGGCGTAGCCTTCATAGCGCGCGGGGGTGCGTACGTGAATCCACGCGTCACGCTGGGCCACTTTGGCCCCTGTGGTAGCAGGGTCCTCCAATGTCTCAAGCACCGTCCGGTGCGGCATCCACCAAGTTCGCGCGTACCGGGTACCGGGTCCCGAGCGCAGTCGCAGCCCCGACCCGGGGCTCTCGACGACAACGTACGAGGTCGGCGTGCCCGTCGGTGGCTGAGGGATAACGGGCTTATCTCCAAAGGGCGGCAGGGTTAAGAACCATGCTGCACAAAAGCCTACCTGACCCTCGGGAGCCTGCACGTGGAGCCACTCCCCGGCCTTACCCACCTTCGCCTTCACGACACTAGCGGTCTCCAGTGCTCTGAGGAGTGTCCCGTCTGGAACCTTGGTCACCTCATCGAAGTCAAGGCCAGGCCCGAAGCGCAGGCGAAGGTTATCACCCGCGCTATCGACAGAAACGAACAGCACCACCTCTGGGTCAACCTCCACCGGGGGCACCGAGATCGGGAGTCTCACGTTCGTCGCCAGGACCCAGCCCACCTCACCTCCAGGCGTGCGGACCCAAAGCCATTGGCCCGCCCTCCCCACCTTGGCCCTGACCGTGTCCTGAGCCTCAAGTGCGGCGAGGAGTGTCCCTCTGCCGGCAGTGTCCACGGGTTCGCCAGCGGTGTGCGGCACTGCGTGTACCGTGATCCCGCCCGTGGCGGCTTCGATGACCTCGACCTCTAGCGACGCCTCGGGGATGACGATCTCTGCGTCCTCAGGACTTCCCGCAGGCAGAAGAAAGGGCTCAGGGTCGATCAGATCATAGGGGTACGGCGTCTCACCACTGACTGTGGCGCCGTGCTTCTTGAGGCCTAGGTGTAGGTGTGCCTCGTGGGTGTAGCCCGTATTGCCCGCCAGACCGATCAATTGCTTGGACTTGACCACCTGCCCCCTGACGACAACGGGCTGACTCAAATGCGCGTAGAGGGATTCATAGCCGTTGGCATGCTGGATGCGCACCTGGTTGCCATACGGCTTCACCAGTGGGTCAGCGAAAGCATCAAGCCGAACATCACATACGAGGCCATCGTATACGGCATACACGGCATCGCCGTGTGCAGCAACCAGGTCAATTCCTTCGTGGCCCGGAAGCCCGAACTTGGCATACGCAGCAGGATTCGCCCCAAACCGCTGGATGATCCTGGCGACCCCTGTAGGCCATCGTATCCACGATGCCATCCGACGCCTCCTCGTCACAGACGAACGCACATGCATACCGGCGCGTTACAGATTGGTTACGATTGCGTTAACACGCCACCACTCTCAGTATAAATGAGGTATGGGCGAAAGTCAACAAAATACTTACCCATGGCCGGGCGTGTCAGTGCTTCGCAGGTTGTCAGATGGGCGGCTCCGGGTAGAATCGATAGGTCAATGAAGGGAAGGTGCCATTGCTAAGCAACGCGGTGTGCCTGAATGATTGATCCCGGGACGCCCAGAGGTGGACTTGTCATTCGATCACTGAGTGGCTTCTATTCTGTACTCAGCGACGATGGTCAGGAGATTACCGCCCGCGTTCGAGGGCGCCTCAAGAAGGAGCGCAACGAGGCTACACTGATCGCTGTCGGCGATCGGGTCACCTGGCAGGCGCTCGACGACGGCAGCTACGTCATCGAGGATGTTGAAGAGCGCAAGCGCGCGCTCTCACGCCTCAAGCCGCTGCCCTCGGGACGCGGCACCCGCCGCTGGGATCGACAGGGGTACCTGCGAGAGCAAGAGCAGGTTATCATCGCCAACCCGGATCAGGTCGTCTTCGTGATCGCCTGTGCCAGCCCCGAACCCCGCCTGAAGATGCTGGACCGGCTCTTGGTGGGGGCCGAGCGACAGGATATTCCCGCCATCATCTGTGCGAACAAAACGGACCTCGTCGGCGATGACCGGGCCAGACAACTATTCGGTATCTACGAAGCCATCGGCTATACCGTCATCTACACGAGTGCCCGGTTGCACCGCGGCATCGACGCTCTACGTGAGACCCTCGCGCAGCGGACCTCTGCGCTGATCGGCCCTTCAGGCGTAGGTAAGTCAAGTCTACTTAACGCCCTTGAACCCGGCCTTGGCCATCGCGTGATGGAAGTGAGTAGCGTCACGGGCAAAGGCCGCCACACAACGACAGTCGCCGAGTTGGTACCACTGGCGCTCGGGGGCTGGGTTGCGGACACGCCAGGCATTCGCGCCCTCGCACTATTCGACCTCGATCCCGAGGAGATCGACGCCTACTTCCCCGACATCGCACCCTACGTACCGCGCTGTGGTTTCTCCGATTGCAGCCACACCCACGAACCCGACTGCGCGGTTGTAGCAGCTCTCAAGCACGGTGAGGTGAACCGCCACCGCTACGAAAGCTACGTGCGACTTCACCTGGAGCACCGCAAGCTGGCGGATATGTATTGGTGGGGGATCGACGAGGATTGACGCGATACGGTACGGCAGACAAGCATTGCCCATCCACGGGTGCCCGGTAGAATGCGTGGCCAGTGGCGCTCCAAAGAACGCCAGATCTCCGCGCAAACCGGCGGAATACCCTACGAGGCCGGGCTGAACCAGTCCGGCAACTGGAGAAATGCAATGTCAACAACATCGAAACGAGGCTATGCCCTACTAGTCGTCGCAGCCCTAACCATGATGGCCACCCCTGTGCTAGCAGCGGGTCCCGTTGGGTTCATCACGGCCAGCCGCCTTACGCTCCCGCCGCTGCCCGAGTGGCCAGTCATCGGCCCCCTTCTCGTCCGCCTGGGAGTGGTCGAAGAGGCGGTTGAGCCAGCACCCGTGCCCGATCCAACCATCCCTGAGGTCCGGATCACGACCTTCGACGACCTTCGTCAACTGGAATCGGTCGCGGCTGGCGAGCGTGTTCGTGTCATCTCCACGGAGGTTGACGTCAATCGTATAGCGCAAGAGCTCCTGGCACAACAAGCAGGAGAACGCGCCACGTTCCGGGTGGAGTTCGCTCCGCAAGTGGCTGTGCTTGACGCAACGGTCGACGCCTCCCTCGTCGAGCGCTTCGGGGTAGACCTGCCTGGGATCGTACGCGGCAGCCTTGAGGGACACGCAGCGCTTGGCGCCGACGCGGCCAACTGCCTTCCAGTCATTGACATCGAACGCCTCAAGGTCAATGGCTGGAGTATCGGACTGAGCGCGATCGCCCAGCGTATCGTCGATGACCGCACGGCAGAGGTCTGGCCGGCCGAGATCTGCGTCGAGCGCATCCTCCTGATGGACGGAGAAGCCGCAGTCGAGGGCTATCGCGTCCCGTAACAGCTGGCCCGGCGGTTGCAGCCGGCGCTTTGTTCAGGCAGCACATCACCTTCTAGGAGACTAACGTGGAATATCGACAAATGGGGAATACCGGCGTCCGGGTGTCAGCCGTCGGGCTGGGCACCAACCAGTTTGGCGGCAAGGTCGACCAGCAGGGCGTCAACGATATCATTGCCGCCGCGATCGATCTGGGCATCAACCTGATCGACACGGCTGACGTCTACCAGGGCGGACGGTCCGAGGAGGCGCTAGGTATTGCCTTGCAGGGACGCTGGAATCAGGTTGTCCTGGCGACCAAGGTGCATGGGGCGATGGGCGATGGGCCCAACGACTACGGCACCTCGCGCTACCACATTACAGCGGGGATCGAGGCCAGTCTAGGGCGCCTCAACACCGACCACATCGACCTCTATCAGGTGCACCGCTGGGATGACAAGACGCCTATCGAAGAGACCCTACGGGCACTCGACGACCTGATTACTTCGGGCAAGGTTCGCTACATTGGCGCATCCAACTTCGCGGCCTGGCAGCTCGCCCACAGCAACCTACTCGCCGAGACGCGTGGTTGGACGCGATTCGCGACGATCCAGAACCACTATCATATGGTCGAACGCACCATCGAGCACGAAGTTCTGCCCTATTGCCGGGCGCAGAAGGTGGGGATCCTCCCCTACTTCCCTCTCGCCGGTGGATTCCTCACCGGGAAGTACCGACGTGGAGAGGGTGCGCCGGCAGGATCGCGCGGCGAATCGAGCCCGTACGTCCAACGCTATATGACCGACGACAACTATACCCGGGTTGAACACCTGAGCGCGTGGGCCGAGGAACGGGGCCGCACAATGGCTGAGTTGGCACACGCGTGGCTCCTCGGACATCCTGAAGTCTGTTCGGTGATCTCCGGCGCTACGCGAGTAACTCAGATCGAGCAGAACGCCGCGTCTGCCGCCTGGCATTTGAGCTCACAGGATATGGCGGAGATCGAGGCCCTGCTCGCACTCGGAGGCTAGATGCAGGCGAACGTCAGCCAACAGCGACCCACCGCTCGTATGAAACCAGCCAAGCGCATCGTTCGGCGCTTGCTCAATGGGCTGGCGCGCCTCATCACCGGTGCGCTGCTCAAGATCGATGCCGAGCAGCTTTGCCGGATCCCGGTGCACGGGCCGATCCTGATCATCGTCAACCATGTCAACTTTCTCGAGCTTCCGGCCATCTACCCGCGTATTCCAAGTGATCTGGGGACTGGGTTCTCGAAGGTCGAGAACTGGCACAATCCGATCTACCGCCTGCTCTTCAGCAACTGGGACGTGATCCCCATCGACCGTGATGCAATCGACATCACGGCGATGCGGAGGGGCTTTGCCGCGCTGGACGAAGGCAGGATCCTTTTCATCACCCCAGAGGGAACACGGAGCCACGATGGGCGCCTGCAGCAAGGCAAACCGGGCGTGGTCATGATGGCGATGCACAACGGTGCACCGGTCTGGCCTGTGGCCTGCTATGGCGGAGAGGCGGTGATGGAGAACCTCAAGCGGCTGAGGCGCACGGAGTACCACATTGCGGTCGGCAACCCGTTCTGGGTGGTTACCGACGGGATCAAGGTCACGGGCGCAGTCCGCCAGCGGATTGCTGACGAGATGATGTACCAGATCGCCGCGTTGCTGCCTGCCCGGTACCGTGGCGTTTACGCCGATGTGCGCTCTGCAACGACGGACTTCATTCGGTTTGCGGCCCCCGATCAGAACAACCTGCTACACCCGGAGGCGCGCTGACCCCGCGCCAATCGACTCAAGAGAGGAGCCACCATGGAATATCGCGTACTCGGCAACACCGGCGTCAAAGTCTCTCCCCTTTGCTTCGGGACTATGTCGTTTGGCGGCGAGGCCGACGAGGCCACGTCAGCCGCAATGTACCGCAGATGCCGTGAGCGGGGCATCAACTTCTTCGATTGTGCCAACGTATACGAGAAGGGCCTCTCCGAAGAGATCCTCGGTAAGCTGATCGCTGGAGAGCGGGATGAGGTCATCATCACGAGCAAGGCCTACTTTCCAACCGGGCCCGACGTCAACGCTCGCGGTGCGCATCGCCGCCACCTGATGCGCGCAGTCGAGGATAGCCTGCGGCGCCTTGGCACCGACACGATCGACGTCTACTTCATCCACCGCTTCGACGATGGCACGCCGCTGGAAGAGACCCTGCGCGCGCTCGACGATATGGTCAGCCAGGGCAAGATCCTCTATCCCGGCGCGAGCAACTTCGCCGCCTGGCAGGTTGCCAAGGCACTGGGCCTTGCGGCGCTGCACGGATGGGCCCGCTTCGAGGTTCTGGAACCGATGTACAACCTGGTCAAACGCCAGGCCGAGGTCGAAATCCTGCCCATGGCCCAGTCCGAGCGCCTGGGCGTCATCCCCTACAGCCCCCTGGGCGGAGGGCTGCTCACCGGTAAGTACGGCGTCGAGCGGCGGCCCGACTCAGGTCGGCTGGTATCGAATACGATGTACGCCGAGCGCTACGGAGATGATTGGATCTACGCAACCGCCGAGGCTTTCACAGCCTTTGCACGTGACAATGGCTACAATCCCGTCAGCCTGGCCGTCGCCTGGGTCGGCAGCCATCCCGGCGTCACGGCCCCGATCATCGGCGCCCGCAGCGTTGCACAGCTCGAGGGTTCTCTCGGTGCGCTGGATATCGACATGACGCCCGATCTGCGCGCCGCGATCTCGGCACTCTCGGTCGAGCCACCTCCAGCGACAGACCGTGCCGAAGAGCGCACCGGCGACAAGTTCAGCGCGCTCCTCACCAGGAAGTAACCCACCCAAGCGTTGGGGGGGGGGGGGGGTGGGGCCCGCCACCGCGCCTGGGTCTGCGTGTAGTTGCTGCCCAGCACCAGTTGCGCCACGTCGTCGGTCATCTGCGCCAGCAACTGGTTGCGCTGCTTGCCGGTCATGTCGCCGGCGACCAGCACGCC
>JAXDDP010000008.1:0-31449 GCA_034676785.1 Anaerolineae bacterium | reverse complement strand
ACCAAGACCGCAGAGCGACGACGTCTGGCCTCCATCAGAGGGATGGTGCCAGATCCCTATGCTCTCCCCAGAGGTTGTGCGTTTCACCCGCGCTGCAGCGATATGAAGCCTGGAATGTGTGACGAGGTTGAGCCGCCAATGGTTGAGGTGGAGCCGGGACACAAAGTACGCTGCCATCAGACCACTGGACTGGCCTAGCCTTGATAGGCTGCTATGAAAGCATTCCTGGTCTTTCCACCCCATTGGCTGCCGACCATGCCCCATCTTGCACTGCCGATGCTCACCGCGTCGTTGCGAGCCACGGGGGTGGAGGTCATCCAGCGTGATCTCAACGTGGAGGTTTTTGACGGCCTGCTGACGCAGGCCTATCTCGAAGATTCCCTGGCACGTCTGGCATCGGAGCCGCCTGCCACTCTCACGCCCAACACATTGAGGCATGCGCTCGATCACGGCGCGGACCTTGCCCATCGGGTTGAACCCGCCAAAGCGGCCATAAGGGATCCACGCTTTTATGACGGTAGCACCAGTGTCGAAGCGTTCTTGACACTGGTGCAGGGACTGGAGTTGGCTTCAATGCCATTCCACCCTGCGGAGTTCCAGGTCACCAGGTTTGTGCCTCCTGGGCCTGTCGATAGCAGCCGGAATCTCCTGCAACTGGTTGGGGACCCCGTCCATAATCCCTTCTACGACGTCTTCCAGCGTGGCATCGTCCAGGACATCCTTCGCGAACTCCCGGAGCTCGTGGGGATCTCTATTCCCACTCTGGACCAGATGCTAGCAGGGATGACCCTGGCCCATCTGCTCAAGCGAGCCGGGTCGCCGGCGCATGTGACCATCGGCGGTCCACATATCACCATGCTGCGCGAACAGCTCCTCAGGTCGCCAGCACTCTTCGATCTTCTCGATAGCGCGGTGGTCTTTGCTGGTGAAGGTCCACTTCTGCGGTTGATGGAAGCCGTTGAGGGAGATCGAGATCTCTCCAAGGTGCCCAACCTGATCCATCGGGAACGGGGACGAGTTCGCGCTACACCTGTGATGCCCGCTGGGGACGCTGTGGCAGCCGACGCCCGTGGCCCTGATTTCGACGGTCTGCCGCTTCACCAATACTTCACGCCCGACCTGGTGTTGCCACTGCTAAGTTCCCACGGGTGTTACCACGGCAAATGCGCGTTCTGCAATGTGGGATATGGTGGACCGGATCGGTTCCGGATGATCGATCCTGACCTCGTGGTGGATCAGATGCGCGCCCTACGACAACGCTATGCCGCCCGCCACTTCTTCTTCTCCGATGAGGCTTTGACGCCACGAACGCTGCGCGTCCTGTCGACGCGGCTTGCCGAAGGGGGAGATGACCTCGCCTGGTGTGGCTGCGCGCGTTTCGATCCGGGCCTGACTCGGGAGTTGCTGGAGACTATGGCACGCGGTGGGTGTCGTATGCTCCTCTTTGGGTTGGAGACGGCTGCCGAGTCGACGATCGCGCGGATGCACAAGGGCACCGAGCCCCAGACGATGAGCCGCATTCTCCGCGATAGCGTGGCGGCCGGAATCTGGAACCATGCGTTCTTCTTCTTTGGTTTTCCAGGCGAAACGATGGAGGCGGCGCAGGAGACGGTGGATTTCCTCTACGCCCACCAGGACGCCATTCACTCGGCATCACCCGGAGCCTTTTTGCTGGAACGGTATGCGCCCGCACACCGCAACCCGGTCAGCTATGGCATCACACACATCCATGAAGATCCTGTACGCGATCTGGCCATCTACTTTGACTATGATGTCGCCTCGGGACTGGACGAGGCCACGGCCGATCATCTGGCATCGAGGCTGGTCGACGTACTGCCCGATAAGGCATTTGGACAGTACTATGTGGCAGACAGTTATCGGTTTCTGTATGCCAGTCATCTCTGGGACCGTGGCGAGCCGTTTCCACGCTGGTTGACCTAGCGCTGGCAATCGGCGTTGTGGAGGTAGCCCCATGCGGAAATTGGCTGACCAGATCACCGTGTTTCTGGCCTGGGCTGTGGCCACAGCCCTCGGCTTCTGGGCCATGGTGGTGGTCAGGCAGGCTCTGATGTCAAACCTGGCGGTTTACTATGTGGGGGATTCGGTGCGGCGCGGCTGGATGGCCCGCTTTTGGGGCCAGGCCTACTACGGAATCGCCGGGCTGATCTACCTCATCTTCATCTTTGTCGTCGATGGTTACCTCAAGGATGGCAGGCCGAAGCGGGATGTGTTCCGACGATTTTGTGCCGTGGTTGGTGGTGAGCTTCTGATCATTTTCGTTGCCGATGTCGTGTCGTCGTGGGCGCAGGGTGCTATGCTCGGACACCTGAGCCGTATTCTGATGCCGGTCGAAGGGATCATAGGCGTCGCAATGGTGGTCTATGCGCGGCTGCACAAGGCTGCGAACCAGCGGATGAGCGCATGAGCGCCAGGGCGCAGAGCTGCCCGAGCTGGTCCTTCATTCTTCAAAATCCATCCTCTTCAGAAGGAGTGCTGCCTTCATGACGACAACCTGCGCTCGCTATGGCCTACAGGACGGCTACATCCACAACTGGTTGGTCTTGGGACCCTGGATTGCTTCCGGCGAGGAGGCTCACAGCCACCTCGCGGACCGATTCTCTGATCCCGTTGTCAATGTCCAGGCACTGGAGCCTGCTACCGTTGACGATGGAATCGTGGCATTCGGAGACTTCGAGGGCCGTTGGCAGTATCACACCTGTGCGGAGGACCATTTCGTTGATCTCTCCGACTTCACCAGCCGGAATCCTCACGCTCCTTTTGACTGGCACCTGATCGCGTGGGCCTATGCAGAGCTCGAGGTGCCTGTTGCCGGACCGGTGGGTGCTGTGCTGACCACGGCCTCTCAGCAGCGAGAGACATCCGCCAGTGTCTGGATCAACGGGCAACCGATTTTCGATGGTGAACTCCCAGGTGACCAGTCGCCGCCTTCTCCTCGTAGCTCGGGACTCAGATTGGACCTGGAGGTGGGACGCAACAAGGTCCTGATCCGCTTGGAAGTGGTGGCGATGCAGCCATCCGCTCTTGCTGTTGCGTTCCGGGTCGAGAACATAGCGGCAACCGTGTGCTTGCCCACGGCGATCGACCGTGTCGAGCGTCGGGAACGGCTGGAGCGGGTCTTCCGTGCGGCGCACCTGGACCGTTATGTGTTCGCCCGCGAGGACGAGATCCGGTTCCGCTGGCCGTCGAAGGATGAGCCCGGCAGTTCCTTCGAAGACGCGACGCATATGACGGCACGCCTGCGCTCCCGCTCTGGCAGGATCTACGTAGAGACCGATCGCACTGCGGTGGCAGGCGATACGGTGCGTCTATGCCACGCTTACCAGCAGGTGGGAGGTACCTTCGATCTGGTCCTGATGCCGAGACCTCAAGAGTACTACGAGCACGGTATGCGCATCAGCCGGTCCATTCCTCTGTGGAGCCTTGGTAACAACCGCTACACGGAGTCATCATCCGATACGCAGTTGGAGCGGCGGCGCGAGGCACTCGTCAGTGCCGCACGCTATGACTGCAACGTCTATTCCGAGATCGCCAAGATGGCACTGGGCTGGTGGTCGTTCGTGGACGAGGGCCGGCTGCTCAGGCGAATCGAGTCTCTCGCTCCTTTGAGCGGGCGCGATCACTGCGAGCTGTTGGGCTTCCTGGCCATGATGATTCGTTATGGAGAGGCGCCGGAGTTCCCCGAATCGCTGCGCGTTGCGCTCTCGGAAATGTTACCGAAGCTGGAGTTCTCCTCGCTGGAGGACGAGGCGCTTTCTGAGCCCGCGGGCGAGCCTTCTGAACTGCTGGAAAGCGTCAGCGAGATCCTTGCGGGCCAGCGCTGCACTGGAGCCCGGCAGGATGGAGGAGGCTGGACGGGACAGCAGCGCTGCGCACACGGCGAGCGCCGGGCCCTGGCCTGGATGCGTACGGTCGCGGCAATGGGGCTGCGCGCTTGGCACTCCGATACCGCATTTGGGGAGACTATCCTGGCGTTGGCGCATCTGACCGGTTTCGCTGAAGGCGAAGAGGTCTGGCAGATGGCGACGGTACTGCTCGACAAACTGCTTTTCCAACTCGCCATGAACTCCTTCGTGGGCGTGTTTGGGGCCAGCCGGGGGACTACCGCGACCGCACATCTCTTCGGTGGACACCTGGGGGCCACATCAGGCATCACCAAGCTGCTCTGGGGACAGGGTGTCTTCAATCCCAGTTTTGCAGCAACGGTGAGTCTTGCGTGCCTCACGGAGTACGAAGTTCCCCTCATGTTCCGGGACATCGCCACCCAATCACCCGCGGAGGGGCTCTGGAGTCGTGAACGCCACGGATTGGGTGGCGTCAGCACTGCCACGTTCAGGACCCCTGCGTCGATGCTCTCTGCAGCACTGGACTACCGGCCTGGCGAACCGGGTAAGGCGGAGCACATCTGGCAGGCAACGTTGGGTCCCGCTGCGACCGTCTTCGTGACGCACCCCGTCGCCAGCAGTCTGAGCGATGCGTGGTACCCGAACTTCTGGCGTGGCAACGGCGTTCTCCCACGGGTAGCACAATGGCGCGATGCTCTGATTGCTCTTTATGCCCTGCCCGCTGATGACTGGATGGGCTTCACCCACGCATACTTCCCACTGGTTGCATTCGATGAGGGCGCCGTCCGTGGACGGTGGGCCTTTGCGCGTAAGGGAGATGGCTACCTGGCGCTGGGCGCCAGCCAGGATCTCTCGTTGGTGGGCAACGGTGAGGCCGCCTACCGTGAGTTGCGCGTCCATGGCCTGCACACTGTCTGGCTATGCCAGCTGGGGCGAGCGTCAGAAGATGGTGACTTTGCTGCGTTCCAGGCGAAGGTTCAGGCGCTCCCGATCACCTATGGCGATCTCAGTGTACGCTGGGAGACGCTGCGCGGCGATACGCTTGCCCTGGATTGGACGGGCCCGTTCTTCAGGAATGGAGAACCACTCTCTCTCGCAGTGGAGAACGCGGTTGAGAATCCCTATTGTGTTGCCGGTATCCCCACTGACGCGATGGAGATCCGCTACGGTGATGTGGCGATGCAGCTCGACTTCGGCACAGATCACGAATAGTCACCCAGGAGGTTTCCCGTATGGCAAAGACAGGCGTAGGAGCGCGTTGGGAGTCGGAGTTGTCGGTCTACCAGGACCCGAAGAGTGGTGCCACGGTCCACCAGTTGACGGCCTACAAGGGCCATAGTAGCCACTTCTACTTCACATATCCGTGCTGGTATGACAAGGGCAGAAAGATCGTGTTCACCTCCGATCGGGAGAATCGGACGAACCTGTATGGTGTTGACCTGGAGAGCGGTGAGATCACCCAATTCACGGATTTCGACCCTTCGGAGGGAGGGATTGGGGGCCTGAGTAAGAATCCGGTGCGTGAGGAGATCTACTTTCACCGTGGTCGGGTCCTGACAGCGCTCGACCTGACGACGCTGGAGCAGCGTCCGATCTATACGCGCCCTGAAGGCTACGTGGGTGGCAGTTCGAATGCGACGGCTGACGGCAAGACCATCTGTGTGGGACACTACAAGGATCTCTCGGATCGCTTTATGATCGATCTGGGTCACGGCTACGTCGGTTTCCGCGAGATCTGGGAGGCCCATCCGCCCTCAACGATCTTGAAGATCCCGATCGAGGGCGGCACCCCTGAGGTGATCTATCAGGAGGATTATTGGTTGGGGCACTTCAACTGCTCGAGCAAGCACCCCAACATCATGACCTTTTGTCACGAAGGTCCGTGGACACTGGTAGAGAACCGAATCTGGGGGCTCGACCTCAATACGGGTGAAGCCTGGCAGATCCGTCCCAATGCACCGGGTGAGGCAATCGGGCACGAGTACTGGATGAGCGATGGCGAGCACATCGGTTATCATGGCACCACTCCGCAGGGGCCGGTCTACGGTGCGATCCGCTTCGACAATACCGACCAGGTTGAAGCACCCTTCGAGGGTCACTGCTGGCACTTCCACAGCTACATGCTCGAGCTCGTGGTCGGCGATGGCGACGCCAAGGATCCGTACCTGCTGCTATGGCGATTTCACGAGGGGGCTTTCGAAGGGCCAAAGGTCCTCGTCTGGCATCGCGGTTCCTTTCACACACAGCGGGTCCACCTCCATCCTTGCTTCAACAGCGAGGGGACGCAGGTGATCTATACGGCTGACCCACAAGGGTATGGGCAGGTCTTTGCTGTAGATGTGCCAGCGTGGGAGACACTTCCTGACTTGGCTGATGTGAAGGCGAGGTGATATGATGCGGGGCGGCGCTGCGGGTGAGCGCCGCCCTGACGCTATCACCAACTGACACGGAGGCATTCATGCGGGACGAGTTCTGGCGTGAGCCGCGCTTCACCTTCGAAGAGCGGCGGCAGCAGTATCTGACCTATTGTGCAGCGCAGTCGCCGGGTGGGCGAATTGGTTTCTTCAGCCAGATTGCTCGGCTCGAGTTGAGGCAGCCTGTGGATGAGGGGCCAATCCGCGAAGCGTTGGCCTTTGTCGACTCCAGGAAGGACTGTGCTGACTTCACGATCGGGGGTCTGCTGCGCGTTATCTACCGTTATGATCAGAGCCCAAACATCGCCAAGGACCTGATTGCTGACATCGAGACCTGTCTGCTTGGGTTCAAGTACTGGTGGGACGAACCGGGCGACAATAGGCGTTGCTATCACACCGAGAACCACCAGATCCTCTTCCACTCCGACGAGCTGTTGCTGGGACAGCGGCTAAGGGACCGCACTTTCACCAACGATGGCCGGGACGGACGAGCGCATATGGCGCACGGGCTGCGCCTCACACGTCGCTGGCTCGATTACCGGGCGCGCTTCGGCTATAGTGAGTGGTTGTCCAATTGCTACTTCGAGGAAGATCTGCTTGCGCTGCTCAACCTCTACGACTTTGCCGAGGATGAAGGAGTTCGGGATCAGGCGAAGGCGCAGATCGATATTCTGCTCTTTGAGATGGCGTTGCACACGTATCGGGGGATCTTCGGTGCCACCCATGGCCGCACCTACCCCCGCCTGATCAAGGGTGCCCGTGGCGAGGCCACGGCCTCAACGACCAAGCTTATCTTCGGGATGGGCCACTTCAACGACCCGAGTGCCTTGGGTGCTGTCTCTCTTGCTGCGAGCTCCTATCGTTGTCCACCTATCCTCCAGAAGATTGCGGCGGACTTGGACAAGCCGATGCTGTTCCGTGAGCGCCACAGCCTCAATCTGGAGGATGCCCCGGCTTTTGGCATTGCCTATGACAGCCTTGAAGATGGTGGCTTGTTCTGGAGTGTCCAGGACTGTATGTGCCCGGCGGTCCTTCCCTTGGCGGACTACATGGCTGTCTTGCAGGGGGTCTATGTTTACGATGACTCCCAGGCGATCTACGATCGAGCATTCGCATGGCAGATCGAGGAACACGGTGAGGTAGTGGATCTTGATGTCGATCGTCACGCACTCACTGAGGTGCACATCCAGACCTACCGCACGCCAGACTATCTGCTGAGCTGTGCTCAGGACTACCGCGCCGGAAAGCCTGGCTACCAACAACACATCTGGCAGTCCACCCTGGATCTCGATGCCGTGGTCTTCACCAACCACCCCGGCTCTGACGATGAAACCTCACGTCCCAACTACTGGGCCGGAAATGGGGTTATGCCACGTGCCGCCCAGCACGAGAACGTCCTGGTCTGCATCTACCACCTGCCGCCCAGGGACGCCTTCCCTTTCAGCCACGCCTACTTCCCCAGTGAAGCGTTCGACGAGGTCGTGGAATGCTTCCCGTGGATCTTCGGTCGCAAGGGCGATGGGTACGTCGCCTTGTTCTCCCAACACCCCTGGCATTGGGTCGGTGCCGGCGAGACGTCAGGCACCGACCTACGCGTAGATGCAACGGACAATATCTGGCTTGTTGAGATGGGACGCCAGCGGTCAGACGAGTGCCAGGAGGGGTGGGATAGCTTTGACGCATTCGTCAGTGCCGTCGCCTCAAGTTTCGTGTCCTGCGAGGGATTGTCGGTGCGCTTTGTTTCACCTTCTCAGGGCGAGGTGCGTTTCGGTTGGCAGGAACCTCTGATGGTGCGAGGGCACCAGGTCGCGCTCCGGAGCGACCTGCGATACGACAATCCCTACTGCCGCTGTCTGGCCCCGCGTGGCTCTTCCCCGGAGAATGGCCAAGCGACCGATGGGTTGGCGTTCACCATCCAGCGCGGCGATGACGCCCTCGACATCGATCTCCAGCGCCTGACTCCGCCACATTAACACTAAAGGAGGGCTCCTATGGAGGATATCTACTGGGACAGCCCGCAAGGGATGGTTGAGGAACGCCGGTTGCAGTATCTGACGCTCTGTGCGACCGAGCCGGTGCCTACGCAGGGCCCGGGACGTAGGCTCGGATGTTTTGGACAGATTGCGCGTCTTGAGCTCGGGAAACCGGCAGATGAAGGGCCCATCCGCGATGCCATCGCGTATGCCGACTCGCGCGAGGACTGCTGTGATTTCGCCGTCGGAGGGCTACTCCGTATCCTCTATCTGTATGAACACAGCCCACACATCGCGCCGGATCTGATTGCTGATATCGATGCGTGTCTCTTGCGCTTCAAGTATTGGTGGGACGAGCCTCTGGGCGACAACGATCGCTGTTATCACACCGAGAACCACCAGATCATCTTTCACGCTGACGAGCTCCTTGCGGGCCAGCGCTTCAGGGGGCAGGTCTTCTCGAATAGTGGGCAGCCCGGAAGTTACCACGTAGACCATGCCCTGCACTTCATCCGGCGCTGGTTCGATTTCCGCGAGCGCTTCGGCTACAGCGAGTGGCTCTCCAATTGCTACTTCGAGGAGGACCTGCAGGCCCTGGCGAACCTCTACGACTTTGCCGAAGACCCGGAAATCCGCGGGCGGGCCAGGGCACAGATCGACGTGGTCCTCTTCGAGATGGCGCTGCATACATACCGCGGGGTCTTTGGCTCCACGCACGGGCGGAGCTATGCCTTTCTGCTCAAGGGCGGACGTCGCGAAGGCTCGGCTTCGACGGCAAAACTGGTGTTTGGTATGGGCATCTTCAACCACGCCAGCCAAGGGACCGTGTCCCTGGCGACAAGCACATACCGCTGTCCGCCGCTCATCGCCGAGATTGCTGCCGACCTCGACGCGCCACTCCTGGCCCGGGAGCGGCATAGCCTGAACATGGAGGATGCGCCGGCCTGGGGGCTCTCCTACACCGACCTCGAAGATGGCCACCTCTATTGGAGCGTCCAGGACTACACGCATCCCGCGATCTATGACCTGGCACAAGAGACCCGGCGGCTACGGCAGATCATGCTCTACGAGGACTATCAGACACGCTACGACCAGATCCTGCAGTGGCAGATCGATGAGTTCGGCGAGGTCATTGACCGGGACATCGACTGCCATGCGATGACCGAGGTGCACATCCATACCTATCGCACGTCTGCCTATATGTTGAGCTGTGCCCAGGATTTTCGGCCCGGCAAACCTGGCTACCAACAACACCCCTGGCAGGCAACGCTGGGCATCGATGCCGTTGTGTTCACGAACCACCCTGGCGCCGCCGATCAGATCTCGCGCCCCAACTACTGGGCCGGCAATGGCATCTTGCCCCGAGCCGCGCAACACGAGAACCTACTGGTCTGCATCTACCATCTCCCTGCGGATGATGCGTTCCCCTTCTCCCACGCATACTATCCGACGGGCGCGTTCGATGAGGTGCGAGAGCTCGGGCACTGGGTGTTCGGGCGCAAGGGGAACGGGTACATCGCACTCTACACCCAACATCCGGGGCACTGGCTCCCTGACGGCGACCTGCCACGGACGGAGCTGCGCGTGGAAGCGCCGGACAACATCTGGCTTGTTGAGATGGGACAGCAGTCAGAATGGGGCAGCTTTGAGGCGTTCGTCGAGGCAATGGCTGCAAGCTCCCTGCGGTGCGATCGCCTGTCACTGCGATATGTTTCGCCGTCTCAAGGTGAGGTGATCTTCGGCTGGCATGGTCCGCTGCAAGTTCGGGGGAAAGAGGCCCCACTCAGAGGTGATTTACGCTATGATAACCCCTATTGCCGGTGGGCGCCGCCATCTCCCGGTGACTCCCTGGCGGATAGACGTGACGCGATGACGCTCGCGATTCGCCGCAGTGATGCGACATATCGAATCGACTTTGCGTCTCGTGGCGACGTAGGCTAACAGCAGAGAGACTGAACCCCTTCAATGATGTCCGCGCGTGCCCCGCTGCTCGAGGTGGAGGATCTAAGAACCTACTTTCAGATGGAAGGTGGGACGATCCACGCTGTCGATGGTACCAGCCTCACGATGCACGTTGGAGAGACGTTGGGGGTCGTAGGAGAGAGCGGATGTGGCAAGTCCGTGATGGCACTGTCGATCCTCGGGATTGTGCCATCTCCTGGCAGAATTGTGGGAGGGCGGATCCGTTACTACCGCGGCGCAGGCAATGGCGGCGAGCCGGTCGAGCTGTCGTCACTCGACCCAAAGGGCGACGCGATGCGGGCCATTCGTGGCCTCGACATTACGATGATATTCCAGGAGCCCAAGTCCGCGCTGAGCCCTGTGTACACGATTGGGCAGCAGATTGTCGAGGCGCTTCGCCTCCATCGCGATCTCTCGCGTTCTCAGGCCCGCCAACAAGTGGTCGAAATGCTGGGCAAGGTAGGCCTCCCCGACCCGGAGCGCACGATCGATCGCTATCCCCACCAACTCAGCGGTGGGATGTGCCAGCGAGCCATGATCGCGATGGCGCTGTGTAGCTACCCTGATCTCCTGATTGCTGATGAGCCAACCACGGCGCTGGACGTGACGACCGAGGCTCAGATCCTACAGCTGATGCGCTCCCTGCAGCAGGAGTTCGGTATGGCCATCATGTTCATCACCCACAATTTGGGTGTGATTGCGCAGATGGCAAACCGCGTGATCGTGATGTATCTGGGAGAGGTGGTAGAGGAAGCCCGCGTGTATGATATCTTCTACCACCCCTTACATCCCTATACCCAGGCTCTATTGGATGCTATCCCCCGTCTCGGACGCAAGGGCTCACTCAAGCCCAGGCATAAGCTGGCTGAGATCCGCGGTACTGTCCCTGACGCCTACAACGTCCCGCAAGGCTGCCGGTTCCACCCCCGGTGCATTCATATGCGCCCTGGTCTGTGCGATACTGATCGACCTCCCAACGTGACTCCCGAGCCCGAGCACTCTGTACGCTGTGTGCTGTATCGTTGAGACAATCACCGGGAACCGGGATGGCGAACCGGTCGGACCACGGATGCCCGGTTACGGTCACGATGTCCACGAGAATCCTGGCCCCTGGGGCACAGGTACGCATCCGTCGTCAAGAGTGAAGGGGGAGTTGTTGCCGATTAGGCCTGTCTCCAGATAGATCGCGTTGGCTAGGCTGGCCATGACGTTGAGCTGGACTGGACCGCCACCATGTGAGGCGTAGGATCGCCTGAACGCGGCCGCCATAGTTCCAATCTGCAACATCGCAGTCGGTCCACCAGCGCGACGTAGATCGGGCTGGATGATGTCGACGGCGTCACGTCGCAGGAAGCGCGCAAAGTCGGCCCGTGTGTAGAGGTTTTCCCCCGTCGCGATAGGGATATCGAGTGCTTGAACCAGTGCCGCATAACCGTCGATATCGTCGGCGGCGATGGGCTCTTCCCACCAGAGACATCCCAGCTCCTGGAATATGCGTCCACGACGGATCGCCTCTGCCGTCGTGAGCGACTGGTTGGCGTCGACCATGAGGTCAACGCTGTCACCGATGGCTTTGCGGACGGCGTCGATGCGGGCGATGTCCTCTTTGAGCGTCGGTGCGCCCACTTTGATCTTGACGCCGCGGAACCCCTGGGCGACTGCCTGTGCAGCGATGTCCGCAAGCTTGTCGAGGTCGTAGTTGAGCCAGCCCACCATAGCATAGGCGGGGATCTGTGTGTGCACGCCTCCCCAAAGTTGCCAGCAGGGCACGCCCAGCGCTTTCCCCTGACAATCCCACAGCGCAGTGTCAACCGCGGCAATGCCGAAGGTCGCCAACCCTGCGGTGCCGTGGTACTCAGTCTCGCGGACCATCGCCTCGTGGGTGGCGGAGACGAACGCTGGGTCAGTTCCGACAACCAGCGGCTCGAGTTCGTGCTTGATGAGCGCTGCGAGAGCATCCGGCCCACCAGCGATGCGACCGAAGCTCGCATCGCCGGTCCCACAGATCGCGGCGCCGTGATGGATCGCGTCGGTATGCAGCGTAACCCGTACTGACCCCGCGCCTGGCAGGCTCTGTAGGGCGTCTCTGATGGGATTCGGATTGGGAGCTTGGTGTGTGACCGTGATTTCCATGCGGGTGATTTTCACTGGCGACCTCCTTTGGATTGAGCATTCTGCCATTGTAGCCCTGTCAGCATAACGAAGAAGGGCCGGTAGCCACCTGGCTGCCGGCCCTTGCGATTCGGAGGAGCGCCTACCTGATCTCGTAGACGACCTGCACGTTCACCGAGACCGAGAAGGAGCCTGCGGTGACGGTGGGCGCTGCTGCGTCCATTGCCATTCCCCCGCCGCCCATTCCAACGGCTGCTCGCTCGACGTACACCGGGTAGTCGCCGCCCCCCTCGGTGACGAGGATGGGCTTTCCCAGCGAGACCCCCAGCTGGTCAGCGATATGTTGCGCCCGTGCCTTCGCGTCGGTCAGAGCTGCCGCGCGTGCCTGCTCAACCAGGGCACCCGAGTCCTCGACAGTGAAGTTGACGCCCGAGACGGCGTTGGCGCCCGCGTTTACGATGCCGGAGAGCATCTCACCGACCGAAGCGATCTTGTCCGTCGTCACCTGGACCTGATGGGACAGGTGGTAGATGATCTCGCCAGTGGGGCGACCGGTCTCGGGATTGTAGACGGTCTCGATCCACAGGCTGTAGTTCGTCGTTCGCGTCTTGTCCTCAGCAATGCCGAAACTGGTTGCGGCTGCCATAGCAGCTTCCATTTTCTCGGCTGCCTCGGCGACGAGCGCATCAGGGTTCTGGCCCTGTAGTTCGACCCCAAAGATCACCTGAGCAACCTGCGGATCGGCACTCGCCACCCCGGTTCCGGAGACGACGATTCCTTCCTGTGCCCCTGTGTTGTAGATAACCGAGCCACCGCCGGCCAGTGCGGATGCATCACGAGCAGCCAGAGTAGGCAGTGGGTTGAGCGAACCGCACGAGCTCAGTATGACTGCCAGAGCCAGTACGGACAATGCAACGATGGGCAAACGTAGTTTCTTCATTCTGATCCTCCATCAGTTTTCGATATGCTTTCCTGAGACGGAATCTGCTCCGCCAGAAAGCTGGTGTTTGGGTGGATCCTCCACCCGTCACGATCTACTGACGTAGGCCAGTGTAAAGAAGTTCCAGGGATGGTCTTGCGTCTATCGCCAGAGAGGCCCTTGGTGCGCAGGTCCGGCCTTGTATCGACGGGTAGGAAAGGTACAATCTGAACCTGGCGCGCCTGCCCCGTTGTGGCTAGGTGGCCGCCTTGTGGCTCATTGATAGGGAGGGGATATGCACGTTCGGCGGAATGTGGCGCTACTTTTGGTCTTGGGCGTGATCGCTGCGCTCTTTGGCGTCCTGGATGCCCAGGGCGTGGGCCTGGCGACAATGCCAAGCGGTACCACGTTGGCCAAGGGGCTGATGATCCTCTTTGCTATCCTTGCCGGTTACCAGGTGGGGGTACTGACGATCAAGGGAGGCATTCACGTTCGCCATGGAGCGGCGGGCGAGGTCACGATGTTGTCCGGTGTCCTCAGGTTGGTTGCCGGTGTTGCGGTCATCGCTGTTTTCCTGGCGCTTTTTGGGCAGTTGCAGACGGTAGGGACGGCGCTGGGCGCGTTCAGTGGTCTGCTCCTTGGTTGGTCGTTGCAGGCGCCCGTCAGTGGTATGGCGGCGTGGATCATGATCTCGCTCAAGCGTCCCTTCCGCGTTGGCGACCGGATCCAGTTGCCCTCGTTGGGGTTGGTCGGCGATGTGGTCAACCTTGGCCCGATGTATACGGAGCTCAACCAGGTTGGCGGCGCGGTGGGCAGCGAGGAAGCCGTGGGCCGGCCTATTCTGATCCCCAATGCCATGCTGTTCAGCAATGTGGTGATCAATTACACTGCGCGCCAGGATGCTGCCTTTATCCTCGATGAAGTCGTTATCCGCATCACCTATGATACGAACTGGGACGTGGCTGAAGACATCCTGTTGTCGGCTGCTCGCGAGGTCACTGCCGAGATCATCCGCCAGACGAGGCAGGAGCCGTACGTTCGCGCGGATATGTACGACTATGGGATCTACATGCGGCTTCGCTACATGACCAGTGCGACCGATCGTCCGCGGATCACGTACCAGATCATCCGCCGCATCTTCCAGGGTTTCCAGAATAACGCCCAGGTCGATTTCGCAATCCCCTACATCTACTCGTTCCGCAAGGGCGTTCAAGCGTCTGCACGCTTTGACGAAGCCGAGCAGGCAAAGCCGACCATCGATCTTCCCTTGAGCGATATCGTCCTGGACGAAGAAGGTAAGGCCTATCTCCTCGCTAACGAGGCGGAGATTGATGAGTTGGCAGAGGGCATCAGAGCTGAGGGACTTATCCAGCCGGTCGTCGTTGCGCGGACGTCTGGCGGCGCTTATCATGTAGTGGCAGGACACCTGCGTGTTGCTGCCTGTAAGCGCCTTGGCTGGCGGACGGTGCCGGCAATTGTCCGAGAGTCTACCAACGGGATTGGCGGCGAATTGTCGCGGCGCGATCTTGCGCTATAATTAAGATAGCGTTGGGGCGTGGCCAAGTGGCAAGGCGACGGACTTTGAATCCGTTTATCGCACGTTCGAATCGTGCCGCCCCAGCCTGGCGGCCCGGGCATTTGCCCGGGCCGCTGTATTTTGAGCCGGTTTGTCATATGTCTGTCTTTACATTTGGGTGACCGAGGGTATCATGATCGGCGCATCGCTATCTGGATATGCTGGCATCTCCGAAAAAGGGATGCCAGTATCCTTGGATGGCGTTGGTTGCCATCCATCATCGCTGCTATAGGGAGGAGATTTGAGTACGTCGGGCATCGTTTTCAACATTCAACGCTTCTCGGTCCACGACGGACCCGGTATCCGGACGACAGTCTTCCTGAAGGGCTGTTCGCTTCACTGCTTCTGGTGTCACAACCCCGAGGGGATTCGTCCCAAGCGAGAGATCCAGTTTTATCCCGAGCGCTGCATCGGCTGCGGCGCGTGCTTCGAGGCATGTGAATACGGCGCGCACGTGATGGAGGATGGTGTTCACGTCTACGTGCGTGAAAACTGCGTGCTCTGCGGCAAGTGCACCGACAACTGTTTCTCTGGCGCACTGGAGATGACGGGCGACGAGCTCACGGTCGACGACGTGATGCAAGAGGTCCTGGCTGACCGGACGTTCTACCAGAATTCGGGCGGTGGGATGACGCTCTCGGGTGGCGAACCGATGTTGCAGAGGGCATTCACAAAGGCGCTGCTCGAACGGGCCAAGGCTGAAGGCGTGCACACGGCCATTGAGACCTGCGGCAACTATCGTTGGTCGGACCTCGAAGAGCTCTTGCCCCTGATCGATATGGTGATGATGGACCTCAAGCATATGGACCCCGAAGCCCATCGCGAGGCTGTGGGTGTCTCCAATGAGCGCATACTCGTCATTGCCGAGAAGCTGATGTATACGGATAAACCGGTCTGGTTCCGCACGCCAGTAATCCCGACGGTCAACGACACGCCTGAGGCCATTGGCGCGATTGCGGCCTTTGTCCGCCGCCTGACCGATATCCGGGAGGCCCAGGGCAATGGCGCCCCGCCGCCGATGCTGGACCTGCTGCGCTTCCATCGCCTTGCTGGCGACAAATATCGCAGCCTGGGTCTGGACTACAAAGCTGCCACGCTGGAGGCTCCCAGCCTGGCCTATATGGACGAGTTGCGGGACCTCGCCCGAAGCCAAGGCATCGTCGTCAAGGGTTCCTGAGACTTGTCATGCGGGGGCGGCTCTAAACGCCGCCCCTAGCCCTTCCTGAGAAACGCTGCCACATCCGCGAACTCCGTGGTGTGACACCCTTCCGGTAGGGATCGGATGACCTGCTGTCCGTAACGCTTGTGGAGAACCCGTCCATCGAGCAGGGCGATGACACCTCGATCGGTCTCTGACCGGATTAGCCGTCCGGCCCCTTGCCGAAGATTGAGGATCGCGGATCCGAGCTGGAGCTCGTAGAATGGATTGCCGCCACGGGCGCGAATCTGCGCTTCCTGACGTCGGATCACAGGATCGTCGTGTGGGATGAACGGGATCTTGTCGAGGATGACCAGGGCCAGCGCGTCGCCTGGAATGTCCAGTCCTTCCCAGAAGCCACGCGTCGCGAATAAGACTGCGTTGCCATCCTTCTGGAAGCGGGACACGAGTTCCGGTTGGGGGTAGTCACCCTGAAGATAGCAGGGGTACCGCGCACTTAGGACCGGTGCCAGCGCGTCGTAGAGCTGCATCATCCGCTGGCGGCTGGTGCACAGCACGAGAGCCCGCCCACGGCTCGTCTCGACCAGGCGGCCCACTTCCTCGGTAAGCTCCTGGACGTAATCGTTCGCGAACGACTGGGCGCGTTCGTCGTAGACCGGCATCAGGGTATGTGGCGTGTAGAGCAGCATCTGCCTGCGGTAGTCGAAGGGGCCCGGAATCGCACTTGAGAGTACTGATGGCTCTGCTTCCCCCTTTGACGGTACCGGTCCCTCTCCGTTTGACGGAAGCCCGATCTGACGCTTGAACCATCCCAGGTCGTTATTGACACTCAGCGTAGCGCTGGTGCAGATGACGCGCGGCCAGACATCGAAGAGCAGTGTCCTCAGGGGGTTAGTCACCTCCAGCGGACGGTAGAGCGCTTGAAGGGTCGCCTCGGTGCCTGCCAAGGGTTCATCCGCCACTTCACAGAGGCGGATGTGCGTTTCCGGTTCCGGAAGGGAGAGCGCCCGGACCGTTGTCGCAATCTCCTCGACCTGCATTACTGCTGCTTCGCGGTCGCCCTCATCCAACTGCGGGGCGTTAATGAGCGCGCGCTGAATTCGGTTGAGGGTGTCCCACAGCCCCAGACCAGCCTGCAGTTCACCCTCGAGCGCCCAGCGCGGGGGACGCCCATGGAAGCCGGGGTGTCCGGGGCGTAAGCGTTCCATTGCCCCGAAGAAGTCATCGTAACCCGTGCGAGCCTCAGCGAGGAGATCGCTGTCTGGGATGCCTCCTCGAATGGCTGGGTTGTTCAACAGGCTCCAGAACAAGTCTCGACCCAGTGCCATGGTCAATGCCTCGGTGGCGAAGCGCGGCAACTGATGGGCTTCATCGATTATGAGCACGGGGCGGACCGCGAAGATGTGGTTCTCCGCAAGCAGCGTGTTGTAGCAAAGCAGTGCATGGTTTGTCACCACCAGATCGGCTGCTGCTGCCTCCCGCCTGGCGGCTTCGTGGAAGCACTCGTCGAAACGGGGGCAACGTCGGCCCTGGCATTCGTGTCCCCCAACGGTGAGCCGTGCTGCAATCTCTGACGGCAGGCCCATCATCTCCACATCGCCCGAGGGTACAGCTTCCAGCCCTTTCTGCACGAGTCGGAGCATCGTGGTCTGATTTGGCGTTCCTACTTGCTGCTGCAGTCGATCCAACCGCAACATACAGAGATAGTTGCTTCGTCCCTTGAGGAGCGCTGTTCTGGTCGGGTGAGGAGCGAGCTGCTGTAGTTTGGGGATATCTTTCTCCCAGAGCTGATTCATCAGTCCCTTGTTTGAGGTGCTGACGACAGCCTGAGCGCCCGACCAGAGCACCGGAATCAAATAGGCAAAGGATTTGCCAATGCCCGTGCCGGCCTCGAGCACCGCATGGCGGCGATCCTGAAGTGCATCACGGACCAACTCTGCCATCTGGGTCTGACCCTCGCGGGCGCGATACCGGTCGCCCAGCAGAGCGGCAAGCCGACCACCGGGCGCAAAGATGTCGCCTATGGGAGGGCACGTGATGGGCCGCGTCCCGATTTCATCTCTGTCGTTGCCATCGGTCGGCCGGCGCTCCCGTACGGTGTAGATGTTTCCTGGCTCCCTCACCAGGTCTACAGGATCGGGTGGAGAGATTCCTGGCGTGGATGGACTGCTTTGCGTCAGGACGCGGCCGCCTACGATGACTGCTGGCTCAGCGCTTGCCAGTCCTGCTGAACCCGTCTCGGTACGGGGTTGGGGCGCAAGGGGTACCTGCATTGCCTCCAGGAGCGGCCTGGCTCGTGGCTCCCCGAGCTCGTGGGCGCGCGTCAAGGCCTTGGCGGCTTCATCCCATTGGTGGCGCTGGCGATAGCAGAGCCCCAGTTGGTAGTGGGCGTTGGCGCAGTCGGGATCGATCCCCAGGATCTCCTGGTAAACGGCGATGGCGCCGTCCAGGTTGCCCTGCAGCAACAGCTTGAAAGCGCGGCGTTCCTGGGCCCGGACCGCGATTTCGGTTACATTCGCGTTCAGCCACCCCGACATGCTCGGTCCCTTTCGCGCTGCAGAAATGGAGTGTCCGCTGCTCTGTGCGTTACTTCGGTCGACGCGCCCGTTCGTCTGCGAACGCTCGTTCGTCTGCGAACGCTCGTTCGTCTGCGAACGCTCGTTCCCAGACCACCGCACGCCCTATTATATAGCGCATATGTTCTATTGGCAAGTTGCGCGAGCCGGGGATATACTCCATGGCCTGTCGCACCGCACGACTGCCCAAGATTGGAGGCCTGACATGCCCGAATTCGTCGTTCCTCAGACCCGTCAATGTGACTGGGTCGATGACTATCACGGTACCCTTGTTGCCGATCCCTATCGCTGGCTTGAGGATCTGAACAGCCCTGAGACCGTTGCCTGGATTGAGGCCCAGAACGCCGTTAGCTTTGAGTATCTGGGAGGACTTCCTGCGCAGAAGGCCATCCGGGAGCGCCTGACAGCTCTATGGGACTATCCCAAGGTGGGTGCGCCTTTCAGGTACGGGGAATGCTACTTTCAGTTCCGCAACAGTGGTCTACAGAACCAGGATGTCCTCTATGTGATGGAGTCCCCTGTGGATGCCGGTAGGCTCCTGATCGACCCCAATACGCTCTCTCCGGATGGCACGGTGGCACTAACCGGTCTGGCGGTGAGCCGCGACGCTCGCTATATTGCCTATGCCACCAGCGTCAGCGGCTCCGACTGGCGGTCCTGGCACGTTCGCACTGTTGAAACGGGTGAGGACCTCCCTGAGGTGATTGGCTGGAGCAAGTTTTCTGAGAGTGCGTGGCTGCCGGACAGCACTGGGTTCTTCTATGGGCGCTATGAGACACCCCAAGAGGGCACAGAGTATGCCGGTGCGAACTACAACCAACAGATCTACTTGCATCGCTTGGGGACCGACCAGGCAGAAGACGTGCTCATCTACAGCCGGCCTGACCAACCTCGGTGGGGTTTCAGCCCCGTTGTCACGGATGATGGCGCTTACCTTGTCCTGCACGTCTCGGAGGGGACCGATCAGCGTAACCGTATCGTGTACAAACGCCTGAGCGGCGATACCTTCACGGAGCTCATCGATGTCTTGGAGGCGAGTTACGAGTTCCTGGGGAACACGGGTACGGTGTTCTACTTTGCTACGAACCTCGACGCTCCCCGAGGCAAAGTCATCGCGATTGACGTTGCACACCCCGAGCACGATGCCTGGCAGACGCTGATTGCTGAGGGCGCCGATACCCTGGAGCATGTGACAATGGTCCACGACGAGTTCGTCGTCATCGCTCTCCACGATGCATATCACCAGGTCAGGCGGCATGCGCTTGATGGTACGTACCTTGGAGAGGTTGTCCTGCCCTCACTGGGGTCGGTGGGCGCTCTTACCGGCCGGCGCGAGGATGACGAGCTGTTCTTCACTTTTAGTTCGTTCACGGTGCCGCCCACCGTCTACCGCTTTGACTGTGGTACTGCGGACAGCACCGTGATTGCCCAGCCGACTCTCGCGTTCGACTCCGAGCCCTACGTCGTAGAACAGGACTTCGCGATCAGCAAGGATGGAACTCAGGTGCCGTTCTTCCTCGTGCACCGCAAGGACTGGGAGAAGGATGGACAGAACCCAACGCTGCTCTACGGCTATGGCGGGTTCAACATCGCCACCACACCGACCTTCCAGGTAGCCCGGCTGGTCTGGTTGGAGATGGGCGGTGTGTTAGCCGTCGCCAATCTCCGCGGCGGCGGAGAGTATGGCGAGGCTTGGCACAAGGCAGGTACCGTGCATCAGAAGCAGAACGTCTTCGACGACTTCATTGCCTGTGCGGAGCATCTCATCGCCGAGAAGATCACGTCTACACCGAAGCTTGCCATCGAGGGACGCTCCAACGGGGGATTGCTCGTCGGTGCCTGCCTGACCCAGCGGCCCGATCTCTTCGGTGCCGCCTTGCCTACCGTGGGTGTGATGGATATGCTGCGCTTTCATAAGTTCACGATCGGTTGGGCATGGGTCAGCGACTATGGCTCATCAGAGGATCCTGAAGAGTTCAAGACCCTTCTGGCTTACTCACCACTGCACAATCTGCGCCCTGCTGTCTATCCGCCCACGTTGATTCTGACCGGTGACCACGACGACCGTGTGATGCCCGCTCACTCCTACAAATTCGCTGCGGCGATGCAGGCTGCCCAACAGGGCGACGCCCCGATTCTCATTCGCATCCAGACCAACACCGGTCACGGTGTCGGCAAGCCCACCAAGCTCCTCATTGAAGAGCGTGCGGATATGTGGGCCTTCTTGGCCCACGCTCTGCAAATGTAAGAATCGCAGAATCAAGAATCGCAGAATCAGAGAATCGGGCAATCGGGAATCGAGAGGCGACACGCTGCAACCTGCAAAGGTTCACCGCTTCGCAACACTTAGTTTCCCAATCTGCGATTCTCTGATTCTTAGATTCTGTGATTCTAATGCAGTTTATACGCCGAACCGCCAATGAACTCCCGCACGTGTGACGTGGCCGGGATTGCGGACTCGTCCTCAATCGGGATCAGCGCCTGGAGCAGATGGTGTACCCGTTCCGCGCGGAGGTAGGCGTCCATCCGGTTGGGATCGTCCCTGTATTCGCGGACCCATTGTGCGAACTGTGAGAACAGACGAGCGCGCATTATCGGCAGCTCATACGGCGTGGCGCTGTTGATGACGTAGTCCGCCGTGTTGACGTAGGGGATGATGTGGCGCAGTTCGCTGCTGCGGACATAGTGCCAGTGCTCGAGCGTCTGGCGTGGATCATAGGCGCGCTCACGAGCATCGCGAACCATCCGCCGCATCAGTCGTAGATCGGTGAACCGGATGTACTGGTTGTCTGGACCTTTCATCTGCAGAAGCGTTTCGATATAGAGCCGGAACTTCTGCTCGTCAGGGATCGCAGCCGTCATGCCCTCGAATAGGCCGTGCAGGCTGTCGATCAGGATCATCTGGTTGGGGCCCACTCGCAGCGGCGTCACATCGAGCTTGCGTTTGCCCGTCTTGAAATCGTAATACGGGAGCAAGACCTCGTCGCCGGCGATGAGCCGCTGGAGGTGTTCGTTGATCAGGGCCAGATCAAGCGCCTGGGGCGTCTCGAAATCGTAATCGCCGTACTCATCCCTGGGATGCATTTCCAGGTCGTAGAAGTAGTGGTCGACGTTCAGGGCCACGAGGCTCAGCCCTGCCTTCTCCAGACGTTCCTCGAGCTTCGCTGTTGTCGTGGTCTTGGACGAAGATGAAGGGCCGGCGATGATGACCACGCGCAACGCCTCGCGCCGCTGCAGAATGCCCTCTAGTGCGTCATCGACATCCTTCTCATACGCTTCGTCGGACTCATGGACAATGTCGGTAAACTCACCCTTGGCGATGCGCTCATTGAGCCGGAAGATGCTGTGAACGTTGTGGTCGACGGACCAATTCAAGACCTCCCAGAGCTTCCTGTAGGGGATGTTCTCCGGGTCACGTTGTGTCCGTACTTCCTTTCGGCGTTCGCGGCGCATGGCTCGTTCCCTGCGGTAGAGGATGTAAGCCTTGGCCGTGCGCGCGTGACCCTGCTCGATCAGGACCTTCTCTACAATATCCTGGATGTCCTCGACGGTGGGGATTTTGTCTCCGGTGCACGTCCTGTGCAGGATAGCTACCACTTCATCGGCGAGACCCTCTGCCGTCTGCCGGTCACGCCCGCCGACGGCGACGGCGGCCCGGTAGATCGCGTTGACGATCCGTTCCCGGTTGAAGGGCACGACAGCTCCGGTGCGCTTTACAACGTGCGTCAAACACTCGGACATCGTTTACCTCCTACACGCGGTGGATTTGCCAGATCTTCTTCATTCATTCTATCATGACTGTCATCATTTTGCTACGGAATCCAGTCAGGATCTTGACATAGAACATATGTGCGAGTATAATTGGGTTAGTTAGTTGGGATACTTGGGATTCTAGGACCAGGCCTGACTCAGACAACTGACATCGTGCGCAGGGAGGTGTTTATGGCTAAGGAGCTGCCCGAACGACAGAAGAAGGTGATGGACGTCATTGAGGCCTATGTCGCCGAGCATGGCTTTCCCCCTACCGTACGTGAGATTGGGGATGCTATTGGCGTCAACTCGACGTCGCTGATCTCCTATTACCTGAAGCGCTTGGAGGAACGGGGGCTTATCAGTCGTGAGCCTTCTATGTCTCGTGCGATCCAGTTGACTGCGCCTGCCACTGAGGAAGTGGCTATCGAAGTCAATGACGATAACGTCGTAGCTGTGCCTTTTTTGGGCTACATCGCCGCAGGCGTGCCGATCAACGTTGAGGCCTTCCCGGGGAATGAGACGATTGAGATCAACCGTGCCCTTTTCGGTCGAGATGTCTCAGATCTGTTTGCGCTTCGGGTTCAGGGCAACTCGATGATCGATGCCCTGATCAATGACGGTGACACCGTGATCCTCAAGCATCAGGAGCGAGTTGAGAACGGCCAGATGGCTGCCGTATGGCTGGTCAACGAGGAAGAGACCACCTTGAAGAAGGTGTACTATGAGGGCCGCCAGGTGCGTCTTCAGCCCGCCAACCCAACCATGAACCCGATCTACGTTGCCGCGGACGATGTTCAGGTTCAGGGAAAGGTAGTGCTCGTCATTCGCAAGCTGTCATAGGCGGCGTGCCCTATCGCCCGCGCATGACTGTGGGAAGATAGGAGCGCCAAGGCGCAAAGGTGATCCACAGCGACCGCTCCCAGCGGTCGCCGTCGTTATTGTGGATGAGCGCATCCAGTCGCACCGGGGTGTCCCAAACCCCTCCTTTTGCGGCGATGGTCAAGAGCTGCTGCTCTTGAGGGCCGAGAGTCCCCGTCCAGACGGCGAGTTCCATACCGCGGGTCATGGGCAGCGTTGCGGTAACCGGTCCTACTCCTTGCATCATCCACAACGAAACCGTCGCCGGATCCGCACTTCCCTCGCCCTGGTTATCCACGATGAGAGTCACCGAGACGGGCAATCCCACCCGCGCCTCTTCGGGCACGAGCCATCGGCTTGCCGTCAGATCGGCCCCGTTCCCATAGAAGAGCGCTTCGCGTGCCAGCGCCAGGTCCCATGCCGGAATGGCGAGGGTCACCGTTGGCCGTGATGCCGCCGGCATCCCCCCGGTCCAGGTCGCCTGCCACGTCAGTATCACGTCCCCGTCAGGCGTGACGACTCCCGACCACGACAAGGTTTCCCTGGCGGCATCGTAGGTCACGCCTGGAGGCAAGTGTCCGTGGTCCACGGCGAAATCATCGGGCACGTGGTGGCTCATATGTGTCCCCAGGGGCATCTGTGCGCTGTTCCTGAGTGTTAGTGTAAGCGTCACCGTGTCGCCCGGAGAAGCGGTCTCTGGGGTGACATGCCAGTCGCTGCCTCCCAAGGGTGAAAGCCAGCCGATGCCATTGGCCAGTGCGCTCGTGCGGACGTCCAGGGGCAGGGCTTCCAGCGGCAGTGCGTAGAAGAGTGTACGCGCTTTGCCTGAAGCCATCGAGCCCGCCGCAATGCCCACCGGCTGCCCGAGCTGGCCACGGATGACCGGCCTGGCCTCATAGGTGGGCTCCACCGTATGGGACCAGTTTGGGAAGGGATAGTCCAGGGAGACCGGTCCCCACGTTCCACCGGCAGGATGCTCGCTCACGCCAACCGCCTGAGTTGCGGTATCTGCCCAGTCAGCCGCTAGTATCCCCAACCGGTCGGTGAGAGGCTCGTCCTCGTGGTGGTAGACGAAGTCCTGCGAAGAGAGCAGTAGGCGGCCACCCCCATCCAGATAGGCCATCAGGCCCTGTACCTCGTCATCGGTTACCGGCGCGTACCAGTCATAGCCGGTGAACCAGACGGTTACCGGATACATAGCCAGCGTTGTCGTCAGGAGCGATGCCGTTGTCGCGCCCCCTTGACCGGATTGGGTATCCCACAGGTCGAAGGGGATTCCCCCAGCGGCGAGCGCCTCCTGGTATCTGTCCTCGACCGGGTACCAGCGATCGTCGTCGACGAGCAGCACGGGGGCGGGGGTCTTGGAAGTGACAGACACCGTGATGGGGGTTGTGACCAGGGCTGAGGTCGCTGCCATTGTCACGTGGTCGGACTCGTTGACGCTTGTTCCTTCTGGAATCGCCACGGTTACGGTGACCAGCCTCGTTGCGCAAGGTGCCAACTCGAACTGGTCCGGAGTCACCGATGTTGGCCATTGGTTGTCCAACACGGCGATACGCACGGTCTCCGTCACACCGGCTGACCCGATGTGGCGTACCTGGAGCACGTGTGTGACTGACTCGCCCGGACGTCCGATCTGAACCGGGTTGGTTGTCCTCGCGAGTGTAAGTCCTGTGGTGAGGGGGCTGGTCATCAGCCAGTCGATGCTGCGCTGCATGACGTCCCGTCGCTGCCAAGCTTCAGTGATGGCTTCGTACCCGAATCCGAAGAACAGCGAGCGATGGGGCACACAGATATCGACGGCGACTCCCGCTGTGCCCCCATCATCGTAGAGCCAGACCGGTGACGCTCGCAAAGGGTCGCGAACGCGCACGGTATCAGGCATAATCTGGTTATCCGCGCCCCCCGCACCTGCGAGGTCGAGGGTAACACCCGCGAATAGGCCCTGGCCTGTGACCGATAGGTCGGTGTCTTCCTCATCGACAAACTCGATGCCCATCCGGTCATAGAGATAGGGCCCCATGTAGCCCCAGAAGCTCAGGCCTCCTCCGTCAAAATAGCCAACGTCCTGTCCGCTCACCATGAGTCTTCCGCCACTATCGAGATAGTCTGCCAATGCCTGGCCCGCCCCAACCAGCCCGGGAGCGCCGTTGGGAGAGGACCAGAACACGATATCGTAGGTCTGCAGTGTCGTGCTGACCGGTGTATCCCGCTCGGGCACCTTGACCGTGATCTCGTCGTACGCATAGCGCAACGCATCCAGGGCGTCGCGCCAATAGGAGATCTGGCTGCTATAGGTCCACGCCCCTTCATCTACGAGGAGAAGGTCGGGCGCCGGCGTAAGCGCGAAATCTAGCACGCTGACCTGTCCAGCAGCCACCGTCACCGTTCCGGTCACGACGCGATATCCCAGGCCGCGGACCTCTATTGTGTAGGGTGCTGCCGGCAGGACGAGTGCGTAGTTGCCATTGGTGTCCGGTCCTGCAGAGACTGGCGTGTCGAGCGCTCGCACTACAACGGTGGCGGTTACGGGATCACCGCTTCCCTCCACGGTCAGCCGGCCTCGAAGCGTGCCTATGGGAAGTTGGGTCAGCGTGATGTCCTGAACCGTTTCCGCATCCGGAAAGACGACCACTCTGGGAACCGTCTCACCCGTGAAACCGAAGGCCGAAATGCTCATCGAGTACTGGCCCGGGCTGAGGGCCAGGAGGTAACCGCCCAGAGCATCGGTCTCTGTCTCCAGAATCGGGCCAATAGTACCCGGTGCAGCGGCCTGCAGTGTGATCCGGGCACCAGCGACAGCCCCGCCTGAGGAGCTCTTTACTGTGCCCCTCAGTGTCGATGGATGAGTCAGCGCAACCAGGGCTGCATACGCATCGATGCGTCCCCATCCGCTGTCGTTGTTGGGCACCGTGACCGTCAAGGGGTGAGCCGTGCCAGTGATCAGCGCAGCCATCGCCTGCACCGAGACCGTAGGACTGACGGCGCGCATCAGCGCGCCCAGTCCCGAGACGTGCGGCGTGGCCATTGAGGTGCCACTCTTCTCCCCATAGATGCCGCCCGGGATGGTGGATAGGATACTGACGCCGGGACCGACCACCGCGGGCTTCACCTCGCCGAAGGGAGAAGGTCCGCGCCCCGAGAACGAGGCGACCTCATCATCAGAGTCACTCGCACCTACAGCGAAGACGCCCGGGTTGCTTGCTGGTGAGCTGATCGATCCCGCCGTTGGCCCGGAGTTGCCTGCGGCGAATACAGGGAAGATTCCTGCTGCTTGGAGGGCTTCGATGGTGGGAAGGAATCCCGTCAAGTAGCCATTTGAGTTGCCCCACGAGGCGTTCATGACATCGGGCGCCAGTGACGGATCACCTCCCGGCGCCAGAAGCCATTGCAGGCCGCTGAGGATCCAGGAGTCGTAGCCATAGCCCTCGCTATCGAGCATTTTGACCCCGATCCATCGCGCGCCAGGGGCGACGCCCGTCGCAGCGCCAACTGCTGTCCCTGCCACGTGCGTGCCGTGTCCATGGTCGTCATAGGGATAGGCCCCTCCGTTGACGGGGTCATACCAGGATGTCGAATGGTCGTAGAGCCCCTTGCCAAGGGTACCCCTGTAAGCTGCGAGGAGATCCGGATGCATCCACTCTACGCCAGTGTCGACGATTGCAACGACCGCACCTGTGCCCGTGATCCCCAGGTTGGTCCAAACTTGCGGTGCCTGGATCTGTTCGATACCCCATGGCAGTGTTGGTTCGATAGCGATAGAGGAGGTGGCAGCGCCGTCATCTGTTGCCTGTACGTTGCCCCGTTCACCTTCACCGGAGGGGCTTTCTGGCTCTACGACATAAGCTCGGTAGTGGTCGAGGTGGATTTCGGCGATAGCAGGTGAAGCGATCAACTCATGGACGAGAGCTGGGCGTGCCGTCAGGGCGATGCCATTGATGAGCCATAGCTCTTCGCGATCGAGTAGTGATCCCTGCTCTGCAGCTCCGGCGAGCATTCCGTGCAGTGGTTCAAGGGCTTCGGCAAAGGCTTGCTGTTGGGCGTGGACGAACTGCACGCGTGCGGTCAACCGGTCACTGTCGGTGTCGTCAGCTAGCGTGCTGAGTGGGCCAGTGTCATTCGTGGCCAGGAGCACAATGATGTGAAGCGGCTGTTCCCGGGATGCCGCAAGTTCGCGAAGCACCTCGGGTGCCACCCAGGGGGTTGTGGGCCCTGCATTGGTAGCACCAACCGGGGCAACGGCTCCGGCAGCGGACTCTGGTGGGATCCATGCCGCGCATACCAGGCCCAGACCAAGCGCAACCAGCATCGAGGCAGCCCCGCTCAGCCATCGTCGTCGGATCGTCATAGGATCCTCTCCCTTCACCGTACCGGCACG
Source organism: Anaerolineae bacterium (assembly GCA_034676785.1). Lineage (GTDB taxonomy): Bacteria > Chloroflexota > Anaerolineae > B4-G1 > SLSP01 > PWVB01. The sequence continues at coordinate 3,906 of JAXDDP010000008.1, read as the reverse complement.
TGCAGATCGATTATATCGGATGTGAGCAGTTGTGCTTCTCGGTAGTCTGGACTATACTAAGCACTGGGGTGAGGCGCAACGAAACTTACAGGATTTGCGACTCAGCACGCTGCATATTGACAAGCCAACGGGTTGTGTTACACTAGGTGAGACGTATGAGCGAGGAGGTACGTTGTGGCTGATTCCCAAGGTCCCCTGAAAGTCGTCTGCATCGAAGACGAACCCGAGATGATCGAGCTCATCAAGCTTATCCTTGGTCGGCGGAATTTTGAGTTGATTGGTGCTGTGGGTGGGCGCGAGGGACTTGGTACGGTTCGGGAAGTCAAGCCTGACCTCGTGCTGCTGGACTTGATGATGCCCGACATGGATGGCTGGGAAGTCTATCAGCAGATGAAGGCCGATGAGGACCTGAGCACGATTCCTGTCATCGTCGTGACAGCGAAGGCTCAGAGCATCGATAAGGTCCTTGGGTTGCACATCGCCAAAGTCGATGACTACGTCACCAAGCCGTTCGGACCTCAAGAACTCATCGCCAGCGTCAAGAAGGTCCTTAACCTCGACATCTGAGGAGTCTTCCCCTTGGAGAGAACTGGGAAACGTCGAATCATCTATATCGAAGACGACGCCGACATGGTGGATCTCGTCCGCATCATGCTTGATCCGGCGCGCTTCGAGCTGATCGGTGCCGGCGATGGCAGGACCGGTCTCAGCCGGATGCGGGAAGCCCCGCCCGATCTCGTCCTTCTGGACTTGATGCTGCCTGACCTCGGGGGTTGGGCGGTCTACCAGGTCATGAAAGATGATGCTGATCTGTGTAACATACCGGTCATCGTGATTACCGCGCAGAACACGCCGATCGATCGCGTCTTGGGCGAGCACATCGCCAAGGTACAGGTCTACATCACCAAACCGTTCACGCCCAACGAACTCCGCACTGCTGTCAACACGGTGTTGAGCTCCCAAAACTGACCCCCCGGGGGCCGTCCCTGCCCCCACAGTTTGTCGTGTCCTGATGCCCGTGGCCATCCAAGGGCCACCGCCGCACTACCAAAACACAGAGGAATGCGCGTGCCTACCTGTAGCCTGTTAGCCATTGGCAACGAATTGCTCAATGGCGAGATTCGAGACCTCAACCTCTATACACTCAGCCAACGTCTTGCGCGCCTGGGCTTCTACATCAGCCAGGCTGTCGTCGTGCGTGACAGCCCTGCCAGTATCGGCAGTGGCCTGAGCTACCTCCTGGCCTCCAAACCGGACGTGTTGCTCTGTAGCGGTGGGCTCGGGCCAACCGGGGATGACCTGACCTTGCAGTCGTTGGCACAATACCTGGGCCGCGACTTGGTGCAGAATGCCGAAGCGCGCCTGATGGTCGAGACGCAGTATGATCAGCTTTTGGCTGCTGGGTATCTCGAGCAGCGGGGCCCTGTGGCTGCGCGTGAGAAGATGGCACGTCTTCCAGAAGGCGCTCGCCCCCTTCCCAATCCTGTGGGCACGGCTCCTGCGGTGTGTGTTGAGGTGCATGACACGACCATCTATGTGCTACCGGGCGTGCCCGCCGAGCTCGATGCCATATTCGAGGCCTCGATTGTGCCCGAGTTGCGGCAGCGCTTCTCCCTTGGTTTCTGGGCCCATGCAGCGCTGCGCGTCTTCGTGGATGATGAGGCCGACGTTGCCGGGCCTTTGAAGCAGGCTACGACACTGCATCCGGATGTCTATCTCAAATCGTTGGCGCAACCCTTTCCGGCAGCTGGGCGAGAGGGTCTGCGGGTCATTGCCTCGATCAATGCCGCAAGCGACAGGCTGGCCTGGCAGGCGGTCCACGATGCGTTGGCGGATCTCGGAGCCGCCCTGCAAGCCGCCGGCTTGCGGTATACTCACGAGGAGGACGCTCCTATCCCGTGAGAGGTAGCAGTGGTCCAGATAAGGAGGCTGCGATGCCACTCGAGCTGAAGACCGTCTCGATCGAGAAGCCCGAAGCCATCAACTTCATTCTCGGGCAGTCACATTTCATCAAGACCGTCGAGGATCTCCATGAGACGCTGGTGACGGCGGTGCCCGGTATCAAGTTCGGCCTGGCCTTCTGTGAGGCCTCGGGGAAGGCTCTCATCCGCTGGAGCGGTACGGATGAGGCCATGATCGCGCTCGCACGGACCAATGCCGAGGCCCTGAGCGCGGGCCATAGTTTCATCATCTTCCTTGCTGAGGGCTTCTTCCCGGTCAACGTGCTCAACGCTGTCAAGGCTGTCCCTGAAGTGGTCACCCTTTTCTGCGCGACTGCCAATCCGGTAGAGGTGATCCTCGCCGAGAGTGAGCAAGGACGTGGCATTTTGGGTGTCATCGATGGCTTCAAGAGCCAGGGTGTGGAGGGTGACGAAGACATCGCCTGGCGCAAGGGTTTCCTGCGCGCCATTGGCTACAAGCTCTAGGTGACACCTTCGAGCCTGAAGCTGCGAAAGGGCACCAGCTGATGCACTGGATGGATCTGGTCGCCCGCGACCCCGTGCCGTGGTTATTGGACCCCGGCAACCCCTCTGTGCGGCTTCAGACCCTGAAGCATATCTACGGGCGACCCGCGGCGCAGTTGGTCAAGGAGCAGCGCGCTCTCCTCGACTGGGAGCCCGTGGCAAACCTCCGTCGCCATTGTGATCCGCTGCATTTCTGGGGACGTGCCGAGTCCCCTTACTATGGCGGCCCGGTGGGCAACTTCGGCACACTCTATCTCCTGGCGCAGATGGGAGTACCGCGCCATCCGGAGATCGAGCCGGCCTGCGAGAACCTGCTTGCTCTCGGCAGGCGCCAGGATGGGCACTATGCGCCGCAGGGTGGCGGAGCGGCACCCTGGCATTGTTACGCCGGGATGGCCTTGCACATCTTGACGCACTTCGGGTATGGCGACGACCCCCGTGTACAGTCCGCCTGGGAAGCTCTGGTTGAGACGGTGCGCAACGATCCCGATCATCTGGGCTGTGCTATGGATGACCGTGCCTGCAGGGCCGGCGCTGTTAAGTCTCTCGCCGCCATCATCCACTGTGACACCGATGCACCAGGCGGCGATGAGGCGACGATGGACCGGCTCTGCGCGTACCTTCTGCGCCACACGTTTGACCTCGAGGGCGAGGACAGTGACTGGACCAAATCTCGTTTCCCGCGCTTCTACGACACCGACCTGATCGAGCTCTGTCACGTGCTGGCCCATACCGCCCATCGTGTCCACCCGACCAGCCAGCGGCTCCTGCGCTTCGTGCTCGACCTGCAGGATGCCGACGGGCGTTGGAATAAGCAGAAGGTGACGCCTGCCTTGGCCATCGAACGCATCTTCCAGCCCAGCCGTTGGCTGACTTTCGAGGCGGTCCACGCCCTGGTCCTTAGCTATGGAGGCACGCTCTATGCGTCCTGAGGATCAGCGCAGCGCCGCCGGGCAGTATACCGTCGTTGCGCGCACCCTGATCTTCCTGACCCGTGGCAGTAAGGTGCTGTTGCTCAAAGGGGCACCGACCAAGCGCCTGTGGGCCGGCAAGTACAACGGCATCGGCGGCCATCTCGAGCCCGGCGAGTCTCCCTATACCTCTGCCCTGCGCGAGCTGCGGGAGGAGACCGGACTGACAGCCGAGACGCTGGATCTCCGCGGCGTGGTCCACGTGACGTTGCCCGAGCCTCCGGGCGTCGTCTTCTTTGTCTTCGTCGGTGAGGCTGCCGCAGGCGACATCGTCGCCTCTGAGGAGGGCGTGCCGGAATGGGTCGAGCGTGAGGCAATTGCGGGGCTTCCCCTCGTCGAGGACCTGCCTGCGTTGCTGCCCCGGGTTCTGACACCGGGGTCGATGACGTTTGGCCATTACAGGGTCGGCGACGCCGGATTCGAGATCCAGTTCGACACGGGTGCGCAGGACGCCGCTCTGTGACCGCCGT
>JAXDDP010000003.1:0-10840 GCA_034676785.1 Anaerolineae bacterium | reverse complement strand
CCTCGTCACACATTCCAGGCTTCATATCGCTGCAGCGCGGGTGAAACGCACAACCTCTGGGGAGAGCATAGGGATCTGGCACCATCCCTCTGATGGAGGCCAGACGTCGTCGCTCTGCGGTCTTGGTTCCCAGGCGCGGAATGGAGTGCAATAACGCCCGTGTATACGGATGCAGTGGGTTGTGAAAGATCGTGTCAACATTGGCCTGTTCGACGATCTTGCCCATGTACATCACAACCACATTCTCGGTCATCTGTGCGACCACGCCCAGATTATGGGTGATGTACATAATCGCCATTCCCAACTCATACTGCAACCGACGCATCAGCGTGAGAATCTGAGCTTCAGTCGTCACATCGAGAGCCGTCGTGGGCTCATCAGCGATGAGCAGATTGGGATTGCAGGAGAGGGCCATTGCGATCATCGCGCGTTGGCGCATACCGCCGCTGAGTTCGTACGAGTATTGGTCAATGGTACGGCTGGGAAACGGCATGCCCACAAAGTCCAACATTTCGATTGCTCGCGCACGTGCCTCCTCAGCGCTCGCGTTCTGGTGCAGCACGATGCCCTCAATAATTTGGTTACCAATCGTGTGGACCGGGCTCAGAGACGTCATCGGCTCCTGGAAGACCATCGAGATCTCACCTCCACGGATATGGCGCATTTCGTCCCCTTGCGGCGCAAGCCGCGTCAGGTCGATCACTTCGCCACGTCCGTCGCCGTTTGGGCGCCGATGATAAAGGATCTGCCCCCCTATGATACGGCCTGGCTTGGCCACAATCCGGATGATCGAGCGCGCGGTGACGCTTTTCCCACAGCCACTCTCCCCCACAACACCCAGAACTTCGCCTCTGTGGATATCGAGGTCGCAGCCATCCACCGCGCGGACTGTACCCTCATCGAGGAAGAAGTAGGTTTTCAGATCCTTGACTTCAATGAGCAGATCCTTGCTATCCACTGGTGTGCTCCTATCACTAGCGGGCGTACGGGTCAGCGGCATCCCGCAAGCCATCGCCCAGGAAGTTGAAGGCGAAGACAGTCAAAACGACGGTAAAGGCGGGGGCAAAGACCCAGGGCGCCTGCGCCAACGAGCGAACGTTCTGGGCCTCCTGCAACAGAACCCCCCAACTGATCGCGGGAGCACGCAGGCCCAAGCCGATGAAGCTCAGGCCTGTCTCGCCGAGAATCGTGCCAGGAATCGCGATCGTCAGACTGGCAATGATGTGACTCAGGAACGAGGGCACCATATGCCGCAGGATGATGCGGATCTCACTGGAACCGCAGAGTCGTGCTGCCAGCACGAAGTCCTCGTTGCGCAGTGCCAGAAATCTCCCTCTAACGACGCGAGCCATGCCGGTCCACCCGATGAGCGATAGGATGATCGTGATGCCGAAATATAGCCGGACTACGGGCCAGTCAGCCGGCAGCGCGGCACTGAGTGCCATCCACAGGGGGATATTCGGGATGGTGCGAACGAACTCGATCACCCTTTGGATGATCGTGTCGACCCGACCTCCATAGTAGCCCGATATACCCCCAAGGATAATCCCCAAGACCAAGCTCATCAGGACGCCGATCAGGCCAATGGAGAGCGATATCCGCGCACCATAGCAGAGCCGGGAAAACACATCGCGCCCCAGCCGATCAGCGCCGGCCAGGAAGACTCCCTGCTCCTCGCGCGCCGCCTCAACACCAAAAAGGTGCAGATCGGCATCGAAAATCCCCCAGAGCTTGTAGGGAGTCCCCTTCACAAAGAGCTTGATGGGATGGAGGATCGTGATGTCGTCAATGTAGTAGTAGCGCAACGTCTCTTCATTGCGTATGCGGTCGCGTTGGTAGATGAAGGGGCGGTGCAGCTTGCCCTCGGTATCGATGATACGGATCGGCGTCGGCGGCGCCAGTTTGTACCGGGCAAAGTAAGCCTCCGGATCGTAGGGGGCGACAAACTCCGCGAAGATCGCTACCAGATAGAAGAAGATCAGGATAACGCCGCCAGCCATCGCCAGCTTGTGCTTGCGGAACTTCCACCACATCAGCTGCCACTGACTTGCGACATAGAGGCGCTCCTCTTCGGCACCGGGGACTTCCTCCTCAAGATGCCTATCCAGGGCTTGCCGTTCGCGAACTTCTTCGGGGACGCCACGTGGTGAGGTTGTCATCGTCTAGCCCTCCGCCCGGATGCGGGGATCGAACCACGCCAGTAGAATGTCTGATATCAGCGTGCCAATGACGGTCAGCATACTAAGCAACAGAAGGAAGCTGCCTGCCAGGTACATGTCCTGCGAGGTCAAGGCACGCAGCATCATTGGCCCCGTCGTCTGTAAGCTCAGCACATAAGCAACCAATGTCTGACCAGAGATCAAATTGGCCAACGTCCAGCCCACGGTGCTGAAGAAAGGGTTCATCGCCACCCGCACCGGATACTTCCAGACCAGCTTCCGCTCCTTCAGTCCCTTGGCACGGGCTGTCTCGACATAGGGTTTGTTGAGTTCATCCAGCACGTTGGCCCGTGTCGTACGAATACTGCCCGCGGTGCTCCCAAGCGCGATGATGAGCACGGGGATCCACAGGTGTTTGAGAAAGTCCACAAACCTATCCCAGCTCCAGGGCGCCACCAGGTATTCCTGTGAGAAAAGTCCACCCACATTGAGTCCCAGTTGACGCATTGCCACCCACATGACCACCAAAGCAATCATGAAGCCCGGCAGGCCCGCGCCAATGAAGCTCAGGGTCGAGAAGACGTAGTCCGGCAGCGAGTACTGATGGGTCGCCGAGAACACCCCGACCGGAATTGCCACAAACCAACTCACCAGAACCGAGACCAGGGACAGCGCCACTGTCAAGGCCATCTTCTCCCAGATGAGGTCCTTGACCGGTTTACGCCACTCCATCGACTGGCCCCAGTCACCCCGAAGGATAATACCGGAGACCCACTTATAGTACTGAACATAGACCGGCTGGCCCAGCCCATACCGTTGTCGGAGCGCCTCGATCTCGGTCTCATCCACATTGTCACCCATCTGGCGCAGTCCGGCCACATAGGAGGTGAGGTAGTCCCCTGGCGGCAGTTGAATGATCGCAAACGAGATCATGGATATCACGATTACCGTAGGGATCATGATCCCGATCCGCTTGAGTATGTACTTCAGCATTCGCGTCCTCCTGCCCTCGTATAGGTGAGAAGGGATAGGGGATAAGGGAATGGCAGAGGGAAGTTCAAGGCATAGCCTTCGCCTCTCGCCGCCCCCTATTCCGTTGGCCCCTTATCTCTTGTCCCTTATCACTTATCACGCACGCTGTCGGGTGGGGGGCGGGCCCGAGAGCCCGCCCCCCCGACAGTCGACAAGCACGCGCCCGAGGCGCTGTGAGCGTCTGGGTCATCCCAGAAGTAGGACTCCGTCTGCAACAGGTGCTCATCGCCCGACGTATCGTCGATGGGCTGGCCTGGCAGATAGTTGCGGAAGCCGTTCTTGACAATGATGGGTGCAGGCATTTCGCCTACAACACCGATCATGGGCAATTCCTCGGCCCAGACATCCAGCAGTTCCTGGAAGTGCATCTTCTGGCCTTCTGGATCCGGCGACGCAGCGACTTTGTCCCAGGCCTCCCAAATCTTCCAGATGAAGTGGCCCTCAGGTGGCTCGACACCATTGGGGTCGGTGGCATCATCCCACCACAAACCGAAGCCAGCCGCCCATGGCCGGTCAGGCTGTACACCGCGGAAGATGATCGCCGAGGGTGCCAATGGCAGCACCGTGCGGTCACCACCCCACCAGGCCGCCTCGATCTCATTGGCTTCATAGTGCTCGGTATAGAGCGCGCGCTCGAAGTATTTCCATGTCGCCTTGATGCCGACATCGTTCAGGTACTTCACGACCAGCAAGACCCCGTCCTCACCACTGCTACCGGGATCGGCCGTGCCCTCGATGATGAAGCTAATCGGGCCGCTACCATCTTTGAACATCCGGTAACCTTCAGAGTCGCGCTGGTCGTACCCCGCATCGTCGAGCATCTGGTTCGCCAGATCAGGGTCGTAGTCGATGTAGGCCTCTGACAGCTTGGGATAGTAGTTGGCCGACAGCGAGATCGGGCTGTATTGACGCGGCGTACACATGCCATCGTAGATCAGGTCGTTATACTCGTCTCGATTGATGGCGTGGGAGATGGCGATGCGAACCTCGCGCGTGTTGAAGAACTCGTTGAGCTTCGGCTCCTTGGTCGCCAGGTTGAGTTGGAGCGCATCGTGCGATGCGCTGATGCCCACAAAGACCTTGTAGTCGCCGTTGGCCTCGTTCTCCTTGAAGAGGCTATAGTTGGAGAGTGCGACATGGCGATTGTGGAAGTCGATCTCACCGTTCACGATCCAGAGGTTGAAGACATCGATAGCCTCGAACAGACGATGCGTGACCGTATCGATGTACGGGAGCTGGTTTCCTTCGGGATCGACCCCAAAGAAGTAGGGGTTTCGCTCCATCATGAAAAGTTCCTCACTGAGCGAGTTCTTGGCGATCCACGGTGTGGCCCACGGGTGCTCCGGATTCAGATGGAAGAGGTGGCGGTCTTCATAGTACTCGTTCCAGGCGTTGAACCCTGCCTCCGTGGTAGCCGCCTCGAGGGCAGCCTTGTCATCGGTCGTGTCGATGTGGAACTGCTTCATATAGTGAGAAGGCACGGAGAACCCGTGCAGCTCGCGCAAACCCTGATACATCAGAAGGGGATTCGGATGCGCGAACTTATAGACGACGGTGTAGTCATCGGGGAACTCTGCCTCACACAGAACCTTCTTGCCATCCTCGCCGACCGTCGTCAACTTCGTCCACAAGCCCGGCTGGAGATCCGGATGCGCGGCATAGTGTTCGTAATACCACTTGAAGTCCGCGCTCGTCATTTCCACGCCGTCGGAGTACTTGAGGCCTTTGCGCAAGTGGAACGTGAACGTCTTGGCATCGTCGCTGACATCCCAACTCTCGATGAGACGTCCGACCAGATTCATGTCGCGATCGAGCCAGACGAGGGTCCGGTCGACATGCTTGGTGGGTCCCCAACGATCAGAGACACCCTTGAAGCCACGGCGGAGGTTCCCACCGTACTTGCCGATGGACTCACGACAATCGACAACGTATGGGTTGAGGGGTAGGCGCTCCTCAACCGGAGGAAGGTCACCCGATGCCACCAGAGCTGCCAACATCGGGGCCTCTTTGTACATGCTCACCGGCTCCGGCACAGCCGTGGGTTCCGCGGGCTTGGCTGTGGCTTCGGGCTCCTCAGGCTTGGCCGTAGGTGGCACAGCCGTAGGCTCCGCGGGTACTGCGGTCGGCTCCGGCTCAGTCACCTCCGGGGTCAGAGGTCCGCCACAGGCTGAAGCGACCGCACCAGCAGTCGCCAGCGTGGACAGATAAAGAAACTGGCGCCGAGTTAGCCTATGTCGCTGACTCATCGATTACAACCTCCTTGACACTAATGCTAAGAAACGGATGCTCAGTCAGAAACAACTCCCGCGCTTGTCGCGGGTCCGTCACAGCATGTGGCAATACGCACCTCCTTCGCTCATTTCAGATGACGTCTCCCCTCCCGACAACCCCCACCAGATGGAGCTCTTCAGCCCGATGACAGCTCACAAAGTGGTCTTGCTCCAGTTCGCGGAGCTCCGGCTCTTGCTGCGAACAGATAGGCTGCGCATAGCGGCAGCGGGGATGGAAGTAACAACCACTGGGCGGATTCGCTGGATCAGCGACGTCCCCCTCCAGGACAATGGGCTCCGTCCGGAACCGCGGGTCAGGCTTTGGGACAGCAGATAGCAGTGCTTCGGTATAGGGATGGAGAGGTCTCTGAAATAGCACGCCGGTCGCGGTATGTTCCACCAACTTACCAACATACATCACGGCAACGCGATCACTGATGTGTTCGACGACACTCAGATCGTGGGAGATGAAGAGATACGTGAGATTGAACTCCTCCTGTAGGTCTTGCAGTAGGTTCAGCGTCTGTGCCTGGATCGAGACATCCAGCGCCGAGACGGGTTCATCGCAGACCACGAGCTGAGGGTTCATCGCCAAGGCTCGGGCGACCCCAATCCTCTGCCGCTGCCCCCCGCTGAATGCGTGCGGATAGCGTGTCATGTACTCTGGCCGCAGCCCGACCACACGGAGCAGGTTCGCCACGCGATCCTGCAGATCAGATCCCTTAGCAATTCCATTGACATACAGGGGTTCACCGACGATCTGCAGGAGCGTCATGCGAGGATTGAGCGAGGAATATGGATCCTGGAAGATCATCTGCATGTTCTGTCGCATCTGCTTGAGCTGATGACGATCCAAATCAGCGACATTGACGCGCCCAAGGTCCTGATCATCGAACCACACCTCGCCGCCGGTCGGTTCGTACGCACGCATGATGACACGTCCAGTGGTCGTCTTCCCACAACCGCTCTCACCCACCAGACCCAGCGTCTCTCCTGGGCGGATGAAGAAGCTCACATCATCCACCGCTTTGACATATCCCACTGTCTTTGAGGAGAAGAAGCCCCGGGTGATGGGGAAATGCTTCCTCAAGTTCTTCACTTCGAGGAGATATGGCGCTCGTTCTTTGGTCTGGATGTTCGTCATAACTTCTCCCTCATTCATCAGTCGGTCGCCGGCTGTACCCTTATACCTGGGGAACACCTCAGACATCCGCCGGCGCAGGACGGCGAGTCCGCGCAGGATGATCGCTTGATAGCACCCCCAACGTGCTCAGTGCATGGACGAAGTCATGGAATTCCATCGGCTTATGAAGCAGGAACTCGGACGATCGCACCTCATAGCCGCGTTCGCTATCCTGCCAGAGACAAATCACTACCGGGGTTGTCCGCGTACAGGGCTCGGCGCGCAGCCGTGAGAGGATCTCCCAGCCATTGACCTCGGGGAGATCCGACTCCAGAACAATCACCGTGGGCTGCTCCTGTTGCGCCAATGCGACAACCCCCATCCCCGAACTGGCCACGACGACAGCAAACCCACTCTGTTCCGCATACATTCGGAGCAAGTAGATGTAGTACGGATCGTTCTCAATCAGCAGCAGACAGGGCAATGCCATCTTTCATGCCCATCCGGGGAGTAGCTACTCCCCCAAGCTTGTAGTAATGGTATTTTGATATACCTATCCCCACACATACAGTATATTGGAAGATCATGATGCTGTCTCGCACGTTATGGACAACGTGCTAGTACGAAGTGGACATACTGGGGGATACAGCGCCCATCCGGGACGGACTTCGCAATCCGTCGCCGGGCGATACATCGAGCGTCGTTGCTCAGGCGTGTATGTGCCGGTAGTCTGTAGGCGACATTCCCATGTCGCGCCGGAACACTCTGCAGAAGTAACTACTATCGGAGAATCCTACCGCCGCGGCAATCTCACTGATGCTCAACGCCGTGCTCTCCAGCAATCGCCCGGCTTGCCGCAAGCGGAAGCGGTTCAGATAGGCCATCGGCGTAATGCCCGTCTCGTCACAGAAACAGCGATCCAAGTGCCTTGCGCTGATATTGACGTGCGCAGCGATTTCTTTCCGGGAGATCGGCTCTGTATAGTGTTCGTGAATGTAAGCCATAGCCCGTCGCACGAATCTGCGGGTCTCCGGATTGGCGGTATGGCTACGCCGCATTGCATTCTCCAGACGGTGGAGCGTTTCCTGGGCAGAGAGCATCCCCTTGCTGAGAACAGCCGTAACGCCCTGGTTGAGCTGTTCCAGCTCCTGCTCGGTCAGGGTCTTGCCTGTCAGGATCACGACCGGGACATCGGCAAGGTGAGGATACGTCTGCATTGCCGTGATCACCTCAAAGCCGTTCATTTCCGGCATCATCAGGTCAAGGAGCACCAAGTCGGGTCGCACGTTGGCCAGGATCTCCATTGCCTGACGTCCGTTCGCCGCTTGCAGGATATGGCTGGCAGGGAGTTGCGACTGCAAGAGCCAACCATGCATCGCAAGAATCTCGGGCTCGTCGTCAACGACCAGGATCGTCGTGGGCGCCTCACAACCAAAGGCGTGCCCCTCTCCATCACGGGTCTCCCATACCGTGACCCCCTGTCGCTCCAGCACCTGAACCAGGTCAGCAATACTCAATGGTTTGGTCAGATAATCCAATGCAAGCATCGAACCGCTCTCATCAGCTTGCAGCAGCGCGTAGAAGAGCACGGGGATGCTCTGAGTCTCCGGATTCTCTTTCAGCACCTTGAGCAGCGCCCAGCCATGCTCTGATGCAGGTCCCATGCCCAGGATCACGGCAATCGGGGCACACGAGAGCACCTCGTTGAGCCACCGCTCAGGGTCGTTCAGCGCCCCATCCTCGTCAACGCGGAACTCCCTTACCACGTACCCGTGATCCTCCAGGTAGGCGCTGAGTTCAGAGGCCTCTCTGTCCACATCAGAGACAATTAACACCGTCCTTGTGGATTGTGGGTCGTAGCTCGCGACCTCCCTCGTCCGCCCCATTCCCATCGTGGGCAACGTGAAGAAGAACGTGGCTCCCTCGCCCTCCACTCCGCTAGACGTGACGCCCACGGTACCGCCGTGCATCTCAATCAAGCGGCGGCTAATGGCCAATCCCAATCCCAGACCGCCATACCCACGGGTGGCAGTGCGCTCCGACTGTCTGAACTCGTCGAAGATGGCCTCGTGTTCCTCCACGGGCACGCCAATCCCGGTATCACTCACGAGCACTCTGACCTCACCTGGACCCGTCTCTATGGCCAGGCGCACCTCACCCGAGGATGTAAAGCGGATGGCATTGCTGACCAGGTTAAGTGCGACCTGGCGCAGACGAGTCCGATCCCCCAAGACTCTTGGCAATGTATCCGGAATCTGCGTCGACCAGACCAACCCCTTATCCTGCGCCATCTGCTGCCCAATCATCAGAACCACCTGCAACGCCTGCCGCAGGTCAAGTGGCTCACGAACCAGGCGCAGTTGGCCGACCTGGCTGCTGGCCAGGTCCAGTACGTCGCGGATCAGGCCGTCCAGATGCTGAGCACTGGCGTGGATACGCATGAGTTCCTGGTCGTGACTGTGCTGCTCCCACAAGAGCATCTCGCTCACGCTCACGATCAGGTTTAGCGGAGTCCGTAGCTCATGGCTCACCATCGACAGAAACCGGCTCTTGAGCCTGTCGGCCTCCTCAGCCTGCTGTCGCGCGCGCACAGCTTGATCGTAAAGCAAGATGCCGCAGAGTGCATCACTGATGTAGCTTCGCACCAGGTCATACACCGTACTCTGTGTTGGTTGATCCTCGAACAGAATGTCCCGGGGCCCGACGCCAAATAGGGCGTACCCATACTGATCGTCGCGCACGAACAGCGACTCAGCTACCAGGTTAAAAGGTCCATCTTGATCGAGCTGCTGAAACACCTCCGCCGGCAGGATCTCCTCAATCCGGACACAGGATCCGGATTCCGGCAGGGCAATGGGACCGGTTGCCGTGCTCGCGAACTGAAGGCGGACCTGTCGCGAATCAGCCGATCCGTCATCACGAAGTGCCACAAAACACCCTCGGATGCCGAGCTTGGGCAGCTCTTGTGGCAGAGTCATTCTGAGCTCTTCCATATCGGTCACGGTCGTGAGCGTGTGTCCAACCTGCGTCAACGACACGGCTTGCTGCCCCATAGCAAACTGCGATGCTGCGACGAGGCTCTCAGCACTCTGTCCAGCGATGATACGCGCTTGAGTGAAAAGCTCCTCAGCAAGGGCGCAGGTACGCGCTATCGGCGCGGGAATAGCGTCAAGGCGAGCCATCAGCGGGCCAATAGCAACGCGACGCAGGAGCGAGATGACATCCTGATAACGCGCTACATCGTAACGCCTCTGCGCATGGTCAAACACCAGCTGCCCGAAAAAGGGCACAAACGCCGAACCGGCAGCCGTCTCTCCCACTTGGGACTCCGGCGTCTTGAGGTCGAAGATCAAGGCGTCGAGGAGGCTGGTAGCCCACGCCTCCACAGCACCGTGTTGCGAGGTGGCACCGTCAGTTACCAGCTGGATGATCTCGGACACGATAGCGTCGCGTTGAGCCTGTAGAGACTGGACAGGATCAGTAAGTGGGGTCTCGATGCGTAGGTGGGGTGCTGCAGCCCGATCGGGACGCAACAGGCTGGCACGCAGGACTGCTTCACTCGGGCAGCTACAGGATTGTCGCACGACGATCCGAGTCAGCACCTCCTGAACCAACGCAACAGGTTCACCGCGCATCTGCGCCAAGAGAGTCGCGATAGCCCTACGCCCCACTTCGTCAAAAGGCGCGTGTGTCGTGGTCAGGGGAGGTGTTATGCTGGCCAGATGTGGAAAATCGTCGAAACCGGTCAACGCAACATCCTCGGGCACGTGGAAACCGTGCTGCGTCAGCCACTCCAGCGCCTGCTGTGCCAGGGAGGCACTCGTACCCACGATTGCTTCGACACAGCGAGGTAACTGGCGACCAAAGCCTGACAAGAACCGTCCGATGCCTTCACGGTTCTCCCACCCTTCACCAGGGGGCATCACAAGGCGGGGGTCAAGCGCAATAGCGTGGGCCTCGAGCGACTCCAGGTAAGCGCGATAGCGCTCACGTGCCCCGCGGTGCGTCAAGGGACCACGCAAAAAGGCTAGGCGCTGATAGCCGTGTACCTCGATGAGGTGGTCAACGACCTCCCGCATGCCCCGGTAATTATCGATGAGAATGCTCGGAATACCGGGCAAGAGCATCTGGACACTCACAAGGGGGATGCCAGACAGGCGCGCACAGAAGGAGCGCACACCCTCGACCCCCACGTAGAGGCCCAGCCCGCTGGTATGCAAGACAATGCCAGCAAGCCGGTGGGGGTTGATAAGATC
>JAXDDP010000238.1:0-18838 GCA_034676785.1 Anaerolineae bacterium | reverse complement strand
AAAAGGGGTTGACATTTTTGGGGCCCATGGTATGATGTTGCACGTTGTGGGGGCGTAGTGTAGTGGTTTAACATGTCGGCCTGTCAAGCCGAAGATCGCGGGTTCAAATCCCGTCGCTCCCGCCAGCACACAGGAGCTCTCTAGGAATAGAGGGCTCCTTTCTTTGTTGTGGTGCATCTGAGTGTCAATGGCAATGTTTTATTCCCCATGACTGGCAATCTAGGACTTCCAAGGACAGGTGGGCTAGTTGGGAGTCAGCCCTTCGCGGCGCTGCCCTTGCGAGCTAATCGCTCGGTAGCCGGCGAATCGTTAACAATCTGTTAACGTATCTCTGATGATCGTCGTGTATAATGCGACGTGGTTGAGGGAGCACAGAATCCCTCGATGGACTTGAACAAGTTGAGCAGTTGTCGCCTAATGCAGTAGCAGCGGGGGAACCACTTAAGGGGCGAATTGGAGGTAGGTGCACTCGTGCGCCAGCTTCCTCAGGGTTACTTCTTTGACCCGAGCCCGACAGCTAACCTCGTAGGCGTGGAAGAAGGACGCTCAGGACTCTGGAGTGTCCTTTTTTGTTGCTTATGTGATGCCGCAGATTCGTGGCGCCTGACCAGTAGCAAGAAGGTGTCAGCGGAAGCGGCCCACGAGGCGCAAGGGGCTATCTCCGGATCTTGTGCGGTCTTGTCCTGGATTTCGCTAACAAGAGACGACCCAAGGGTCAGAAGGAGATACAATGAACAGCATTTTCATGGCAGATGTAGAAAGACAGGTTTATAAGGACTGGGAGCAGCGGTTCAACAAGCGTGTGATCCGCCGGTCGCCCGAGACCGGTATCGATGTGCCCCAGATTATTCGGAGTTTGATCGACAACCTGAAGCGAACGCCTTAGCACTTGGCGTAGACACTCACGAGTGGTTGCTCAGTCCAACGTATGGCTGAGGAGCAGGTGAGTCGGCCAGTAGCGGGGGACCCCAGGGGTTCCCCGCTTTTTGCTTCGTGAGCTTCAGCGATCGGGTGCTTGACACCGCGCAGCAGCGAGCACAATAGGTGGGAGTTGGTTCGTAGTAACCGATTCAGCGGTTCGGCTGCCGTTTCCTGAGGCACCGGAACGACTGAAGTGGCACATACGAACCCCAAACATCAGCTTGGCTAACCATTGACGAAAGGACTGCCTCAGGCCCATGACATCTCCAGTAACGATTTCTCACGGCAAGGTTTCGGGCGTCTTCGACGACACAATAGGCGTCCACAGCTACAAAGGCATTCCCTTTGCCGCCCCGCCGGTTGGCGATCTGCGGTGGAGGGCACCCCAACCGGTGCAGGCCTGGTCGGGTACCCGCGAGGCGGTCCGCTTTGGGCCGCGTGCCATGCAGTTGTCACTCTTCGGCGATATGAACTTCCGCTCCAGCGGGATGAGCGAGGACTGCCTCACTCTGAATGTCTGGACACCGGATCCTTCTGCCTGCGCGCAGTTACCGGTGCTGGTCACCTTCTATGGCGGCGGTTTCCTGGCCGGGGATGGCTCAGAACCGCGCTATGACGGTGCGCAGATGGCCCGCAGGGGCATTGTGGCGGTGACCGTCAACTACCGTCTGAACATCTTCGGCTTCCTTGCCCACCCCGAGTTGAGTGCCGAGTCACCCCACCACGGCTCGGGCAACTACGGATTCCTGGACCAGCATGCGGCACTCCTCTGGGTGCGCGACAACATCGCGGCATTTGGTGGCGATCCGGATCGGGTGACCATCGCCGGTGAATCCGCCGGTTCAATATCTGCCCACGCCCAGATGGTGTCGCCGCTGTCCAGTGACCTGATCGCCGGCGTGATTGGATCGAGCGGCGGGCTCGATGCCCTGCCGCCCTTCCCACTGGAGGAGGTCGAACAGCTCTGGGTGGCGTTCGCCAAGACGATAGGTGCGACGTCGATCGCCGACCTACGAGCGCTACCGGCTGAGAGCCTGTTGGAGGCCACCCGCGAGATGGATGCGCGTGGTTTCCCCGGGACGATCGATGGGTATTTCTTCCCCAAGTCTCCCGCTGAGATTGTCGCTGCTGGCGAGCATGCCCTTGTTCCCCTGATGGTCGGTTGGAATTCCGAGGAGATGAACTACCGCGCGCTCCTGGGCGAGCAGGAGCCAACGCCGGCAGCCTACGCCCAAGCGGTTCGCGCTCTTTACGGCGATCACGCAGGCGATGTGCTCAGACTCTATCCAGGGGCAACGGAGCAACAAGTGATGCAATCGGCTACGGAGCTCTCGGGAGACCGGTTTGTGGTCTACAGCACGTGGAAATGGGCGGATGATCATCGCCGGTCCGGGTGCCCGGTGTTCCGCTACTACTATGCCCATCCGCGTCCACCGATGGTCCAGGCTATGGGGGACGCGGTTGCCGGTCTGGCCGGCGGGGTAATCCGCAAGTCAGAGCAGGCGACTCGAGAGCAGAGCACACCACCGGCCACGGGAGCGGTGCATTCAGCCGATATTGAGTACGCGATGGGCAACCTGGCCACCAATCGAGTCTATGACTGGACCCCGCTGGATGAGCAGATTTCGGGCATGATGCAGGGATACTACGCTAACTTCATCAAGACCGGTGACCCCAATGGCCCGGGTCTGCCGGCATGGCCGCGAGCAGATCAGGGTGCGGAGATGCAGTATCTCGTGTGGGATGAGCAGCCCCGCGTCGAGGTGGACCAACATCGTGCACGTTATCTCTTCCTTGATCGGTTCTATAGGAGATAACCCGGATTCCGAACCACAGACGGCAGGGACGCGACCACCAAGTATGGAGGGACATCTATATGGTTTATGTAGAAGCAGAAACAGCCTATGGCAAGGTCAGGGGAAGGCGAGACGCAGGGGTCAACATCTTTCTGGGGATCCCCTATGGTGGTCGGGTCTCAGGCGAGCACCGTTTCCGACGACCCGCTGACCTTCGGCCGTGGTCAGGAGCGCGCGATGCCCTTGAGCTGGGCCCGCCCGCGATCCAGCCGCCCCGACAGAACGAGCCCGAGCCGGCTGAGGATTGCCTGTTCCTCAATATCTGGACGCCGGCCAACGATGATGGGAAGCGGCCGGTGATGGTCTACAACCACGGAGGCGGTTTTGTCATCGGCTCTGGGGGAGCGCCCCTCCAGGATGGGGCCAATCTGGCGCGTCACTTCGATGTTGTGGTCGTGCAGACCAACCATCGGTTGGGACTGCTGGGCTTTCTCTTTCTTGGTGACGTGGCAGGGTCTGACTACGCTGGCTCGGGCAACCAGGGCATCCTGGACATTGCCCTTGCTCTGGCATGGGTGAGAGAGAACATCGCTGCATTCGGTGGTGACTCTGGCAATGTGATGATCTTCGGCGAATCGGGGGGAGGTGCCAAGAGCTCCTGTCTCTATGCGCTGCCCGAGGCGGCTCCCTATTTCAACAAAGCATCAATAGAGAGTGGGCCAGGTGTGCGAATGCTGACGCCCGAGATGGCTGCCGTGACAACCCACCACGTCCTTAAGGAGCTGGGCGTTGCGACGCCGGATTGGCGGAAGCTTCTGGACGTTCCCGCGGCTACGCTGCTTCAGGTTCAGTCGCACTTCGCCCCTGTGCCGCCCTTTCAACGAAAGGGTGGTCCGGGCAGACGGACGGAGCCAAACCGGGGTGGCTTTGGCCCGGTCGTCGATGGTCACACGCTGCCCAGCCATCCCTTTGATCCGGCCGCCCCGTCGATATCGAGTGACAAACCGCTGATGGTGGGTTGGAACGAGGATGAGTACACCTTTTTCGCCTGGCAGCGAGGGGAGGTGGCCGCGTTTGAGTTGGATTTTGGAGACCTGGCGGAGCAGCTTGAGCCCCAGTTGTGCACTGACGTACACCAGATTGTGGCTACGTATCGCCATACCATGCCCACTGCTTCCGCACCGGACATCTTCGTGGCCATATCCTCCATCATGATGATGGGCCTGGGGTCTATTGACATTGCCGAGAAGAAGGCGATCCAGGGGGGCGCACCGGTCTATCTGTACAACTTCGGCTACAAGTCGGAGACAGAGATCCCCGGCACAGGCTATGCACTGGGCACTCCCCATGCGATGGACATCTCCTTCAAGTTCCACAACCAGACGCCGACCTCCCCACCTGACGTTTTGGCCGGCAACCGCCCTGATCGCTTCATCGCGTCCCGCCAGATGGCTGAGTTGTGGACTACGTTTGCCCGAACTGGTGTGCCGGCTGCTGCCGACGTGCCGGCGTGGCCTCCCTACGCCCTGAAGGATAGGGCGACGATGCGCATCGACACGGCCTGCGAAGTTCTCTACGATAGGTTCAGAGACGAGCTTACCGTATGGCGATCGACGGGGTTCCTACCTCAGAACCGGTAGGCACCAACAGCGTTGAGACCAGAAGGATGTTGGTCTTGGCACCCAGACGTCGTCTGCTCAGTGTGGCCTGGCCGCAAGAATGTAGTTCTGGATGACGTTGCCCCGGTAGCCTTTGGACCGCGCGCCTCCAACGGCGAAGGCGCCCGCAGGGAAGTCGCGGCTATAGACATAGAACGGGTAGAGACCTCCAGGTGTCTGAATGTCCACCTGGAGGCCTTTCTCTTGCTGGAAGCCGCGCAGCCAGAGCGGGAGCTCTTCAGCCATAGCCTGGTAGATGACGTAGACCTTGCTTTGACGGCTGAGTTTGAACCTCAGGAGCCGGTCCTCTTCGGAGTCATAGTCCAGATCTGCAGGTCGAATGGCGTAGAGGCCGCTCAGAGTAAGCGGAAGGTTGATGATCTGGTAGTCCCTGTCGGTGTAGCATCGCATGTGAGCACGGAGGATGGCTGTCTCGTAATGCCGGTCGCTCGTTGCACGCGCATAGACAAAGGGATCCTCGAAGCAATAGGCATAGGCTGGCGCCTGGGCCGCCCCTTCGTGGGCTACGATGGCCATACCGCCACCCACTGAGGTGAGCGGGGCCATCTCGCGGACCTTATCGTGACCGAAGATATCCTGGAGTATCCCGGCGCAGGCCGGCACCAGTGATGTGCCCCCTGTACGGAGCACGACGTCGATCTGACCGGGATTCATACGGGCATCCTTTAGAATGGCGCGGATGCTGTGTGCCACCGCCGCAACCTCGGGCGCGATCATCTCCTCGAAGTCTCTACGCGTGATGCGTTCGTTGAGGTGGATGGCATCGTGCTGGAATACCAGCCGCGCCAGCAGGTCTGGCGTGAGCGCTTTCTTCGTCCTCTCGATCTCCTGGAAGAGCTTGAAGCCCACGTTCTGTGTCACCAGCGTCTCGAGTGCGCGCATGGCGGCAGGGCTATCGCTCGACTTCTGATAGTGGTGGATCTTGCTAAGCGGCTCGGGCCTCGAGAGTTCGGGCATAGTCTGCCACGTGCTCAACTGATCCAGGAACTCCTGTGGGAAGTTTGTACCACCATCGACCTTGGCCTTGGACCCAAAATGGGGCAGAAGGGAGCGCATGATGCGCTGATCCAGGTCGTCGCCGCCGATGAGTTCACCGCGCGTAGCGATGACCCGTGGCGGACGAGGCCCGCCTACCTCGACGATCGTGAGATCGAGTGTGCCCCCGCCGAAGTCGAAAACCAAGGCGATCTGGCGCCGTGCGGCCTGCTTGTGATAGAGGTGGGCTGCAGCAACGGGTTCCATCTCGAAGGCGATCTCCCGGAAACCGGCGAAGCGGGCTGCGCGGTAGAGGATTTCCTCTGCGCGTGCCGCAATGGCGTCGTCGTCTGAGAACTTCACCGGTCTGCCCAACACGACGCTGTCACAGGATTCCTCGAAGTGCAACTCGGCTTGCGCGCGCATCTTCGAGAGGGGCAGGGCGATGAGTTCGTCGATGGTGTAGGTGCGATCGAAGATGCGCGTGCCCTCATAGCGAGGATCGCGAAGCGCGGTCTTCACCGACTGGAGGAGCCGTCCATTGGCATTCACGTCTGTGACGACATGGACATCGTGCCAGTAGTGGATGGGCTCCGCATCCCCCAGGCCTTTCACCACGGCACCAGCGACGACGATCTCGATGGGCTCCAAGTCCCGACGAGCCCAGACGGTGCGCCGACCCGTTTCCTTGTCCAAGTACTCGACGGCTGCCGAGGAACCCACTTGGACATTGTACTCGCGGTCAATCCAGATCAGCGAGGGAAGCACGTTGGGGTTATCGCTTCCAGGATCCAGTTGGACCGGCCGGAGGGCCCTGCCATCATAATGCGCAACGGAGGAGTTCGTGGTTCCGAAATCGATACCCAGCCGCATCTCGCCTCCTTGAGTTCTCGATAGTAGAACGTGAATCAAGGTGTGCCCTGTTGCCAACGCAACCATTCATTATACCACGGACACCTCTGACCGGCGCTCACGACTGCCGCGCGCTGACACATCTCCGAGCTCCGCTTGACAGATCCGCCTATTAGTTTATAATGATTGTAAATTAGTTACGATTACAGATAGAGTGCATCTTTGAAACCACTGGACACGCTTCTCGAAGAGCTGCGGGAGCACGGCCTCAAGGTCACTCCGCAACGCCGGGCGATCCTGGAGCTGCTCGTCAACGACGACAGCCATCCTACGGCTGAGCAGGTGTACCAGCGGGTGCTTGCGACGATGCCCGATGTATCCCGCACGACGGTATACAACACCCTTCGCGAACTGAAGGATCTTGGGGAGTTGGCGTCCGTCTACGGTGCTGGCGAAGGCGGGCAGCGTTACGACACGAACCAGGAGCCGCACCACCATCTCTGTTGCGTTGAGTGCCGCAGGTTGGTCGACATCGATCGCGACTTCACGGGAATGAATCTCTCAGATGAGGAAGCCGCCGGCTATCGGATTGTGAGCCACCAAGTGATTTTCTTTGGCATCTGTCCGGATTGCCGTGCGAGAGAAAAGCCACAGATCACGCAAGGATAGGGATCCCTCCCTATGCCTTCAGTCACCTGTTTCATCTGATAGAGCAAGGAGGCCGATCTATCGACCAGAGACCCTGACCCCGGAGATGAGAGCCGTGGACGCACCCAAGGAGAAGCGCAGGAGGCAGTCTTGACTGCGTTGGCGGACAATTGACATGGGGCCGCTGGCCCAAGCTAGATACCCAAGGAGGGAATAGATGGATGAGGAACGCAAGTGTCCAGTAACGGGTAAGTCAGCCCAACCGACTCCGATGCGAGGAACCTCGAATCGGGACTGGTGGCCGAATCAGTTGAACCTCAGGGTTCTGCATCAGCACTCTGAGAAGGGCGACCCGATGGGTGAGGATTTCAACTACGCCGAGGAATTCAAGAGCCTCGACCTTCAGGCGGTGAAACAGGACCTGTATGCGTTGATGACTGACTCGCAGGATTGGTGGCCAGCGGACTACGGTCACTACGGCGGGTTATTCATCCGGATGGCCTGGCACAGCGCCGGTACCTATCGCCTGGGCGACGGACGCGGCGGCGCGGGGACCGGCAACCAGCGCTTCGCACCCCTGAACAGTTGGCCGGATAACGCCAACCTCGATAAGGCGCGTCGTCTGCTCTGGCCCATCAAGCAGAAGTACGGGCGCAAGATCTCCTGGGCCGACCTCATGATCCTCGCCGGCAATTGCGCGCTCGAGTCGATGGGGCTCAAGACGTTCGGTTTTGGCGGTGGACGCGAAGACATCTGGGAACCGGAAGAGGATATCTACTGGGGGACTGAGAGCGAGTGGCTTGGTGACAAGCGCTACAGCGGGGATCGCGATCTCGAGAACCCGCTCGCTGCTGTTCAGATGGGCCTGATCTACGTGAATCCCGAAGGGCCCAACGGCCAACCGAGCGCGGTCGCCTCTGCCCGCGACGTCCGTGAAACGTTTGCTCGTATGGCGATGAACGATGAGGAGACGGTCGCGCTCATCGCGGGCGGCCACACCTTCGGCAAGACCCACGGTGCCGGTCCAGCGACTCACGTCGGGCGTGAGCCCGAGGCCGCCCCCATCGAGGAGCAGGGCCTTGGCTGGAAGAGCAGCTATGGCACTGGCAAGGGGGATGACACCATCACAAGCGGCATCGAAGGCCCGTGGACGCCGAAGCCGACGCAGTGGGATATGGGATATTTCGACATGCTGTTTGGCTACGACTGGGACGTGGTGAAGAGCCCTGCAGGCGCCTGGCAGTGGGTCCCGGTGAACCTGGCTGAGAAGGATCACGCGCCCGCCGCTCACGATCCTTCGAAGCGGGTGACACCGATCATGACCACGGCAGATATGGCGCTGCGGATGGACCCGGCCTACCGGTCGATCGCGAAGCGGTTCCACGAGAACCCCGATGAGTTCGCCGACGCTTTCGCCCGCGCCTGGTTCAAGCTGACGCACCGCGATATGGGCCCCCGGTCGCGCTATCTGGGCCCGGAGGTTCCGAAAGAGGATCTCATCTGGCAGGATCCCGTGCCGGAGGTCGATCACGCGTTGGTGGATGACCAGGACATTGCCGACCTGAAGGGTAAGATCCTTGCTTCAGGCCTGTCGATATCGGAGTTGGTCTCGACTGCCTGGGCGTCGGCTTCGACGTTCCGTGGCTCGGATATGCGCGGCGGTGCGAATGGGGCGCGTATTCGTCTGGCGCCGCAGAGGGATTGGGCAGTGAACCAGCCCCAGAGACTGGCGAAGGTACTCGATACCCTTGAGGGCATCCAGAAGGCATTCAACGATGCACAGACCGGCAACAAGAGGGTATCGCTTGCCGACCTGATTGTCCTGGGCGGATGCGCCGCTGTCGAGCACGCGGCTCGGGATGCCGGTCACGCCATCACGGTTCCATTTGCTCCGGGACGCACAGACGCATCGCAGGAGCAGACCGACGTGGCGTCCTTCACCGTACTAGAACCGGTGGCAGACGGATTCCGTAACTATCAGAAGGCGAAGTATGCCGTGCCGGTTGAGGAGTTGCTTGTCGATCGCGCGCAACTGCTGACGTTGACCGCTCCGGAGATGACGGTGCTCGTGGGGGGCATGCGCGTTTTGGATGCGAACTTCGGCCAGTCCAAACACGGTGTCTTTACGAACCGTCCGGGGACGCTTACCAACGACTTCTTCGTGAATCTGCTCGATATGAGGACGATGTGGAAACCAACCTCTGAAGACGGAGACGTCTTCGAGGGACGCGATCGCACCACGGGCGAACTTAAGTGGACCGGGACCCGTATCGACCTCATCTTCGGTTCGAACTCGCAGCTTCGGGCATTGGCGGAGGTCTATGGCAGCAGGGACGGTGAAGAGAAGTTCGTCCACGACTTCGTCGCGGCGTGGAACAAAGTGATGAACCTGGACCGCTTCGATCTCGCCTGATCCTGGAACGTGGTCGTTGAGAGAGCCCTCTAGCGATAGAGGGCTCTTCTCTTTGGCACAGACTGAGGTGGCAGTCCCCCGATGACGCCAGGGTGGAGGATTGCTCGTTCGCCTCTGCCAAGGCAAGGTTGCTCTCGTCTCAGTCTGGACTATCATCCGTGCGAGTTCGTTGGTAGCGCAAAACCATCATCGTTGCTTTGTGACAAAACGGAGGAAAACGAATGTCCAAAACTGTCGCCAAAACCTGTGGGTTGCATCACATCACCATCCAGACGCGAGATTGGGACGCGTCTTTGCGCCTCTACCTGGAGGTCCTGGGCATGCAGGTTGCAGCGGAATGGGGTCCCCCGGAACGCCGAATGATGCTACTGGATGTGGGGGATGGTAGCCATATCGAGTTGATCGGACCCACAGCGAATAGCCCGGTCGCGGGCAGCCCTGCCGCCAATGATCCGTTGGTTCATCTTGCGCTTGCCACTGCAGACGCGGCGGCTGCCATCGAGCCTGTCCGCCAGGCAGGTTTCGAGGTGACCATGGAGCCCAAGGCCGTCACGTTGGCCGACCTTGAGGCAACTGTCGCGTTCTTTAGAGGCCCCAATGGCGAGGTGGTCGAGTTCTTTCAGACGCGCTAGCTGGCGCCTCGTGGGGTGAGCGAACCCCAGCGCTTCTGTGGGCAACAGGAGAGAGCTCTCGTTTCAGAGAGCTCTCTTTTGTTGGTGGATGATACTGGTAACCTACTCGCCACCGGGCTGACGGGTAAGTGAGGGCGGGGCGTCCTCAGGACGACTGCCCCAGGACGGATTTGGGCGGGGGCCCATGATCAAGCTCAGCTCGCCGCCGTCCTGGATGGCCTTGTGGGGGAACCACGATCTGTCAAGCGGGACACCGTTCAGAGTAGCGCTCTGGATGTACTTGTTCTGGGGGCTGGATCCCTGGGCGTTGATGGTAAAGACCGGACCATCGGGCGGATGCAGCTCGATGCGCTCAAAGACGGGGCTTCCCAGCGCATAGTAGGGCTCGCCGGGACACGTTGGGAAGAACCCAATGGCGTTGAAGATATGCCAGGCGCTCATCGCGCCGCCATCCTCATCGCCGCAGATGCCCAGCGGGGTATCGTCGAACCAGATGTCCATAATCTGGCGGATGCGGCGCTGGGTCTTCCACGGTGCGCCAGCCCAGTTGTAGAGGTAAGGGATGTGGAAGCTGGGCTCGTTGCCGGTGACAAACTGGCCGATCAGACCGGTCGAGTCGGGGAACTGCCCGAGGAAGTGGTATTTGGCGTTGCCACAGGGCTCGATGAAGAGCTGATCTAGGCGGGCCACGAAGGCTTCGCGCCCTCCCATCAGGTCGACCAACCCGGCCACATCGTGCTGCACGCTCCAGGTGTAGGTCCAGGCGTTGCACTCCGCGTAGTAGGCGCGTCCTCCCTGTCCACCCGAAAGCTTGGGGTCGAAGGGTTGGATCCACTCGCCATCGGCGCTGCGTGGGGCCATAAAGCCGTTGACCGGGTTGTAGAGCTTGCGATAGTTGCGGGCCCGGTCGATGAAGGTGGCGTAGTCCTGCTTCTTGCCCAGTTCGCGTGCCATCAGGGCCAGGGCATAGGCGTCGTAGCTGCATTCGAGGGTGACGGCGACCGCCTGCCGCGCTTCAAAGGGATGGACTTCCGCGACGGATTCCACTTCGCCCGGCTGCAGCGCGGGGAAGTACCCTCTCTCGATATAGACGTGATCAAGCTCGGTCAAGGGGCCATTTCGCCACGGAAGACTGGTCGCCTCAGTCAGTCGCTTGTGCATAGCAACGTAGGCCTGGTCGACATCGATATCGGTGAGGCCCTTCCGGTAAGCGTCCACGATGGCTGCGATGGTGTGATGACCCAGCATGCAAGGAACGTCGCCGCCTACGCCGGGGAAGCGAGGCAGCCAGCCTGACTGAGCGGCCATGCGGACGTAAGAGCGGATCATATCGAGTTCCCGCTGCGGATCGATGAGCACCCGCAGAGGGTGGGCGCTCCGAAAGGTGTCCCAGATCTGGTCTCCGACGTAGAAGTCGGGCTCACCAGAGTGTATCTGGCCGTCGTAACCGCTGAAGTAGCGTCCTTCCTCGGAGATATTCTGCATTCGGCCCATATACCGGTAGAGGGCTGTGTACAGGGTGCGGCGCTGCTTCTCGCTCCCGCCCTCCACGCAGATCTGTGAGAGCGCTATCTGCCACTCCTGCCGGGCTTCCTCCACCAATAGATCGAATGGACGGCTGCCGAGCTCGTTGTCACGATTGCGCCGGGCCTGGGCCGCGTCGATAAACGAGACGCCGATGCGCACCTCGATAGGAGCGGCACCGGTAAACTGGAGCCTGATCCCCGACTCGAGCTGGGTGTGGCGGGACACCGGGCGATCGAAGCGCAGGCTGAAGTAGCCGGCGGCGCCGTGAAGGTCCTGGGAGCCCTCGATCGTTGTATCGTTGATCAACTCAACGCTTCCTCGCCGGGGCGCAAACAACAGGCACGGGTTCTCCCCAGCCGGGAAATCGAAGCGGTAGATCACGCCGTGTCGGGTGACCGTGAACTCAGCCCAGATTCCATAGCGTTCAAGAAGGACCTTGTAGTAGTGGGGGGCCGCAACCTCGAAATCGTGATCGAATAGTGAGCCACAGTTCTCGATGGCTGGTGCCGGCGAGCCAGTCACCGGCATAAGAAGCGGGCTAGTCGCCGTGCGATGAAGGTGAATCGGAACGGGGAAGCCCCAGATGTGGTCCGCCAGATAGCGGTCGCCGACTGCTGGGTCAAACTGGGGAGTGACTCCCACCGTCCCGTGGGGCCGGTAGGCGGTGGGATAGGTCGCCGTCAGGAGGTGACCAATACCACCAATGTTAGGATCCACGTACATCAAGCCCATAGACTTTCCTCCTTTTGCCACGACTGGCTGCAAGCGTGTGCTGGTTGTGAGCCAGTTCTCGTGTCAGTGCCAATGATGGGTCGCGTCAGTTCCTATGCTACGATCAAATCGGTGATTGAGAAAGTAAGGGCGCCCTCCGCGAGCTTTTCGAGAAGGGCTGCATAGAAGCATGGGTACGGGCCAGATTCGTATCAAGGTGGGCGTATCCTTTTGGTGCGATCTACGTCGTAAGAAACAGACTAGATACTAACCTGCGCATGATGAAAGGGCACCTTCCATGAAAACCAAGCTGTTCTTCCTTGTCACTCTGGTCGCGTTCTTGTCTCTCGTACCCGCAACGGTCCTTGCGGAGACCGACCCTGTCTCAATGTGGGTAAGCCGGGTGCGGCTGGCGTATACAGGGCGTTCCTCCACGGGCACAGATACCATTGTTGGTCTGGTCCACGTCCGAGACGCTAACAAGCGGACCGTTGTGGGGGCGACGGTTACTGCCAGCTGGACGTTGCCGACCGGAGAGGTTATTGAGGAGAAGGCTGTCACTTCGTTTCAGGGGATTGCTCAGTTTAGCAGGTGGGATGGCCGGGGAACGTACGCGCTGGCTGTAAGCGATGTAACCAAGGACGGCTGGATCTATGTGCCGACGCAGAGCTACGCAGTGACTGCCTCCATCATAGCACGATGACCCTTTGTAGCTGACGAGACCCTGGACCCATTACAGGCGCGCTGAGACACCCTCGGCGCGCTTTGCATGAGGGAAAGGTGCTCAGCTCGGTTTTCCGTCCGTGACGAGCCGCGTATACTGCGAAGGAGAGATACCACACACGGAGTTTGGCATGGAGTTCAACTTCAACGATACCCCGGTCATTGATGGTCATATTCACTTCGCAGATCTGGCGGCGATGGGCGATCTTCGCACGATCATGGACACCGTGCCGTTCGCGAAGGTGAACCTGGTGAGTGTGCCGCATCCTGTGCTCCTCAACCAGAACGCAGCATTGCTCGCCTTCAAAGCTACCCTCCCTGATAGGACGTACATCTGTGGAGGGCTCGACTATACCCAAGTACTGGGCAACAGGGTCTCACCTGATCAGGGTTGGGGGCAAGCCGACTGGAGCACCGTCGATCCCGAGGTGATGTCGACGACGTTGCGGCGGCAGATCGACGTCCTGAGGTGGGTCGGGTTCGACGGGCTCAAGCTTATCGAAGGGAAGCCGACATTCCGGAAGCAGGTCCCAATCCCACTCGATGCGCCGCACTACGAGGGCATGTGGTCTGCACTCGAGGAGCACGAGATGCCAGTCATCTTCCACGTTGCCGATCCCGAGGAAGACTGGGATGAAGCGCATGCCTCAAGCTGGGCCAAAGAGCACGGCTGGTTCTATGGCGACGGCACGTTCCCAACGAAGGAAGCACTGTACCAGGAGGTGGATCATGTGCTGGAGCGGCATCCGGCACTGAAGTTGGTCCTGGCCCACTTCTACTTCCTATCCGCAGATCTCCACCGGGCCGCTGCCTTCCTGGACCGACACCCAGCCGTTTGTTTTGATCTGACACCGGGCAACGAAATGATCAGCAACTTCACCCGCAATTACGATGCTGCGCGGACGTTCTTCGTGGACTACGGGACCCGGCTTGTGTACGGTACCGACATTGCGACGTGGGGGCTCGCACGACCGGCAGGGATGGCCCACGCATTGGGCACGGCCTGGGCTGTGCGTATGTACCTCGAGAAGGCCGTGACATTCGAGCCTCCAGAGGCGCTCGCGCATTGGCGAGAGCCAGACCTTGCCGGATTTCGGGGCTTCGGACTGCCACCTGAGGTTTTGGCGGCGATTTACTACGGCAACTTTGAACGCCTGTTTGGGGCTGTTCCCGTTGAGCTGAACCGGGACGCTGCCATTGGGGAGTTGGCGCGGATGGCAAGTCAGATTGACAGACTGTCGGTCGAGCCTTCCGCCGCTAACCCGGCCCGAGAGGCCCTTGAGATGGTGCGTCGGACGTGAGTGTTATCAGGCGCTATGACAAGGAGTGATCTATGAGCAAGACGTATCGAATTGGGGTGATCGGTTTCTCGCATATGCACGTGAATGATTTGGTGGGCGCGTTTGTCTCGCTGCCCAACGTTGCGTGGGTCGCGTGCGCTGATACGGTCCCCGTTGTTCCTACGAAAACGCTTAAGCCGGCCAGCCGGCCTGCTAACATGCGACGGACCCAGGAACTGACGGGGATCTCCAAGGTCTATGCAGACTATGTGGAGATGCTGGACAAAGAGGCCCTCGATGTGGTGATCTTCTGCCCAGAGAATGCGCGCCACGGCGAGGTCGCTGAGGCGATTGCCACAAGGGGCGTGCACATGGTCACCGAGAAGCCCATGTCATCGACTCTGCAGGATGGCCTGCGGATGGTCCGGGCTGCGGAGGCGAACAACGTCAGCCTCGCAATCAACTGGCCATCGACGTGGCGTCCTGGCACGCGGCAGTTGAAGGTCCTGGTCGATCAGGGCGTAATCGGTGATGTTTGGGAGGTCAAGTGGCGCAACTATGCGTCGATGGGCCCGCTATCGTACTCAACCGGTGATGATGCCTGGACAGACGGCGAGAAGGGCGCGGAATGGTGGCATCAGTCAGCACTGGGTGGTGGTGCGTTACTCGACTACTGCAGCTACGGCGCCAGCATTGCACGTTGGTTGGTCGGTGAGCCTGCCGTCGCGGCCCTCGGAATCAAGGCCAACATCGCGAGTCAGTACGGGGACGCGGACGACAATGCCATTATTACTGTCCGTTTCCCGAAAGCGCTGGCGCTTCTCGAGGCCTCTTGGACGACGTGGAACACCGGTGGCGTACCAAGCATGATCGTGTATGGTACGCGCGGAACACTGGCGGCAGGGGCCACGGGCGTGCAGGTGTTCACGTCCCGCTCTTTCTATGCGGGTGAGCCGGATTACATCAGCGAAGGCGAGCCCCTGCCTGAGGGTCGGGCTACGCTGGGCGAGGAGGTGATCCATCATCTGGAGACCGGCGATCCGCTGCACCCAACACTGCAGGTTCAGCACAACCTGGAGGCGATGGCGATTCTCGATGCGGGGATCCGCTCGGCTGCCAGTGGCCGGATGGAGTTGGTGGACACGCCGACTTGGTGTATTGGGTAGTTGTGCTGGTCGGTGAGATAAGCCGTAGGTCCGGTGGCGGGACACGTCACCCCTGTTACCTGATTACTGGTACCGTATGTGTGTGACGGGTGAATTCTTGGGTGTCCGTTAGATGAGGCTCGGATGGCAAGGTCAGATTATCCGATGACGCGGGGAGTGCGGGTGCTGATGGAGAAGCAGGTGACGTTTTTGCCGCACCTGTACCCGTATGAGGAACACGGTGGGACGCGCCATGCCGCTACCTGTCTGGGCGCAGATGAGCACTGCGTGGTCAAGACGTTGGTGATGGAGCCTGACGTAGGGCGCCCCTTCTTGGTCCTTATGCACGGTGATCGCGAGGTATCCACGAAGATGCTCGCGCGTGCACTGGGGGTCAAGACAGTTGCGCCGTGCAGCACAGAGAAGGCTGAACGGGTAACGGGCTATCAGGTGGGCGGGATCAGTCCATTCGGAACTCGCCAGCCGATGCCTGTTTGCGTCGAGGCGTCGGTTCTCAGCCTCGAGCGGATCTACATCAACGGCGGGAAGCGCGGATTCCTGGTCGAGGTCGCACCTGCGGACCTGAGTAGGGTCCTGCAGCTACGCGAGGTACGCGTCGCAATCGAGGGTTAGCGACTGCTCCGATGGGGCTCGTAGTGACGGTGCCGTTGGCCTTGAAGAGGTCACACGACACGGTCGCTACGAGCCCCGAATTGGTGTGTGGAGGGGTTACTGCGTGGTCGGCTGCACCTGTAGGAATGACCAGACGGTACCGATACCAATCCCCTTCATGTACTGCCATCCTGCGTACTTCTCAGGTAGATAGGCGTACGTTCCGTTGGGTGCCACCAACGGGATCATGGGTAGTACCTCCGAGAACTGCTCTTGAATCAACATACCCAGGGCTTCTTGCTGGGCGGGATCCCCTTCGCTGAGATACGCAGTCATAAGCTGCTCCAGCTCCGCATCGACGGTGCCAGAGAGGTTGGCCCACCCCAGGCTGTTGGGGTCAGATACCATGTAGCGCAGGAAGCTCCTCTGCGTTTGTACATCGCCGGGCCAACTGAAGAGCGCAATATCATAGTCTGGATTGGGGATAGCGCGATAGCTGGGCCACATCAGACTCAGTTGCGTGCTGGTATCCACACAGTTGGCGTGAGCTCCGATGCCGATATCCTTAAGCCACTGGACAATGAGATCCGTGGCCTGCACTTCCAGGGGTCTGTCGGAGTTGCACAGGATCTCATAGTCCGTCGGTTCGCCCTGCCACTCCCGGATGCCATCGCCATCGCTATCCTGAAAATCTGCGAACTCGAGAAGAGTTCTGGCTGCATCAGGGTCATAGAGCGGCATAGCGCCCACGGCCC
Source organism: Anaerolineae bacterium (assembly GCA_034676785.1). GTDB lineage: Bacteria > Chloroflexota > Anaerolineae > B4-G1 > SLSP01 > PWVB01. The sequence continues at coordinate 2,169 of JAXDDP010000238.1, read as the reverse complement.
AGGGTAGATCGCTGTGGTAGTAGCTTGAGGGCAGCACCTTGCCTCGCCCCAGCAGGACTTCCTCGACCAGTGCCTCGTAATCGATAGCCAGAGAGATAGCTTCACGCACACTATCCTGATCGAAAGGGGCGCGCGAGCCATTTGTGTAGAGGATGTAGCTCAGTGTGTTGGCCCCTTCAGCCAGATCGATCCGCCGTACCCGCTCCAGTTGACCAGCCTGCGTTGGATCCATCGCCGCGAGCGATGCGCCCGCAGTACGCTTCCGCAACTCGTCGGCCTGCTGCGCACGACTGGGGACGACCTTGACGATCATGTTCGCCACCCGGGGGATACCTCTGAAGTACTCTCTGTTGGCTTCAAAGGTGTAGGATTCGCCCGGAGCGACCGCGGTCAGCTTGTACGCGCCCGTGCCGACCGTTGCCTGGAACTGGCCAAGCTGGGGGTCGTTGGGTGTCTGACCCTGCCAGATATGGGCGGGCAGAATGTAGGCGGTGGTCAGCGCTTCGCTCAAGAAGAACGGGCTGGGCTGTCGCAGCGTAACGTCGACGACGTAGTCACCACGCGCCTCTACCTTATCCACTAGGCCCAAGGCTTCTAGCCGGTTCGCCTGGACGAAAAACTGATAGGAAAAGAGCACGTCCTCCGAGGTGAAGGGCTCACCATCGTGCCATTTGACGTCCTGACGCAATGTGATCGTCCACACAGATCCATCCTGGTTCGGGGTTGCGTTGGTAGCCAACGACGGGACGGGTTGGAAATCGAGGTCGCGGGCGTAGAGGGTATCGTACACCCAGCCTGTCATCCAGAATCCCGTGGCTGTTCGATAGCCAAGTGGGGTGAGGGGGCCCTCGTCAGTCTCGATGAGGACGACCAGTGGCTCATTGGTGTCCGATGCGCCACAGGCCGAGAGCAGCAGCGCTGCCAATGTTGTGAGTACGATGAATAGATACAGCGGACGCTTCATACCAGCAAGCTCCTTGCAGACTGAGCCCAAGCCGGGCTCTCTGGAATATGGCAAACCAAGTCATTGTAGCACAAACACGTCGATTGCCCACAGCGCTCGTAGCGTATTCTGTTGGAGGTACCCAGATTGACCTTTTTAAATATACAAATAGTTGACAATATCTTTTCATCGGGTATAATATGGTTGGTGGGAACCTTATACGAAGTTAACCCTATGGCTGTGAAAGGATGGTAGTTATGCGCGCGAGTACTCTGAAGTGGGCGAACGTGGTGGCGACGGTTGCGATGGTTCTCGTGAATGTTCTGGCAAATGCTCTTCCGATCAACGGTCTGAACACGGGTGAGATATCGGACCGTTTTCCGATCTATTTCGTACCGGCGGGCTATGTATTTTCCATCTGGGGTCTGATCTACGTTGGCCTGATTGCGTTTACGATCTACCAGGCGCTGCCATCCCAGCGCGCGAACCCTCACGTTGACAGGATGGGATACCTCTATGTGTTGAGCAGTGTGGCGAACATCGTCTGGATCTTCCTCTGGCACTATACCCGGTTTGTGCTTACAGTGCCTGCAATGCTCATCATTCTCGCCTCGTTGGTGCTGATCTTCTTGAAGCTGTGGTCCGGGCGGCGCGAGATGACGGCGGCCGATCGGTGGGCACTCTACGTGCCTTTTAGCATCTATCTGGGCTGGATCAGTGTGGCCACGGTGGCCAACATCACGCAGGTTCTTTACACCCTGAACTGGGGTGGGTGGGGGATCGGCCCGCAGGCGTGGGCTGTGATCATGTTGCTGGTGGCGGCTGTCATCGCCGTGGCGATGAGTCTGCGTCATGCCAATGGTGCCTATGTAGCCGTGTTCGTCTGGGCTTACATCGGCATTGCCCTGAAGCACTGGGCTACACCCACTGTGGGAGTGACGGCTGCGGCGTTGGCGGGACTCTTGGCTGTCGCGTGGGTATTCAGTGTGTACCGTCGCTCCGCCATCTGGGCGCGGGCCTAGCATCCTGCGGTCGAGTTCAATTTGAAGCACGAAAGCGCCCGGAGTCCAGTCACAGGCTCCGGGCGCTTTTACTGTGGTCACTTCAGCGCTTACTGGCCGAAGAACAGCCGGCTGGGTGAGAGGCTAGTGAGGATATCCAAATCTGAATCGACCGGCGCAGTCTGTGTGACCACCCGCGCAAGCAGTTCGCCAACGCCCGGACCC
>JAXDDP010000217.1:0-12587 GCA_034676785.1 Anaerolineae bacterium | reverse complement strand
GCTGCAGTAGCCCCTCCCTCATTCATAAAGAAGTTCGCGTGCTGCTCCGACACGGCCATACCCCCACATCGCGCGCCCTTGAGCCCGGCGGCCTCGATGAGTCGCCCCGCATAGTCTCCCGGCGGGTTTCTGAACGTCGAACCCAGCGTCCTGCCTGGCGGCTGGGTACGCTGTCGCCGCAACGAGTACTCCTCTGCCTTCGTGCGCAGGATCTCAGGATCACCCTCACGCAACTGGAACTCCGCAGCAATCACCAACCACTGCGATCCTGCTCCCTTGAGCTTGCTACAGCGGTACTGGAAGTTGAACCATTCGACGGGAACCCGTACCACATTCCCTGCGGGCGTGAACACGTCGGCACCGGTCAGAATCCGCGAGATCTCGCCACCGAAGGCGCCCGCATTGTTCACGACAGCGCCCCCGATCGTCCCGGGAAGCCCCACCGCCCACGTCAGTCCACCCCAGCCCCGTTCGATCGCTTCACGAGCCACCTGCACGACGATTGCGCCCGAATCGCAGATCAGCCTGAAACCATCCTCGAAACGCGTCTCACGAGCCCGATTCAGCACCACCATGCCCCGCAGTCCAACATCGGGGAGCAGGATGTTCGTCAGTCCCCCATAGACCCGCCATGGCAGGTGGTGGGCGTGGGCCAGAGTGACCGCGCGCTCCAATTCGGCACGGTTGCTCGCGACGACCAGCAAATCCGCCGGGCCTCCGACACCGAGCCACGAGTAACGCGCAAGGGGCACAGCCGCCTCGGAAATGCCCGGCAGTGCCTCCAGAATCACGCTGATCCCCGCTTCTTGCAGTGGGCTGAGCGCTGCGCTCATTGTTCCTCAGCCTCCCCTACCTGTTGCAGGCTCAACGCCTCGATCAGGCGCTGTCCCACCAGATACTCATCTCCTGCGCCCATCAGCAACACCACGTCATCGGGCCGGCTCGTAGCGACCAGATGCGCCACTGCTTCGGCGAGCGAATCGACACTCACAACACTCGGGTGCACGATCGCCTGAGCTAAGTCACGTGCCGTCAGGCGCCCATCATCACGCTCGCGGGCAGCATAGACCGGCAGGACGACGACCGTGTCAGCCGCAGTAAACGCCATGGTGAAGGCATCGTACAACGCCCGGATGCGGCTGAAGGTATGGGGCTCCCAGACGGCGACGATCCGTCGCGACCCATACCGTTGCCGCGCTGCAGACAGCACGCCGCGGATCTGTGTAGGATGGTGGGCGTAGTCGTCAATCACTGTGACCCCGCCGACCTCTCCCAGGACCTCAAAGCGTCGTCCGGTCCCCTGAAATCGCGACAGCGCACTACAGACAGCCTCTGTCGCAAGGCCTATCTCGCTTCCCACAGCCAAAACAGCGAGTGCATTCGCGGCGTTGAACGCGCCGGGGATCTGCAGGGCTACCTCCCCAACAACCTGACCGGTATGGATCACATCAAAGCTCACCCCGCCTTGGGCGTTGGGACGCACATTCCCTGCACACCAGTCCAGATCATAGCCTGTCTCCGGCGTCTGCTCCGTGCCATAGAGAACGACGCGCCCTCCACCTGCGTGGTGCGACGCTGCCAATGAACGAGCGACCGCGTCATCACCGCAGGCCACCAGCAGTCCACCCGGCACAATGTTGCCCACGAACTCGCCAAAGGACAGCCGGACGAAGCCCATATCTGGAAAGCAGTCCGGATGGTCAAACTCGATATTGGTCACCACTGCGACCCGCGGCGCCAATGCCAGAAACGTGTTGCGGTACTCGTCAGCCTCGATCACGAAGTGAGCGCCGGCACCTGCCCCAGCATTGGTCCCCAAATTGGACATCACCCCGCCGACGATGTAGGTTGGATCGAGCCCGGCCTCCAAAAGGGCCAGAGCGAGCATCCCCGTGACGGTTGTCTTCCCGTGGGCACCAGCGACCGCCAGCACCTCATAGCCGGCCGTCATTGCCGCGAGGAACTCAGGTCGCCTTGCCACCCGCACGCCCCGCTCAAGGGCTGCCGCGATCTCCGGATCTGCATCGGGCACTGCCGAAGAAGCCAGGACCAGATCGGCGGACCCGATCGCGTCGGGCGCGTGGCCGATCGTGACACGGATGCCCTCAGCCTGCAGAGCGTCCGTGATCGGTGAGGAGCGCCGGTCAGAGCCGTGCACGACCAGTCCCCACCCGTGGAGCACTCGGGCGATCGCCGACATTCCGGCCCCCCCGATCCCCACGATATGGACCTCGCCGATTCCGTCGAGGTCGTTGATGGTCCCTATCTCAGTCACAGATCATCTCAGATGAACACAATCAGAACGAATGCGAACGCGACAGCAACTGCCACGAACAGCGACGGGCCCTGAAGCCAGTCTGTTGGCAGGTACTTCAGGAACTTCAGAGCGGCATCGGTCTGCGGACCGCTGATCCCCCAGATGGCATACCCCAACTCGTGCAGGAATCCCCAGATCATGCCGACCACCAGATAACCATTGATGCCGCCCAGGAAGATACCCAACAGACTGTCCTGAAGTTTCTCCTTCCGCGCCCGCGCGCCCAGCCGCGGCGACAGAATCGTCGTCGCGTAACCGAACGAGACTATCACGCCGAAGATCATCAGGCGCACGTAGAACCACGTCTTCGGGTCAGACTGCTGAAGCGACTGCAACGACGTACTCAACACCGGCACGTAGACCAGCGCCACAAATTCAATGAACCGGGCCAGGATCACGCTGAAGCAGACAAGCAGCTCTTTGGCCCAGCCGCGCAGTGCCCCAATGATGCCAAAAAGAATCACCAGGCCCGTGAAAAACGTCTCTAGAGGTACCATATAGCCTCCGCTCTGGTGGGCCTACCCGGCGACAGGTGCTGCCTTCTGCCGCTGCCCTAGATCGTGAAGCAGTTGCGCCGCGCGGGTAGCCGCATCAGGCCGCGCCAACTTACGTGCTGCCTCTGCCATCTCCCGGCGCTGGACGTCGTCAACAATCAGCCGCCGAACGGTGTCGACGATGGCCTCGGGCAGCGCTGCATCTTCGAGGACGACTGCTGCTCCACGTTCCTCCAGCCACCCGGCATTCACACGTTGGTAACGCCAGGCATAGGGATAGGGCACCAGAATTGCCGGCAACCCAAAGTGCGGGAACTCGCCGAGCACACTGGCACCCGATCGACAGAGCACCAGGTCCGCTGCAGCCATCGCCCCTCCCATCTGCTCGTGAAGGTAAGGATAGGCATGGTAGCGCGCCAATACCGGCGCTGGCATCAAGGCGCGTGCAGCTTCGACCTCTGGCCAGTCCAACGTCCCACTCACGTGGACGATCGTGGCCAGTTCGGCAAGCGCACCCACATTCGATACCACAGCCCTGTTGATTGACCGCGCGCCCCGACTACCACCAAACACGAGCAGCACGCGTTCATCGGCGTCCAACCCTAAGGCTGCGCGCCCTGACTCCCGCGTCCATTGCGTGATCCGATCTCCCAGAGGGTATCCCGTCACCACGCCCTGTCCGTCTGCGAAGTACCCCAGTGACTCCGGGACACTCACCGCCACTTTCTGTGCCAGACGGGCAATCGCCTTGACCGACTGGGCCGGCTCGATGTCTGGCACAAAGACCATCGCCGGAACGCCCTGCCATCGGGCCGCGATCGCTACCGGGCCACCCACGAAGCCCCCGGTCGTCAGCAACGCAGAGGGCTGCTCGGTTCGCATCGCTTTCCGAGCCATAAAGACAGCTCGCACCAGGTTCCACCCATTCCGGATCGCGTTCACTACCGCCACACCGTGCAACCCTCCACCAGGAAGCCCGATGAAGGGTATGGCATGCCTGCGCACCAGGTCACCCTCCATGCCGGTGAGGGTGCCTACCCAGGTCAGATCGACCTCAGGGTCGATGTCGCGCAGGGCTAGGGCTATGGCGAGAGCCGGATAGACGTGCCCAGCTGTCCCGCCACCAACGATCCAGAACCGCATCCCAATCTCCCTTCGGCTTTCCTCGCGATATGCCCAATAGCAATCCCACCCCACCCAGGGTGATCAGCATCTGAGTCCCCCCATAGCTGAAGAAGGGCAACGCTGTGCCCGTCGGAGGAAAAATCCCAATCATTACCAGGATGTTCAGCAACACCTCGGTCAAGATCATGGTTGTGACACCGAAAGCAACCAAGGACCCAAATGCGTCGGGGGTGCTCAGCGTCACCCGGTATCCGCGATAGGCAAAGGCAAGGAACAACAAGAGCACCACCAAACAGCCGATCAGGCCTCCCTCCTCGCCGATCACTGAGAAGACGCTGTCGGTGTGAGGAAACGGCAAATACCCGAACTTCAGCCGGCCCTGACCCAAACCGACACCAAAGACGCCCCCTTCGGCAAGTGCCTGTACCGAGCGGCGGACGTGATAGTCCATCAGCTCGGGGTTCTTCAGCGACGTCAGGTGCACCTCCAAACGCTGCCGGGCGTGCTCCATATTCCATACCAGCAGACTGACAGGAACACCTGCCACGAGTCCCGACAGCGCGATCTGGATCGGGTCTCCCCCCGCAAAGAAGAACATCGCCAACCCCGTGACGACGATCAACATCGTCGTGCTCAGGTCTGGTTGCAGGAATACCAGGCCACCCACCAACCCCACGATCATGCCAAAGGGAATCAGACCGTACTTCACCTGGTTCAATTGCTCGCCCTTGGAGGCCAGCCACGCCGCGATGTAGATGACGGTCACCAACCGTGCCAAGACGCCGGGCTGTACGGAGCTGCCCAGCCCGAAAAGCCCACCCAGGCTGCGCCCCTCTGCAGATAGATCGATCAGACCGCGCGAAGCTCCCAGTACCGGTTTGGCGTAGACCACCGTGATCAGGAGCGCCAACAAGTTCACGAGCATCAGTATCGGGGCGACCTTCTGCCAGAACGGATACGGGATCCGGTAAGCCGCGATGGCTACGACCAGCCCGACAGCGATCCACACGAGTTGCCGCTTCCAGAACGAGCTACCCACGTAGAATGTGGCACTGTATAGCGCCAGCAGTCCGTACACGATCAGCACCGCGACCACTGCCAACAGTGCACCATCAACGGCGGTCTTCTTGGCCTTATGTTTGGTCATTTCTGATCACCCTTCCACGGCGTTGCGCTGGCCCAACGCCTGGACCAGCTCCCGGAATCGCACTCCCCGCTCGGCAAAATCACGGTAGGCGTCGAAACTCGTGCCACCCGGCGAGAGCAACACGACCTCGCCTTGGCGCGCACGCAGCGCTGCTTCCTTCACCGCCTGCTCAAGTGTCTTCGCCATCACCACATCCTCCAGACACACCTCGCGACGCCGCTCTGCCGCACACCCATGGGCCCGCCTCGATTGCACCACCCTGTCGTGGATCAATGGCGCGGCCTCGCCAAAGAGTATCAACACGCGCACGCGCTCCACGACCCGTTCGGCAAAGCGCTCCCAGGGAAGGTCCTTATCACGCCCGCCGGCAAGCAGCACCAACGGCTCGTCAAAGGCTTCCAACGCTGCCAGCACCCGCTCCGGCGCAGTCGCAATCGAGTCGTTGATCCAGAGGACGCCGTTGTGCCGGCGCACCTCCTCGAGCCGATGATCTACCGCCCGGAAGGTCTCAACCGCCCGGCGCATGCCTTCGACCGTAGCACCGGCAGCATCCGCGAGCGCCATCGCTGCCAACACATTCAGAACGTTGTGATAGCCACGCAAGTGAATCGACTGCCGCCCCACCACGTCGACGACGCCGGTGGATGGTCCGGACAGCATCAAACGATCGCCCTCAAGGTAGGCTCCATCGCTCACCGGACCCTCGCCGCTGAAATAACGCACGCGAGCCCGCGTCGCGCTGCGCAAGGCCCTGGCATTTGCCTCGTCGTACCCCAACACAGCGATGTCCTCTGCCGCCTGATGGGACACGATCGCGCGCTTCGCCGCAATATACGCATCCATTGTCTTGTGCCGGTCCAGATGGTTGGGCGTAATGTTCAACACACCGGCGATGTGCGGACTCGCATCCATCAGCTCCAACTGAAAGCTGGACAGCTCCATGACAACACGGTCCTCCGGCTGGATCGCGGGCAACTCATTGATCAACGGATTACCGATGTTGCCCCCCACCCACGATCGAATTCCCGAGGCCTCAAGCATCTGGCCGACCAGGCTGGTCGTCGTCGTCTTTCCCGCCGACCCCGTGATGCCCACGACTGGAGCGGAACAGCGCACCAGGAACTCCTGGGCATCATTACTCAGCCGAATGGACCGGCGTCGCGCCTCTTGTACCAGAGGCAAGTCTGGCGAGACGCCTCCGCTCAGGCACAACAGGCCGCATCCATCAAGGAGCGTCAGTGGGTGCTCGCCCAGAACGAATGTCACATTCAGGCCCGCGAGCTCATCAAGTTCGGCCTGCAATGCGGCAGCGTTGCGGCTGTCTGAGACCGTCACCCGCATGCCCTGCATCGCATAGAAACGGGCAAGGGCTAGACCCTGGCGCCCCAAGCCCAGGATCACCACCGCCCAGCCTCCTTCTCGATCGATCGCGTCCACGTCCATCGCTCGGACCAATTGCTCCTTCTCCCCGCGTGCCCTCTCGCTTACACCAAGCCCGTCAGAGCCCGCACGATCCGTTCCATCTTGACGGCGTGTGACCCTTTGACCAGCACGGCATCTCCCGGCTGCAACAGATCGCTCACAATCGCCACCGCCGCATCACTGTCAGGTGCCCACCGGATATGGTCCGCCGAGAGCCCCCGATTCCTGGCACCCTCGGAGATCATCTGGGCCCGTGCGCCAACCACGACAAGCTCCTCGGCTACCTCTGCTGCACGTCTCCCGACTTCGAGGTGCCCCTCGCGCTCATAGGCGCCCAACTCCAGCATATCGCCCAGAACCGCGACCTTGCGCCCCTGGAGATCGGCCAATAGATCCAGCGCCGCAACCGCCGATGGTGGGCTGGAGTTAAACGTATCGTCGATAATCAGACACCCGTGGGGCCCGCGGACTGTGACCAGCCGCAACTGCAACCCTGGCGCAGCCAAGCCTTCAACGATCTCGTCCCAGGCCAGTCCCTCTACCAGGCCCGCTGCCGCGCCGCGCAGCACCGCGTAGATGCTGTGACGACCCAGAAGCGGCGCCTCGATAGGCACCACCTCACCGCGATAGTGCAGCCGTCCCCGAATCCCTTGAAGGCCCAACCCTTCCACGTCATCAGCCCAGAGATCGGCCTCTGGCGATAACCCGTACGAGAAAATCGCCGCATCGGTATAGCCCGCCATAGCGCGCACGCGCCCATCATCGTAATTCAGGATCGCTACGCCATCGGAAGGCAACGCTTCGATGAGCTCTCGCTTCGCCCGAGCTATGTCGTCAAGCGTGCCAGCATGTTCTGCATGGACGGATTCGACGTTTGTCACAATGCCCACGTGAGGTCGGGCGATGTCGCACAGGAAACGTATGTCACCTGGCACGTACATCCCCATCTCCAGTACGACCCTCAACGCTTCCGATTCAGGGCCCTCTGCGCCCGTTGGGCCTCCCAGGCTCAGCAGCGTTAGCGGTAGACCGAGCTCGTTGTTGTACGAGCGCTGGCTTCGCACAACGTCGTACCGCTGTTCGAGTACCTTGGCCACAACTTCCTTCGTCGTCGTCTTGCCCACGCTGCCGGTGACCCCGATAATGCGCACCGCCAGTTGCTCTCGCCACCAGCGAGCAGCATCCTGCAGAGCCTCAAGAACGCTTTTGACGCGCACCACCACCGGCATGTGTACTGAACGAGGCTCGGCATCGGGCGCCGTCAGATCCAGGATCTCCGCCCCCTCCAGTACCGGTATGTCACGTTCTACTACTGCAGCCGCAGCGCCCCGCGCCAGCGCATCGGCCACATAGGAATGCCCGTCAACGTTCTCACCTGCAAACGCGAAGAAGATCGAGCCGGGCTGAGCCTCACGCGAGTCGATCACAGGCACGACTGGCACATCCAGAGAGTCCAACGCCCAACCGGTCAACGCATGGATGAAATCCGACAGCGTCAATCTGCGCCCTCGGGAACCCCAGCTCGCCATCGCCACCCTATCGCGTGACATATAAACTAAGGCTCCACGACCGCTACGGTCGGCGGGACGCCCAACAGGACGAACAACCGGGACGCAACTGACTGGAACAGCGGCGCTGCCGTCTGCGTCCCCCACCGCAGATGAGGCTCGATCTGCGGACGATCCAGCTTGACCAGGATCACGACCTCAGGATCAGGCACAGGGCCAAAGCCGATGAAGGAGGTGACCACCTCTACCGGATCATACCCTCCAGAGACGGGTATCTGGGCCGTGCCGCTCTTGCCCGCCATGGGGTACCCCGGAACCCGCGCCTTGTCGTAACGATCGGATACGGTATTGGCCATCAACTCGGCGATGTAGTCGGCTGTCGCCCTGGAGACCGGCTGGCCCAAGGGTCGGGGAGTCGTGAGTACAACAGTCCCATCCGAATAGCGCCGCTCGGCAACAATGTAGGGCGCCATCATCGTGCCGTGATTGGCAAGCGCAGATACCGCCGTCACCATCTGCAGCGGTGTCACCGCGATGCCCTGGCCAAATGAGTTGGTCGCCAACGTGCTGTCTGTCCAGTCCCAGTCGGTCGGTAGGTGAACAAATCCGGGGACCTCCGCCGCCAGTTCTATCCCGGTTAGCTGCCCAAAACCAAAGGCGCGCACATAACGGTAGAAAACATCCGCTCCCATAACCTGCGTCGACAGCGTCGCGGCACCGACGTTCAGAGAGGAGCTAAGCAGTCCCTGGAGATCCTGTGGCCCGTATGCCTGACGGTCGAAGTTCCTGATCACAGCGCCGCCGTACTCCACGGCCCCGCTGTCGTAGTAGGACCAGTCACGTCCCACACCCCCCGAATCGACAGCAGCGGCGGCAGTGATGACTTTGAACACAGAGCCAGGTTCGTAAGGAACGCTGATCGCTGGATCCACGAACAGATTGCGCTGCTCGTCCGCATATTCCGAACGCCTGGCTGGGTCGTACGCCGGTCGACTCACCGAGGCCAGAATCGCTCCGGTCTTCGGGTTCATAACGAGGATCGTCCCACCGTACGCCCCATAGTCGGCCATGGCTCTATCCAGCTCGCCCTCGACAAAGGCCTGGATGGTTCGATCAATCGTGAGGGTGAGGTCGGTCCCCTGTACAGCGCGCAGCTTCCCCTGGGCCATTTCCTCTGGATATGGCTCAGATGCTGCATCCACCTCCCCTTGTGCCACAGCCGGCTGCGGCTTGAGCAACCGATAGTGGAACGCCTCTATCCCGTACCCATAGCCCTCGTCGTTGCTGAAACCCAGCGTGTGGCTGGCCAATGCACCTTCAGCGTAATAGCGCTCCCAAGTCGGCTCCAGCGTCAGCCAATACCACTCCTCAGCTTTGAGGTCCTCGAGCTTGTAGGCTGCCTCACCACCGATTGCCCATGCAAGCCGGACCCATGTTCGATCCTCAACGGCCAGGTCAGCCTGCACGCTGGTCACATCACGACCCAGCAAGGGCGAAAGATCCGCTGCAGCCTCGAGCGTGTCCGTAATGGTCGTTATCAGGGAAACATCCGCACCGACAGCGTACACCGGCGCATTACCCACCAGCAGATCACCATTGCGATCCACGATGACTCCCGGTGGCGGCGCAGGCAACCCATAGGGCCGGTCGAGGAGCACATCGACCTCTTCCTTCCACTCGGCACGCACAATGACCTGCAACCATACCAGCCGCCCCAGAATGATCAGAAACACCAGGGCAAAGAGCACACTGACAAGGCGCAGGCGCGATTCAGGTCCGCGTAACATATCAGGGAGTCTCCAGCTCGAGATACTCGACGGATTCAGCCGGAGTGAACCCAAGTGCTACAGACCGCACCTGCAACACCGGGATCGAGCTCAGGCGGGCGATCTCGGTCTCCAGGCGGCTGCTCTCGCGCTGGATCCGTGCCACGCCGTTATGCAGAGCCCAGACCTCATTGGACAGACGCACGTTAGCAGCACCAAGTGCCAGATATCCACCAACAAGCGCCGTCGCCAGCACAATCCCGATGACGAAGGCTCTTGCCGTCACCTGGTTGAGCTGCTCCTTCCGCCGCGGTACCCCATGTGTGCTCTGTTGCCAGACTACGCTCATCGCATCACCCCAGAAAACCCCAATCCCACATTAACACTTCTCTGCGAGGCGTAGCCTCGCACTCCGGCTGCGCGGATTGATCTCGATCTCCGCATCCGACGGCACGATCGGCTTGCGTGTCAAGACACGCAAGGTGCGCCTGTGATCACACTGGCAGACCGGGTATTCGGGAGGGCAGATGCAGTCCTGAGACTCACGTTGCATATACTGCTTGACTATGCGGTCTTCCAGTGAGTGAAACGCGATGACCCCAAGCCGTCCCCCGGATCTCAACGCCGAGAGCGCAGCCGGCAAGGCCTGCGCGATCGCCTCTAGCTCCTGATTGACCGCGATTCGCAACGCCTGAAACGTGCGGGTCGCTGGGTGCAAGCGAGAGGATGCACCGCCACCTCGCCGTCCCCCAACAGCCGCACTCACGATACTGGCCAACCCTCCTGTCGTCTCGATCGGCCGAGCCGCTACAATCGCTCGAGCGATCCGGCGGCTCCGTGCTTCCTCTCCATATTCAAACAACACCTTCGCCAGGGCATCTTCAGGCAGCTGGTTTATCAGGTCAGCAGCCGTAACACCGTGACTCGTGTCAAAACGCATGTCGAGCGGGCCGTCCTGAAGGAACGAGAACCCGCGCACAGGGTTCTCGATCTGCCAACTCGAAAAGCCCAGATCAAAGACCACGCCGTCGACCGGACTCCGCTGCTCCCGTCGCAGCACATCGAGCAGATCAACATAGGAAGCGTGCGCTACCACCACTCGGTCGCCATACGCACGCAACCGCTCACGTGCACGCGCAACCGCCTCCGCATCGCGATCCAACCCAAGGACCCATCCATCGGGAGCAGACGCATCCAGAATGGCCGCCGTGTGCCCGCCGCCACCGACCGTTGCATCCAGATAGCACCCACCCGGCCGGACCCCCAGTCCCGCCACGACCTCCGCCACCAGAACAGGGATATGTCGCGACTCGGCCTCGCCTACACGTTGGTGCTCGACCATAGCGCCGGATCCTCTGCCGCCGCCTCTCGCCGTTTCTTGTCCTTCTCCTCCCAGGTCTGCGGGTTCCACAGTTCGATGATCTTCTCAAGCCCGACGATCAGCACCTCGGAAGTCAGCTCCAGCCCGGCATATTCACGCAATCTGTCGGGGATCAGCATCCGTCCTTGTTTGTCGAGCTCAAAATCAACAGCCTCGGAGAACAGCATCCGGCGCAACTCGCGTCCCTTGGGGTCGGTCAGCGGCAGAGCGGAGATCTTTGCCGTAAGTTCCCGCCACACCTGAATGGGGTATACTGCTACACATTGGTCGAACCCTGTCGTGATGATCAGTTGCTCAGGCAGGTCGTCACGAAATCGCGACGGCATAGTGAGCCGGCCCTTATTGTCCAGAGTATAAGTGTACTGACCTATGAGCATTGGATGACCATCACCGCCAGGTATCGAGCACCGGGCAAAAGTGGCTTCCCGCCCCACCATGCCCCACTTTTCCCCACTGCCGCCCACATTATACATCAGATGGTGGGGGCACGCAATAGTAATCCCAACTTTTGCATGCAAACCCGCCACATTGCTTGGGTTACCTTGCGATATGCCGCAGTATGGTTAGAGACAGCTGCAGGTGGAAGGGTTGATTTTCGTATGTATGGTTGGCGTGTCGTGAAGGACATGGCGTGCTGCGGCTAGAGCAGATCCGTAGGGATATCGTGGCCCTCGGTCAGCGTGCTGCACGCGATCAGCAAACGCAGCGTAGTGCGCTCGCGCTTGCGCAGCGTTGGCTTGCCGATCTCCCCGGAAATACGGACCTACGTCAGCACCTTCAGCCGCTGCTCAGCGGATCGAGTCGGTGGGGAGGGGCCATTCCTTGTGGTGATGAGCGACTGTCAACCCCAATCACGTGTCCCGATTCACCAACCGACGGTCTCGTTGTCGTGGGCGTAGATGGCTCGCAGATCTTCCCGGACCGACACGCGCTGACCCTCTACTACCTGCTGCAAGTCGGGGCGCTCGTATTCCGCTACAACGGAACTGCGCCCACAGTTCACACGGCAGAATGGTTACGTTATGAGGAGAGCGAGCTCTTCGATGCCCATGGCTACCTGATGGGCAGTGAAGCACTGGCAATGGAGCGTATGGTGAAGGAAATGGAGGTGCTGGCTGACCTGGTATCAAGCGAGCGTCCACAGGCACCAGGGTTCATCTTCGGTCTCTCCGACGGCCCGCTTCTCTGGCCTTATGTGAACAGCGAAGGCAACACTGTCCAGAAAGCTCGTGCTGCCTATCTACAAGCGCTCGACCGCATCAAGCACGCCGACAGCGTGCCGGTGGGCTATGTGGACCGTCCGGGCGGGCGACCGTTGCTCGAGCTACTCCAGGCTAGCCAGCTACAGCCCGAGGAACTGCTGCAACGCAGTGACGAAACGCCACTGGGCCGCTTGACCGACGAGCAATTCCTGTCCCAGATTCTGT
>JAXDDP010000038.1:0-9758 GCA_034676785.1 Anaerolineae bacterium | reverse complement strand
TATAACAGCGCTTCAGCCGTCGTGTCACCCTGCAGCAATGCCGGGATTCCCTGATCCCTCAGCCACGCGCTGACCTCTCTGAACCACGCATAGCGCTGGGGCGACGGTGTCGAGCGCTCGAAGATGGCTTCGTAGGTGCGGAGTACCTGTTCATCGAGCCGCGTCCGGTAGTCCGGCGATGCCAGCACCGAGCGGCGGACCGGTAGCCGCCCAGGTGGCGGCGGCGTCCGGGAGAGGTACGCCATCCATCGCCAGGCCGCGTCCACATCCTGCGTCGCAACGCTCAGATAGAGCGCGTGAGGCCAGACCGGATTCACGCCGGCGGAATCGGAGCGCGGCAGGGGCAGCATCCCCAGATCTGGTGCGGTCTGTTCGGCACTCGATGTGACCCACATCCGGGCACGCCCGAAGCAGTTGGGGCTAGCCTGGCACACCTGCCCGTTGGCGGGCAGGATGCCGTGGTCGCGAGCCAGGGCCGCGTACCAATTCAGCGCGTCGACCGCCAGCGGATCGTCGAGCGCGGGCGCTCCTTCCAACGCCAGCCGCCCCCCGTTCAGGTAGACAAAGCTCAAGGCGGCGTTGTGCTGCGTGTCCACGAAAGCCCACCGATCCTCTTCCGGCGGCGTAAGCTGCCGGGCAAAGGCAAGGAATTGCTCCCAGGTCCAGTCTGCGTCGGGCAATCGCGCGCCCGCAGCCTCCACGGCGGCCTTGTCGTAGAGGACGACCGGGTGCTCGATGTAGAGGGGGATGGCCCAGCGTCCCGCTGAAGGGTCATCGCCTGCCAGCAGTGGCGCGAGGATGTCGTCGGGGGCAAAGCCAGGGTCGGCGTCGATCAGGGGCTCGAGATCCTGCACCCATCCGCCGGCAGCGAGCGTGGCCGAGTCCAATTCCGGAAAGATGAGTACGTCCGCTGCACCGGCATACTGCGCAAACTGCGTCGTGAGATCCTGGTTCGAGTACGACATCG
Source organism: Anaerolineae bacterium (assembly GCA_034676785.1). Lineage (GTDB taxonomy): Bacteria > Chloroflexota > Anaerolineae > B4-G1 > SLSP01 > PWVB01. Next base: position 8,791 of record JAXDDP010000038.1, on the reverse strand, counting down.
TTTCAGGTGCGTGGAGCACCTCAATGTGGAGCGTCGGATGTTGGGCGTTGAAGATCTCCGCGATGCTCTCGTAGTAGTGCTGTGCCGTGGACGGGGGCAGAAACGTGAGGGTGGTCACGGCTGCGTGCGTGGGAGGCGCAACGGTAGGTCCACATGCCGCTAACACCAACAGCACGATGGCGAGCAGAAGGGAACGACCGTGGGGTACTGAGGGATGGCTTGATCTGATCATATTGATGCAGATTCTCAGTCCACTGCGAAACACTATACGTACTACTGCGCTTCCTGCTGCGCGTTGGCAAGCGCCGCCTCGACTGGGATACCCTCCTGCAGAATACGCCCGATCGCCCTTTCAAAGTGGCCCCACTGACTCCTAAACTCGTCCGAGCCCACAGCCGGAAAAGGCTCATAACTGAGTAGGGCGAGGTACGCATCCTGCCTCGATTCCCCTCCGGACTTCGCCAGTTCATCTGCCGCCAGATAGCGGGGCTGAGCCGGCACACCACGCACAGGGAGCGTTTGCCGTGCAAGGAACGTGAACCAGGCCCAGCAAGCGCGGTCCTGACTATCAGCAAGGTCACCGTGCACCAGGGTAGTGAGCATCCGAGCGTGTTGGTTGTCGTCATTGCCAAGTGTGGTCGCGTTAGGCATGATGCCGAACCTCAGCGCAAGATCGACGTACCACTGCACGGCGGCAGCGACGTCACGGCTGGTGATGTCGGGTGGCGTGACGCTCCCTACATGGTCCAGGACGCTGTTGACTTGTCCGGATACGGTAGCGCTAAGCAGGCCTCCTCCCAAATCCACGAACCCATACTGCAGGATCTCGGCATCTTTTCTCAGCGTGAGGTCCTGAGCCGTTTTCAGGAACGTCTCGCGCGACCAACCCATCTCGGGATAGATAATCCCGGCCCTGTCGAAAGCCGTCTTGTCGTAGTATAGGAGCGTCAATGTAGCTTCTGTAGGCAAGGCCCAGAGGCCACCATCCCACTGCACCTTCTCAAGCATCGCGGGGTAGAAGTCCTCGACGTTGAGGGCTGCATCTGCGAAAAAGAACGGCGAAAGATCCAAGAATAGACCTTCGCGCGTTGCCAGCGGTTGGGCCCGCCATTCCGCGGCATCGGCTGCGGAGACGATCTTGCGTGTGGCGGCTAAGTGATCGTAGTTGGCGTCGTATTGGACGATGTCCTCAACTGCTACAAGGCTGATCCGGATCGCAGGATGCAGGGCGTGGAACTGATCGGCTAACTCCTGGTAGTGCGCATGTTCCATTCTTGGGCAAGCGAATGTCACGGTGACAAAGTAGTCGCTGTCGTTTGCTGTATCGGCTGCTCCCGCTTCCGGGGCATTGGGGATGACGGTTGAAGAATAGGGGGTGCTTTTCGTGGGAGTGCAAGCCATCACGCTTCCAAGCAAAAGAACGATGATTCCGATCCTATGAAAAGCCTGAATCTGTGTCATTGCTGAGCCCGGCGTTGCACGTTACCCAAAGCTCTTTCCATGACTGCCTGGTATAGCCGGTACATCTGGGCCGATTCGGACAACGATAGCGGCGCGAGCGGTTCGTACGCCAGCGTAGCCCGGTACGCTGCAACTGCGATACTTAGCCTTGGTGGTCATAGACCTCCTTTTCCGAGCAGCCTCTGCAGAGTTCTACTCCCGTAATGCTGTCTCGATCTCCCGCTCAAACGTGACTAACGACACCGATCCCACTACCTGGCGTCCATTGATGAAGAACGTCGGCGTGGCAGCTACCCCGTAGCTACGCCCATCGGCGAGGTCCTGCTCAACCACTGCGGCAGCCTGGGCAGAGTTGAGACATGTGTCGAAGGCCTCCAAGTCCAGATCGAGACGCGAAGCATATGTCCGGAGAGTGCCCCGATCGAAGGCCGGCGCATTCTCAAAGAGCACATCGTGCATCACCCAGAACGCGTCCTGTTCCTCGGCGCATACGGCAGCCAACGCAGCGTTGTAGCCCGGGTATCCCGCGCCGCCGCGCGGGAAGTGGCGAAAGGCGATCTGCACCTCTTCATCGTACTTCTGGCGCACCTGCCGCAGGGTCTCCTGTACTTGCGCACAGGCGCCACAAGAGAAATCGGAGAATGCCACAATCGTGACTGGAGCGGTGGGAAGGCCGAGCACTGGTCCGTTGCCGGGGCTCACGTTCGGGATGTAGGTGTTCTCTGCCCGCAGCACGTTAGTTGGACTCTCCATAGCCAACTGGTAGACCTGGTTGATGCGGATCAGCAATCCGGCAGACAGCAGGACCTGGAGTGACAACACGCCCAGAACCAGCAGCGTCAGGAGCGTGCTGCTCTGCTCTGACTTTGCGCTGGAGTTTGTCATTCGTCCTCCTAACTTTGAAGAATGATGCTTGCTTGCCGGTAAAGGAATGGGGCGTTTGTACCTTTGGTTACACAGTCCATTTGTAGTAGGTGGTGCTTTTCGGCGCGGGTGGCCTCCAGTGGGTATACCACTCTTTACCCTATACTTCACCATCCTGCGGCAAGATCCGCTGTACTGGGACACTAACCTGGATCTCGGGCTGGCCTGACACACGCTCGTAGTCTTGCATAATGCGCTATGGGGGACTGTTGGAACTGCGTGCGAAAGGCCGATCGTAGGAGAGGCGGTGGACGATCTAGGGCAAATGGGTCACCGTTTGCCTCCTTGAGCGGACTTGCCATCTGCTTGCGTGGCGCTGAGTAGGATCAGGCCATCAACGGGCCGCTCGACTCTCAATCCAATGATATGTGCGATTTTCGTGAACGTCATCGGCCATATGTACTCAATACAGGAGTACTTTCGTACTATCGTACTGACTATTCATAGCGAGCCTTTCCCTCTAGCCGAGTTTAACTTGCTCTGCTATTAGGGATCCTGAGTGACTGCTTTCACGGGATTTGTGGAGGAATTCTTCCCTTTCGGGTTCGCAAAGGCTACGTCTATGTATTCTGCAACTATATAAGGATTTCCACTTGGAAAATCGTAATGATAGCCAGTCTTTTCACAGCATCACGATGGGGAACGCCACCTCACGCACCACCAGGCAATAGAGCCGATAGGCCACCCCATGCCAGGGGCGGCGGTAGTGGGCACATCCCAGGCGTCTGCATATTCCGCCAAGTTGGAGAGGCTCACCTCATAGTGGAGAGTGAGCCCCTCCGCTTTGCATTGAGGCATCGTCACGGAAGGTCTATGAGCTACTATCAATTACGGAGTTCTCCGTTACTATCTAGAAGGGGAGTGTCGACGGCTAGTGTCTATCGGAGCTTAGTGCCAGAGAGTTTTCCTAGATGCAGAAAATCGGGCAATCCGGTGTATAGCACCGCCACCCCCACGGGTACGTGCCTGTTCTCTCATAGAGTTGGGTCTCGGCTAACCGCACGTATTGATATCTAATCACCTCGCATTTCCAGTTGGGGAACGGGCAACCGGGGTCGCTCACCCCGGGACCAGAACAACCACCAGAACAGTCGGGCTGCGCCATTGGGGTACTACCGCAGATATAAGCCGATACTGGCGCTGCTGGCAACAACATAAAGACTACCAGTATCGCACTCAGAACGGCTAATGCCGAAACAAACCTCACGCACCAAACACTCGTGCACTTTATGCTAGACCTCCTCACTTGGTAACCTGCTTCTCTTTGTTTGTGTCACTGCTGAGCCTGGCGTTGTGCGTTACCCAAGGCCCCTTCCAGCGAAGCCCCAGCCAACACCTCATCGACTGCCTGGTATAGCCAGTACATCTGGGCCGATTCGGACAACGATAGCGGCGCGAGCGGCTCGTACGCCAGCGTAGCCCGGTACGCTGCAACCGCTTCCTCGCCGAGTCGGGTCTGCAGCGCCGGGTTGTCCAGCATACCGGTACGTGCCGGCACACTCTGGACTACCTCTGGAACCGCCGAGAGATAGCGAATCCACTCCCAGCAGGCCTCGGCATGCCGCGTCTGTGACGCAATGAAGAAGGCCTCGTAACGATAGACGCCGATGCCACGACCGAGCTGATTGACCGGAAGCGGGGCCATTCCCACTGCGAAAGGTGTTGAACCGGGGTTCTGGTCCGTATAGTTGCTCCACATCGCGGCCTGTCCCTGCGACACGAGGGCCCGTTGCGCTTCGGCGGTGGCGGCTGTCTGACCGGCGAAGTCGTCCGCGAAGCTGGGCATGACGTCGTGCTCGAGGGCCAGGTCCGTATACCAGGCGACCGCTCGCATCACCTCGGGTGCATCGAAGCGCGGTCGCCCGTTTCCATCCCACAGGTTCACGCCCTGGAGCGCCAGGAAAGCGAGCAGATCCTGGGAGGGGGCATTGAGGGATGTGTAGCCCCACTGCCGGGCGTTGCCGCCTCCCCGCGTCAGGCGCTGGGCGGTGCGGAGGAACTCGTCCAGCGTCCACCCCGGCTGCGGATAGGCTTCACCGGCGGCATCGAAGAGGTCGCGGTTGTAGTAGATGACGTAGACGTGGGCCTGGAACGGCAGGCCCCACAGATTCCCCTGATGCTGGACCGCCTGCTGAAAGCGAGAGGGCATCTCTTCCAGAGAACCGCGGCCATCGCGCTCGAACAAGGGTTGCAGGCTCAGGAACTGGACGGGGGCGCCGGTGTTCTGGAGGACCGGGACGGGATCGACCAAGCAGTCGATCGCATCGGCATTGCGGGGGACGATGCTCACCGACAGGTCCGGATGGTCATCGCTGAAGGCTTCCGCGATTGCGGCCCAGGCGGACCGGTCTATCAGGTAGTAGGGTGGGGCAAACGCGATGGCGGGCTTGTCCGTACCCGACGCCAGGTCCCGCGGCGCAACCTCGACGACGCGGGGTGTGGTTTGTGCCCACTGCTCGTGCAGGTCGAGCGCCGCTTTCTGTGCCTGGGCAACCGCGGTCCCGACGTCCTCCCCACCCAAGGCCTGTCGCAGTGCCTTCGCCAGACTCGTACTGGTTTCGTCCTGCATAAAGAGACTAAGGCGTTCTACCGAGTACTGCGCCGCGGCAGCTTCCTCGGGCCCGAACTGCTCCCAATAGTGGGTCTCTTCGGCAACCGAGCGTCGAGCGGGAGCGAGATAGTCCCATACCCCGATCTGTCTGTGAGTCAGGAACTTGAGCCAGCGCCAACTCTCTTGGGGATGGTGGGTCCCTGAGCTCATGAAGGCGCCATTGAAGAAGCCCGGACTGGAGGGCCGGCCGGTTTCGGGGAAGGGTACCACGCCGATGTCGGAGACTTGCATTCTGGAACTGTATGGACTGTATGTCCCTGTCAGCATGCCACTCCACATCGCGGCTTCACCGGACTCGACCATCTCCTGAGTCAAGTCCTTGGTGGCGTTTTGGTACGGGTTGGGCATAACGCCGTGCACCAAGGCCAGATCGGTAGTCCACTGCACGGCCCGGACGACCTCCGGCGTATCGAGGGCGGGGAGCCCACTTTCCGGGTTGGTGAGACTGCCCACCTGGCTGAGGACAAAACTCTCGAAACTAGCGCTGAGCAGGTCCACGAATCCATACCTCAGGACGGCTTCGTCTTCCCGCAGGGTCAACTGCTGGGCGATGCGCAGAAAGTCATCCAGCGTCCAGCCTGCCTCAGGATAGGGGATGCCCGCCTCCCGAAACGCCTGCCTGTCGTAGTAGATCAGGCCCAATCCGAGGCAGCAAGGCAGCGCCCAGGTGCCTCCCTCCCAACGATGGATGTCGAGCGACTGGGGGTAGAAGTCGTCGGGTTCGAAGGTAGCATCGGCGTCGATGAAGGGCGAGAGGTCTCGTACCAGCCCATACCGCGTTGCGGTCGGGTCGATCCAGAACAGGCCCGTGTCGGCTGCAGACACCGTCTGATACAGCGACTCCGCGTAGGGCAGACTCCCAGCTTCGGGCAACGGCACGACGCTTACCCGGATGTCCGGATTGAGATCGTGGAACTCCTCCGCGAGACGTCCGAAACCCTGAACTGCGCTCTCATAGGTGGCAAAGGTGATCGTCACTCCGCCGGAATCGTCCGGCGCGGAGGCGGCAGAGGGATCTGAAGTGGTGGCGGGTGTTTCGGTGGTGGGATCTTCAGTCTTCTGACATGCGGAGAACCCACTCAGGAGAAGCGCAATCAGGATACAAACACTGCAAGCCCTGCGATACTTAGCCTTGGCAGTCATGGCTCTCCTTCCTCCCGTAGAACTCCAGAAGCCCAGCACTTAACCAAACTGGAACCCAGTTTTCTTCCCTTGTTCTGTATGTTGCTGGCCGATTGCCTCCTATCTACTTTCCTGTTGAGTCGTCGTAGCTAACTGCTGCGCTGTCGTCAGAGCGTGTGCAGTGGACGCCCCCTGCAGCACTATCCCAAGTGCATCGAGAAGGTAGGGCGCTTGCTCCGCGCGCACATCCGGGGCATAGAATGTGCGTGTATCCACCGCCTCAACAAGGGCCGAGTACGTATGCCATGTCTCATCTCCCACCTGGGTAGCAAAACTCGATGATGTCAGGATTGTGTTGCGAGCGGGGACACCTCTCGTGGGTATATAGTGAGAGCTCATGTATTTCATCCACTCCCAACATGGCGCGACTTGGTCACTGTTGGCGGCAATGAACAACCCCTCATACACGAGGTCGGATACCCTATGCGTACCGGTGGGCAACGGAATGAGGCCGATCGATGCATCGGGCAGTCCGAGTTCCGAACTTGGGCGTATCCCACTATCATCAGACCACATACCAACCAGCCCCTTGCGCACCAAGTTGAGACGGTCCTCCCGGTCCTCCATCGTCGGGATTAGCCTGTATGGCGTCCCATCGGGTTGTCGTGCGAGATACTGCGCATACCACGTCGTCGCTGCAATCACGTCCGGGGCATCAAAACGCGGCTGGCCCTCGGCATTCCAGGGATACGCCCCAAGCAACGTCAACCAGGCCACCAGATCAATGACCTCTCCATCCAGTGGGAGGTAGCTATAGTAGCCCGCTTGATGCAGCGCCAGTGCACGTTCTTGGAAATCCGTTGTCGTCCATCCGATTTCGGGGTGAATTAGGTCCAGCGTATCGAAGAGGGCGCGGTTGTAGTACATGACACGCGCTTGCGCCTGTACCGGTATGCCCCAAAGTGCACCCTGATAACGGTACGCCTCCAGAAAACGGTCGGGGAAGTCGGCCAGGGAAAACGAACTATCGACCTCAAGTTGGGGCTGCAGGGAGAGTAACTCGCTGCGTACGGTTGCGAAATCTACCGAACGCGGGCCTTGAAAGCAGTCGGCTGTTGCCTGTTCTCCGGCGGGTACCAGCTTCACCTCGAAGTCTGCTTGCCCGTCGTTGAAATCGGCAACCAGCTCCTGCAGCGATGGGCCGCCATCGGCTGTGGCGAATAGGACTTGCGAGCGTCCGTCACTCTCAGAACCGGGTAGAGGCTTGACCGTAACAGCCTGTGGGGCAGCCTGTGTATACGGCGCCTCATCCTGCTCCGCCGCTTGCTGTGCTTGACGCAGTGCGGTAGCCACGGATTCCCCATCAAGAACCTCGGCTACAGCTTGGTACACGTAGAGCGCCATGCCTGTCGAGTACGAAAAGTCCAGGTGTTCTGCCACCTGCTTGACCGTGGGGAGCTGTTCCGGTCCGAACCGCGACCAGAACTGCGTATCTTCAGCAACAGAGCGTCGCACGGGTAGGCAGTCTTGGCAGTGTCCAGCCGGGATGCGATAGGTTAGGAAACGTAACCAACGCCAGCTCTCCTGCGGATGTAAGGTACCAGCACTCATAAAGTAGTCGAACTTCCTGCCGGGATAGCGCTTGTCACTGGCTGGTACAGTGATAGGCAGGGGAGCGATGCCGATATCCAGGTCTTTGGGGTAGTGGGCGTAGTTCGCTAATGTATCCGTCCACATCGCCGCGCTGCCCGCTCTTACGATATTGGTTTGTTCCTGGCTACGAGAGATGTCGTAGAGGTACGGCATAACTCCATGTTTGAGAGTCAAATCGGTGTACCACTGGATGGCTTCACTAAGCTCGGGTGATTCAAGTTGGGGTTTCCCCGTGTCGTCCACGACATCTCCTACACGACTCCAGATGAAGAGATCTTGACCAACTAAAGCCGCGTCGACAAAGCCATACTGGGAGACGCTATTCCCCTCCCGCACAGTCAAATGCTGAGCCAATGTCAGGAAGTCGTCGAAGGTCCAGTCGGCTGGCGGATAGGGTATGCTGGCCTCATCAAAGGCACGCTTGTTATAGAACATAACGGTCAACACGATTTGTGCAGGGAGCCCGTAGGTCTTGCCGTGCTGGCTGCATGCCTCCAAAGTGTGCGGGAAGAAGTCATCCGGTGCAAAAGCCTCATCCGCTTCGATGAAGGGGGACAGGTCCTGATACAGTCCCGCGCCCACTCCCTGTGGAATGACCGTCCACATCGCTGTGTCGACATAGAACGCAATGGAGTACGCCGACGCTGGCAGGAGCGCATGACTACTGGATGCATCAGAATCGGGCAGATCATCAATCGCTACCACTCTGACGGAAATACCGGGATTGAGCGTGTGAAACTCACTGGCGAGTTCCTCCATGGCTGCACGGTAGGATCTCGGACAGGCAAAGGTAAGTGTGACGATGTCACCTTCAGGAGCAGTCTCTGTGTCAGGCTCCAAGGTGGCATTGCTCACTGGTGCAATGGCCTGGCAGGCAGTGGGAACAAGCGTGATCAGGAGGATCACAAGGAAGAGTGACGGAACCCGTGCGCTCATAGATGCCTCCCCAACTTGGGATCCCAAGCGTTGGTCATCCTCTCGGCGATGTCAATGAACGCTAGTCTTCGAACCACACCACAG
>JAXDDP010000037.1:0-3914 GCA_034676785.1 Anaerolineae bacterium | reverse complement strand
TTTTTGTGGGGGGGGGGGTCTCTTTCTGGGGGGCGTTGGGTTTTTGTTTTGTTGGCGCGCGGGGGTGTGGGGCCCCCACGCCAGTGGACAATCGAACCTTTTACACAGCTTACACAGGGCAACATCCGACCAGTTCTTCAGAATCTCCTGGCAACGGCAGGGTGGTTCACCGTGCGCGGCGATCCTCTGGTAACCTACAATGTTCCTTATCGCCCGATGTTCGTGCCAACCTTCGGTGGGGGGGCTTTCTTCGTGGGTGTTGTGCTTGCCCTATGGCGCTTCCGGCGACCCTTCTACGTCTTTATGCTGCTGTGGCTTGTGGTTATGCTTGCCCCAACGGTGCTCACGATCAGCGCTCCCAATCACTCGCGAACGATTGGTGCCCTACCGGCGGTCGTACTCCTCGCGGGCTTACCTCTGGGAGACGGGCACGCTTGGCTAAAGGCTCGGGGTAAAGTGACTCTGGCGTGGCTCCTGTTGTTGTTGGGCGCGATGACGATAGCGTGGACTGGCTATGACACCGCTGTTGCTTATTATGCCACCTGGCCAGCGTCCAAGGAGAGTGATTGGACCCGGAACTACAACGTGCAAGTCTCTTCGGTGATTGATTCCATCGAGGCTGCCTGGCCACAAGACCAACGTCCTGTAGTGATTTCTAGCCACAGTATCGAAGATGCCCATCCGATGTTGATGGCTGTGACTCTTGAAGGGGATGTGGACACTCGATGGGTTGATGCAACGCAGGCGTTTGTGCTGCCATCGGGGAGAACGCAGGAACGACTCTATATCACAGCTGATCGTTGGCTTGATGCAGACCTGTCGCGACGATTGGGGCTTGGCCATATGGCCACCCGGTCAACTGACTCGTTCTCGTGCCTGGATGTTGTGGTGGCACAGTCGCTTGTCGCAGAGATCTGGCGACCTAACCAGCTGCAGCAGGTGCACCTGGCCCCTGTAGGCACTTCCGTCCCGCTGGCAGTCACTGCATCGGGTCCGGTCACCCTTCCAGTCATCTTTGGCCATCAGTTGAAGTTGGTTGGCCTGCAGTCGCTACCTGAGCGAGGGCACCCGGGTGATTCTCTGCTGTTCTTCAGCGCATGGGAGATCCTCCATCCCAGTGAGGGAAGGCCATTGTCCTTTTTCGTACATCTGGTTGATGCACGTGGGGAGGTCATGACGCAGCAGGATACGCTGGGCTATCCAATGCACAGTTGGAGAACTGGAGACTTGCTACTCCAGGTTCACCGCATGAGCCTACCGGGTGACATCCTCGAAGGAACGTACTGGCTGCAGATTGGAGTCTATGAGCGATCTGGTGGACAGCGGTGGCCTGTGCGGACAGCTACGGTCTCTGGAGATGCGAGACGACCTGACGCAGAGGACACGATGTGGGACCGTGTGGTCTTTGGTAACCTACAGGTTGTTGCCGAGGTGCGGTGAGACGCCGAAGGAATACCTCCTGGCCCTTTCTTGACGTCTGTCTTTCTTCGCTGTACAACCTGCTCCGATGCTAACCCGACGCGAACGCCTGATGGCCACGCTCCGTGGCGAAACCGTTGACCGTCCTGCCGTGAGCTTCTACGAGGTCGGTGGGATCCCGATGGATCCCGACGATCCAAGTCCCTTCAACGTCCACAACGGACCGGGATGGCGCGCGCTGCTCCGGCTCGCCGAGGAGGAGACCGACCTCATTCGCATGCGAGCGCCTGCACTCCGGCCCGCGCCTGGGAACCGCATCGATGACTTCCGCACGGTCGAGACCGAAATGCGCGACGGATCACGCTTCGTGCGGACCACGTGGCGCGTCGGAGGTAGATCGCTAAACTCGGTGACCCGCCAGGATCCTGGCGTAGACACAGTGTGGCAGCTGGAGCATCTCCTCAAAGAGCCTGCTGATGTTGAGGCCTACCTGCAACTCCCCGATGAGGCCTTCCTGCTTGAAATAAGTGTGGAGCCCCTCCAGGCCGAGGAGGCGCGCCTCGGTGACGCGGGCATTGTGATGGTCGACATTGCCGACCCGCTGTGTCACGCAGCCAGCCTGTTCTCGATGGCGGATTACACGGTGCTTGCGCTTACGGAGCCAACGCTGTTCCATCGCTTGCTCGAACAGGCTGCGCGGCACGTTACCCCTGTTGTGGAGACCGTCGCTCGTGCATTCCCGGGACACCTCTGGCGCGTCGTGGGTTCGGAGTACGCGTCGGAGCCGATGTTGCCCGGAAGGCTTTACAGGGAGTATGCGGTGAGGTATACACAACCCATCGTCGAGACGATCCAGCGTTACGGTGGATTCGCCCGCATCCATTCCCACGGGCGTCTGCGGCGCATTCTGCCCGACATTGCTTCCATGGCACCCGCCGGGCTGGACCCGATCGAGCCTCCGCCTCAGGGCGATATGGCGCTGATCGAGGTCAGGCGCGCCATCGGCGCGCAGACCGTGCTCTTTGGCAACATCGAGGCTTCTGAGATTGAGTTGCTCGATGCAGATGTCTTCGAGGCTCGTGCGCGCCAAGCCCTCGACGAGGGTACGTCAGGACAAGGGCGAGGGTTCGTCCTGATGCCCTCTGCGTGTCCCTACGGTCGAGAAATCTCGTCGCGCGTTTTGACAAACTATGAGACTATGGTGCGCCTGGCCAAGGCCGGGTAGCGATAACGAGAGGAACTACGATGAAGACCTACAGTGAACAACCCCGACAACTGCCCGTCGTCCGTGACGTCGATGTGATCGTTGTGGGAGGCGGCCCAGCTGGCCTCGCGGCAGCTATCGCGTCCGCGCGGGCCGGGGCCCGGACGGTGCTCGTGGAGCAGTTCGGATACTTGGGGGGCACAGCGACGGCCTCGCTCATGGCCTGTATCAACGGGTTCCGCAATCAGGTGGAGCCTGATTCCACCCAGACCGTGCGCGGCATCGCGGAGGAGATCGTCCTGGAACTGAAGGCGATGGACGGCCTGGGCAAGAGCCCCTATGCGCAGAAGTCCTATTCAACGACGCCGGGCCAGATGGAATACAGCTATGCCATCGACACCGAGAAATTCAAGTACGTCGTGCTGAAGCTCTGTGTCGAGGCGGGTGTGGACCTGCTCTTCCATACCTGGTTCGCCGAAACGATCGTGGAGCAGGATATCGTCCGCGGGATCATCGTCGAGAACAAATCGGGGCGTCAGGCACTGTTGGCCCGTGTCGTGGTCGATGCGTCTGGCGACGGAGATGTGGCGGCCCGTGCCGGGGCACCGTTCTGGCAGACGGTCAAGGACGAGGCGCCCCGGTTGAACGACGCCCTGATGTATCGGATTGCCTTTGGCGCGCAGAGACCCGCTGCGCCGTTTGCGTGTGACTTTGGTACGAATGCCGTGGTTTGGGGACCCGGCGCCCCGCCGATCGACGGGACCGATGCGGAGCAACTCTCACGGGCTGAAGTTGACGCACGGTTGCGGGTGTACGAGGACTTTGCCCGGAAACAGGCACAGCATCCGGAGCTGTCGGATGCTCACGTGATGGAGACGCCGCCCCTCCTTGGCGTTCGGCAGACCCGCTTCATCGAGGGCGAATACAAGCTGACAGCCGAGGATGCGATTGGGGGCCATCGTTTCGAAGACGTGGTGGCCATCAGCTCCTGCGCCATCATCCATTACTACGGCTACCGCCGTTATCTCGAGCACGAGGGATATGACATCCCTTACCGGGCTCTGGTGCCGAAGCGGGTCGACAACCTGCTGATCACGGGCCGGTGCATCTCCAGCGAACAGCAGCCCTATGAGTCACATCGCGCGATGATCCCGATGATGGCGATCGGGCAAGGGGCAGGCGTGGCTGCAGCGCTTTCGGCGCTACAGGACGTCAAACCACGAGCGCTGGAGGTGACGATGCTCCAGAAAGCGCTGATTGCTCAGGGCGCGGAGCTGCGCAAGACCTTCGA
>JAXDDP010000212.1:0-13313 GCA_034676785.1 Anaerolineae bacterium | reverse complement strand
AACACACTGAGTTCGCCGAAGGTACCAACGGGTCGCCCGTGGAGCGTCGCAGCGTGCGCCTGTGAGCAATCCTCGATCACGGGAATTCCGCGCTCGTGCGCGAGCTCCACGATCCCGGCGACGTCCGCAGGTTCGCCCGCGATGTGGGGCACGATAATCGCGCTGGTCCGTGGCGAGACCAGCGCCCTGATCTGGTCTGGGCCGGTATTGAAGCTGCCCGGAGCAGTATCGGCAATAACAGGCACAAGGTTGAGCAGGGGAACCGGCATCAGCCCGCCTGGGTCCGTGATGGCGCCAACGATGACCTCGGTGAACGGTTCCAGGTCGAGCGCACGCAGGGCAGCGTAGATGCCTGCGGTGCCCGAACTGACGGCGTCGGTAAGACCGCCTCCCATAAAGTCCGAGAACTCCGCGCAGTAGGTTTCCTCCTCGTAGCCGTTGTAGCCGGGCGCTGTACCGGCAGCGATCGCTGTGTCCATTAGCGCGACAACGGCGGCTTTCTCCTCTTCGCCAAAGTGACTACGGGCCGGAAAGGTGTGGCGTGTTAGCGAATCGTGCTGTGTCATTGCGTCGATGGACCTCCTCTAGACTTGACGCCTGCGGATGCGTAAGGTCCGGATTGCGGATCCGGGCCAACCAGCGGGACAGCATCGTGAGCGAGGTTACTCACCAGCTCACAGACGCGCAGAGTCTGGCCCCGTTATTCCGTCTTTGTGACCTTACTCAACATCCGCGGGCTCTCAGTGTCGTAGCCCTTGGCTCGGGTGAGGTGGTAGCAGAACAGCTGGCCCGGGACTATGGCCACGAGCGGGGAGAGCCACTCGGGCAGGTCGGCGGGAAGAGCAACCGCACGATCCGCAAGTGCAAGGGCGCGGTCATCGTTCGAGAGCACAAGGAGTTCGGCCTGGTTAGTCACCTTCAGTCGTGCGGCGAGCTCCAGGAGATCGTCGATGAGCGCACCCTTGGGTATGATGGCCATCACTGGAAAGCCTTGATCGACCATCGCGATTGGCCCATGTTGGAAGTCGGCCGAAGAGAACGGATAGGCCACCGTGTACGTCAGCTCTTTGAGCTTGAGGGCCCATTCGTGGGCGGTGGCGTAGTTGTAGCCGCGGCCGAGGACGACGCAGCGCGTCATATAACGGTAACGTTCCACGATGCTCGCAATCTCGGCCTCCAGAGCCAACATGGCCTGCATATCCGAGGCTACGGCCTCCACCGCAGCCAGCCCCGTATCGTCGCCATCATCCAGGGCCACTGAGAGGAGTGCTACGACTGCCAGTTGTGCCGTGTACGACTTGGTCGCGGCGACGGCGACCTCCGGTCCTGCAGAGGCATCGATCACCCAGTCACTGACTGCGGCGAGCGGTGATTCCGCCGCGTTGACGATCGCCAGGGTGGGGGCCCCTTGTCGGCGGGCCTCGTCGATCACACTTACGATGTCGGGTGACTGCCCTGATTGCGAGATACCCACGACAAGGGCGTGTTTGAGTCGGGGCGGTTGTCTATAGACGCTGAAGAGCGAAGGCGTGGCCAGGGCTACTGGTAGCCGATTGTGTGATCCCCACAGGTACTGCGCATAGTGTCCGGCGTGATCCGACGTACCGCGACCCGTCAGATAAACGTAGTCGATACCCCCTCGGTCGATGCGCTGTCTAATCTCGCTTGCGATCGTCTGAATCGCCGTCCATTGGGTCCGGATCAAGCGTCGCAGAACATCTGGTTGTTCCAGGATCTCGTCTCTCAAGCTCATTGTGTCACCATATCCTCTCTACTCTTGACGAGTCGTCCCTTGACGAACGTCATCGTGACCGTCAGGTCCGGATCGAGGACCACGAGCGAGCCCTCACGGCCAACGTCGAGAACACCGTGTTGGTGCTCCAAACCAAGCGCCTGCGCCGGATTGAGGGAAGCCATCCGGATGGCTTGGGGAAGCGGCGTGCCGACGACCTGTACGATGTTGCGAACACACTGGATCAAGGTCGCAGCACTTCCGGCAATCGTACCGTTAGCCTGCTTCGCAGCACCGTTCTTGACGAATACCTCGTGACCCAGGAGTTCGTACTTCCCGTCGCCGAGCCCTGCTGCAGCCATCGCGTCGGTGACCAGAACGATGCGCTCTGTGCCAAGGCAACGTAGAAGGACTTTCATCGCGCCTGGATGGACGTGGATTGTATCGGCGATGAGCTCTGCCGTAACGGTGTCGGAAGCTAGCACCGCGCCAAGCACCCCAGGCTCGCGATGGTGAAAGCCGCGCTGCGCGTTGAAGGTGTGGGTCACGTGGCTAAATGGCCCGGTCAGTGCCTGCGAGGCGGTAGCGTAGTCGGTGTTGGAGTGGCCCAGTGCTGCGGTCACGCCGGCATCGCGCAGCAATGTCGCAACCTCGGTGGCATGTGGCAGTTCGGGGGCGAGGGTCATTTGACGGACCCACCCTCGACCATCACTGAGAAGCGTCTGGACCTCCTCGATCACAGGTGAGCGAAGCCAGGCTGGATGGAAGGTGCCCTTCTGTTCTGGGTTCAAGTAAGGCCCTTCGAGGTGCAGTCCCAGTGGTTGTGCACCTGGGAAGCCGCCCCGGTCCAGGATCTCGGCATACTGTTGTACGAGACTTCGGAGTGCGCGCGCATCCGGTGCAGCGACGCTCAACAGGAAACCAGTCACGCCCGTTGAAGCCACCCAGGCGGAGTAGGCGTGGAGCTCTTCCGCGAGGTCCTCTCCTTCGCCAAATGTGATACCGTGACCTCCGTGAGTGTGGATATCGAGGAAGCCGGGAGCGATCGTGCAGCCGTTCATCGCCACGCGTTCCCCGCCAAGATCTGGGGCGTTTGTCACAGGACCGATATAGACGATCACCCCATTGTCATTGATGGTTACAGCCGCGTTTTCGATGTACTGCAGGGGCGTAACGAGTTTAGCCTGCCACAATGTCAGTGCCATAGCACCTCCTAGGACCCATTCGGGTTGTGGTATTCAAGGTTCATAACCACTGGAATCATACGCAGTCCAATGCTCATCAACAAACTGATGATACCACCGATGAGGAACCAGACCTGGACACCGAAAGCATCGGCCACGGGGCCTGCGATGGCCATCCCAAGTGGAGCCGCCAGGCCGGCAAGGCTGTCGATGGCGGTGAAGACACGCCCCTGAACCTCAGGAGCCACTGCAGATTGGATGACCGCCAAGAAGGGGCCGTTAATGATGGGATTGGAGAGGCCGGCGATGAAGAGGCCGACTAGTGCTACTGTGAATGCCGATGAAGGCGTCACTCCTACGGCCGCGAAGGCAATCCCGGCGACAAGCAGGCCAAGGAGTGAGGTCACGATCTTGCGCTTGAAGCCTCCCCAGATGCTGAGTAGAACCCCGCCCGCGATGAGACCAATGCTCCAGGCGGATTCTGCCCAGCCCAATTGCAGGACGTCGCCGCCAAAGTGCTCCTTGACCAGAATGGGCATGAGCGCAAAGGCCGGGTTGATCACGCCATTGAGCAGTGCAGCGACGACGAGGACGATGAACAGTCCCGTCCAGTGCCAGATGTAGGCAAAACCGTTGCGAACGTCTCCCAGGATGCTCCTTGCCAGGCTTTTCATGTCATCGGCGGACCCGGGCTTACGGTCCGGGTCCGGGATGTGCACGAAGAGGAGTGGGACGATGGCAAACGCAGCAGTCGCGACGTCAATCCCCATGATCGCGTGCAGAGGCATCAGTCCCATGGCCAGTGCCCCAAGGGGCGGGGTGATGATGCCCAGCGCGCCTCGTAGTGCCTGGTTCATCCCCGAGATCCGCGGCAGCTGATCGGTCGGAACCATCAGTGATGTAGCGGCCTGCATAGCCGCAAAGTGGAAGGTGCCGCCCAGTGCGCGTACGAAGACGATGCAGTAGATGTGCCAGATCTCCAGGAGCCCAGTCCATGCCAACACCGCCAGGACCGCTGAGAACAGGGCGACAAGGGTGTCGGCAACGATCATTACCTGCCGGCGAGACCAGCGATCGACCATGGCCCCTGCAAATGGACCGAGGAAGACCATGGGCAGCGTCGCGACCAAGGATGAGGTCGCCAACACTGTCGCAGATCCTCCTGACGCCTGAGTCAGCCACCAGACAAGGGCAAAGCCCCCCATCTGGCTGCCAACCAGGGAGAGCGCTTGGCCGATCCAGATGACAAAGAACCGCGCCGCCCAATGGCTGGCTTCAGGCTGAACCACGGACTCGCAGTCGGATTCTGTGACATTACCTGTGTTCATACCGCCCCCTATGTAATCTGATTACATTATGAATTGTAATGAGATTACATAGCCTGTCAAGCCATGGCTCAACCCTGATCCAGTCGCGCTGGTGCTTCACCATAGTCCACCCTGATGTAGAGTTCATAGGGCGGAGAGGAGATAAGAATCAGATTTTCATCTTCTGGTACCGGAAAAGTAATGTCGTTCACCCGGAGGGCGGTCATAGCGGTGCCGGCGGGGCGGTGCAGGTGGATGGCAACTGAGGTCAGTAGCCTGGCACGGGTGTGGGCGGGGTCCCGGCGGAACGTGACCGTTGTGCACCGGGGCGATGGCCTGATCTCAAACGAGACCGCGCCGAAGAAGGTCGTCATCGCTTCCACACCGAAGGGCTGTCCTCCGTTAAAATACGCTTCCGGAGTTCCCAGGGCGACGTGGAGGGTATCACCTTCCTCGTGGAGCAGCATATGACGCAACCAGATAAGCGCCTTGCTCTCGTCGGACGATTTGTAGAAAGGCCCAACACCGTGGCCGAGCGCCGTAACGGGATGCTCCGTGAAGGTGCGCACGTCGGCGTAGAGAGACGCTCCGAAGTTGTTGTACAGGGCCCTCAGGGCGTGCTTGGTGTCGCCACGGCGTAAGTAGTCAATCGCCAAGTCCATCAGGTTGGGCTGGATCGTGACCCCTCCGTGGCTGAACCAGCATTCGTCCAGATCGACGGGTCGGCCCCATTCGCGCGTGACGAAGAGGTTGTCCTCCAGGTCCTTGATCAACCACGTCATCTCCGGCTCGCCGGGGTCGAAGACACCCCCTTCCAACAAGTGGAGCGCTCCGTAGGCCGCCTCCCGAAACCATCCTGGCTCTCGCCCTCTCAGGCCTGTCCGGGTGGGTATGTGGGGCACATAGGTGCCGTCAAGCAGGCGCACCACGGGCGTCGCTTCCATGGCGCGAAGGGCTGCCGCCCGGATATCGTTCCGGTACGCCGAAGCTTCGTCCCGCAAGCTCATCGCCAATGGGTGGTCGATCTCGGCGAGCACTTCCGCAATGGCGTGTAACCCGGCGTATGCGTGAGCGTTGACGGCGAACCAGTGGCGCCACTCGGGGTTGTCTTCGAGGTGGCCTGCGGGGAGCAGGCCCCAGGCTTCGATCGGGTCGCCGTTGGCGTCGAGCTGCTTTGTCCGTGCTCGTTCGCGGCTCACAAAGTCACACGCCTTGACCAGGGCGGGGGCAACGCGTGACAGCCAGTCTCGATCCCCGCTGAGGCGATAGTGATCTGCCAGGCACTCCATAATGAAGCCCTGATCCAGGTTGTAGGCAAAGCCTCCCATCACGGGCTTGCCGCCGTCGAAGTCCATAGCGACGAGGGCCCCATCACTTGACGCAAAACAGCCATCGGGATGCGAGACTCCCTGCGTCTGCAGGAAGGTCTCGAGGTACTCCGCAGCTCTGGCATGGTGACCGGCCTGGTCAAGCATCGAAATCTGCCAGCACGCTTCGTTGCCGCATGCGCCATAGGACCAAGTTGCAGCGGGCACGATCGTGAGGCCACTCACCGGGTCTTTGTCGGTCGAGATTCCGACGTGGACGCGTGCCGCCTTGTGGAAATCCGCCAGCACCTGTTCGGGCACGTGCATCTGCCCCCCGGTGACAAATCCGCGCCAATAGGCACGCACCTCGGTAAGTGCCCGTTCGAAGTCGAGCTCTCGTAGCTTCGACACATCTGTCGGGTTTGCAAAGGGGATGACGAACGTGAGTGCTTGCGACTCGCCGCCCTCCAGATCGAGGCTATACAAGAGGGCCGTAGGGATGGCGTGCGATGCCTCTGGTCGATCACCCAACGGCACCGTCTGAAGCTTGCCTCGTTCTCCGTTCGCCACCAAGCCACGGAACCTCGGACTCGGGTAGCCATCCACACGCCACTGACGGGCGACCTGGACATCGGGGACAATACGTCCCTCCGCAACCAGGCAGTCGCCGTCGAGGGCTAATATCTCGGCCGGCGCGATCGCTAACCAGAGTTGGGTGCGCTTCCTACCGTGCGTGGTGTTGCGGATGACAATCCGGATCATCGCCGCGATATCCTCATCGCCGCGCCGCAGGGTCGCCTCACGAGGCGGACCATCGACAAAAGTCGCCAACGTTGTTACCTCAAAGGCGATCTCGCGATCCAACCAGCGGCTGATGACTACGGGGAGCCAACCCTCAAGGAGCTCTTGCCGGGTCGCGTGACCCTGTTCGCGAAAATCCGGCGGGTCACCGGATCCGATGCGGAAGCGAAGTTGCCTGCCTGGCCATAGCAGGCGCGCTGCGTCCCTGCCACTGAGTTTGAGCTGCGCTTTGTCAGCGAATAGCTCGCCATTGTGGCGCACCGAGAACTCCTGCCGTCCACCGTCAAAGCCGATAGGAAGATAGCGTCCCATTCCCGCACCAGAGTCCTGCTTGGTGACATCGAGGGGTGGAATCTCTGCCATCGCCCTGGCGAGCGACTGCTCCGGTTCATTGGCAACGCGGTCGTAGATCGGGCGTGAAGCTGCAGCGCGCTGCACTCGGAGGCTTTCGCGGGGCGGCACCTGGGGCGCCCAGGTGACCACTACTCCCAGATCCGGGATGTTGATGGGCCCGTCCTCCAGATCGCTGATCAGGAAAGAGAAGGGATGCCCGCTGGAGTGGATCGTGACGATGGTGCGGTCCGCCTTCGCTGCATCTGTCCCGGTATAAAGCGCGTGAAGCCGCGCGCTACCATCTGTGAGCGTCTCAAGCGCCAGGACGTGGCCATTCGTTGCGCTCACAACTGCGTTCCATTCTGCAGTTGCGGCCTCAGCAGAGGACATGTGGATGTCGATGATCCCTTCCCGCCACCGACTGTCGCCCGTGGCCTCAATGGTGCGGATCACGGGCTGGTCAGATCCCCCGCTGACGATGCGTAGCTTGAGCGTTCGCCGGAAGGGCGCGAGGTAGTCCTCAGCCTCTTCGAGGGACTCCCATGTACGCACGCCCCTGAGCTCAGGAAGGTCCACAGGGTCGAAGACGAAGGTGCACGTCTGGCCTTCGACGGTGCGTTGTGCCCGTACGGTTATCCATCGCCCATGCCAGGGATCGTCACGACCGATCCAACCCCGGCGCGCCCCAGGCCGACGCTCGGGTGCTGGTGTGGGCCAGTTATTCTGCCAGTATTGCACGACCAGGTCCGGCGGCAGCATGCCCACGTAGGTGACGGCGATACGGCTAACGTCCCGGGGCTCTTCCCACTCAAGGCCCAGGTGCCACAAGCCGTCGGCGGCTCGTACTGGAGAGAGACAACCGTCCGCGCTGGGAAAGATCGCGTGTGCGCGAAGGTCATCGGGCGCCGTGCCCTCCCACCACCGCATGCAGGCAGAATCGGCAAGGTTCACCAGCTTTCCGGCATCTGCGGAACTTCCTGTTGTGTTTCTCACGCTGTACCTACCAGGTCGATTTCCTCTACCTCACCCCAACGTTGCCGGGCATCGTAGTTGCCTGTCCGATGCGTGTGAGGCGTAGAGGCGGGCCGCCGCCTCTACGCCTCTTAGCGGTATGTGCTAGTCTCTCTCCCTGCGGAATGCCGCAGCGATCCGCGCCATATCGAACTTGGGCGAACGGTCGTAGAGATAGATGCCGTTCTGCTCCTGCTCGACATCGGTGAGTTGGGTGTAGCAGTAGCCGCAGATATGATCGTAGCTCAGCAGCACATCGATCATACCTTCCAGGCGCGTGTAGAACTCCTCCAATGTCCTGGGACCTTCGCCGTATCCCCATGAGTCCTCGGCGAAGACATGATCTTCGCTGGGGATCCACTTGATGCCACCGAACTCATCGACGATGTAAGGCTGGCCTGTGTAGGGCACCTCGTGGTCGGGGAAGTTGCGCCACACGCCTGTCTCGGGACTGGGCCTGAGTTGCTCCCGCAGGGAGTCGATGTTCTGGTTGTAGGTGTGAACGGTCCACAGATCGGTCTTGACGTGGGCGTAGCCGCTGGCGTCATTGACGGGACGTGTTGGGTCCAGAGCGTGGCACATATCGTAGGCATCAGTGTGCACGCGACTATGCTGCGGGTGAAGCGCACCGCCACGAGTCTCATTGAACGGCGTCCACGCAATGATCGAGGGGTGATTGCGATCGCGGACGATGATCTCACGCCATTCTGCCAGGAAATTGCGTGCGCTGACAGGGTCCGTGATATCCATCCCCCAGCTCGACGATTCGCCCCATGTGACGTAACCGAGTCTGTCGGCCCAGTAGTGGAAGCGAGGCTCGAAGACCTTCTGGTGGAGCCGCGCACCGTTGAAACCTGCGGCCATCGATAGCTCGATGTCGTGCTTCAGCGCTCCATCCGAGGGCGCCGTCCAGATGCCGTCGGGGTAGAACCCCTGGTCCAGCACCAAACGCAGATAGAAGGGTTTGTTGTTGAGGTAGACGCGGTTGCCCTCGATATGTACCTTACGTAGACCGGCATAGCTCTTGACGGTGTCGACGACCATGCCATCTTCGATGACCTCAAAGATCAGGTCGTAGAGGAAGGGATCTTCGGGAGACCAGGGTCGTGGGTCGGCTAGGGGCAGCACATACGGTAGCCCATCGCCAGCAGCAAGCGTCCGTCGATCGATGACCTTGTCCTGGGCAAGGACCGTGATGCGGAACTGGCGTCCACTCCGCTGCGTGTAGAACGTCGGCAGGACCACGAAACTGGCATTGTCCAGGTCCGGGATGATCTGCACGTCCTTGAGGCCGGCCTCAGATACCGCTTCCAACCAGACGGTTTGCCAGATCCCCGTGGTGCGTGTGTAGAGGCAACCGTGAGACCGGTAGGCAGGGCATTGCTTGCCGCCGGGCTGCACGCCGGAGCGCACCTCGTCGTGCACGGCAACGACGAGGTTATGCGTCCCGCCGGCGGTCACGTGTGCGGTGATGTCGAAGCTGAAGGCGACAGTGCCGCCCCAATGACGTCCGACGGACACCCCATCAATGAAGGCCTCACACTCGTAGTCTACGCCGCCAAAGTGTAGAATGACGCGCTGGCCGGCCCAAGATGTCGGCACCGATATCTTGCGGTGGTACCACATTGCCTCGATGAAGTCAGTGTGAGCTACGCCAGAGAGCTTGCTTTCGGGACAGAACGGTACGGAGATTATTCCACTATCGGGTAGGTTGGAGAAATCTGTCAGTTCATGGAAGCCGCGCTCACGCCCCGATTTGCCGAAATCGAAAGCGTAGCTCCATGGGCCGTTAAGGTTCACCCACGCATCGCGGACGAGCTGCGGTCGCGGGTATTCAGGTCGAGGTAGTTCCGTCATGCCATCCTCCTAGGTCTGTGAGTCTCAGCGCAAGCATACACCGTCGGGTGAGCGGGGCAAGCTTGGAGCACCTGGTCCGGAGTCGCCAGGGTGCAGAAGGAGGCAGCCCCAAGCCGGGCGTTGTGCGTATCAGATGCCAGATCAACGGTCACCTCACAAGTCCTGACGCCCTCTACCAGACTTCTGGGGTTCTTTTGCAGGTACTGCTGTGGTCGCGGGCTACGCCTTGGTAGGCATTGGAGGCCAGGCTGAGTGCATTATGCGTTATAATCAGGCGTATCGACTCTAGGGCTTTGATATGAGGAGGTGGCGCGTGACGAAAGAGACGGATTGCGCCGAACAGCGTAGGCAATCCTGGATGGGCTTGGGCCTTGTCGCGGGTATCGCGACTGGTCTGGTGTGGTTGCGTCGCCAAGTAGCTCGTAGGTCCTCGCCACTCCTTCAGCGCACTGAGGTTCAGTCCGGACAGTTGCTTTCCGCCCTGGTGACAGGTGCCTCAAGCGGGATCGGTCAGGCCTACGCGACAAGGCTCGCAGCCATGGGTTACAACCTCATCCTCGTAGCTCGGCGCAGGGATCGGCTCGAGGCTCTGGCTTCGCGTTTGACGGAGACCTATGGCGTGAGGGCCACTGTGATGCCAGTCGACCTGGCGACTGATGCGGGCGTCACGGCCGTAGAGCAACTGGTTGCGGCAACCGAGGACCTGGGGATTCTGGTCAACAACGCTGGGTTCGGAATGTATGGGCCGTTTGTCGAAGGCGATATCAACCGCCATCTCGATATGATCCGGCTTCACGTCCTTGCCGTTGTGCGCCTGACGCGGGCAGCGCTTCCGGGGATGCTTGCCAGGAAGCGGGGCGCGGTGGTCAACGTGTCCTCGCTCATCGCCTTCTACCCGATCTACGGCAGCACGACGTATACGGCGACCAAATGCTACTTGCGCTCGTTCACCGAGGCACTACATCAAGAACTGGCGGGCACGGGCGTGCGCGCTCAATCGCTCTGCCCGGGTTTTGTCAGAACTGAGTTCCAGGAGTGTGCTGACATTCAGGCCCTTGCGATACCGGATGGCGTCTGGATGGCGGCGGAGGATGTTGTGGCAGGGTCGCTGCGGGACCTTGAGGTTGATCGACCAGTATCGGTCCCCGGCCCCATCTATCGTTTCCTTGCCACACTATCGGTCGCGCTTCCTCGTCCCGTCATCTATCTCGCGGGTAGAGTGATCGCGCGTTGGAGGGGTAAGTAGGCGCATCTGCATCAAGGAGATATTGCATGACACAGCTATCACGCTTCAGAACCATCGATCCCGAGCAGCTAACGGACAACCCATTTCGCCTGATCGGCAAGGAGTGGATGCTGATCACAGCCGGCACCCCTGAGAAGTTCAATATGATGACAGCGAGCTGGGGTGGAATGGGCATCCTGTGGGGGCGTCCGGTTGCCTTCTGTGTTGTTCGCCCACAACGGTATACGTTTCCGTTGATCGAACGATCGAGTGTGTATTCGCTGACCTTCTTTGACGCAGCACACCGCGACGCACTCGATTTCTGCGGCAGCCATTCCGGGCGTGACGTGGACAAGGTGACTGCTACCGGCCTGACGCCCATCGTCGGCGACAGCGGGGCGGTCTACTTCGATGAGGCGCGTCTTGTGATCGAGTGTCGCAAGCTCTACGCCCAGGATCTGCAGGAGGCCGGTTTCGTCGATCCCCAGATCGTTGATCGGAACTATCCGACGCGTGACTTTCACCGGATGTATGTCGGGGAGGTCGTGCGGATGTTGGTGCGGGAGGTGTAGTGCATCCAAGCTCTCGAAACGACGTTGGCCCTTGGGCCGCAATTGCCTATCGTGGCGTCGCTTGGGCGTGTTAGCCTGAGCATAGTCGGTGGTGACGGTGACCGCATATCAGTTTATCGTGGAGGAAAGATGGCGACTTTGACGACGTACTACAAGGGTGACATGCTGTTTGAGTCGAAGATTGGTAAGCACTCGGTGCTCATTGATGTACCGGCCGGTATGGGTGGAAGCGACCGCGGCCCAATTCCCCCAGAGCTTTTTGTGGCCTCGCTCGGGAGCTGCATTGGCGCCTTTGTGGCCCAGTACTGCGAGAAGAACGGGATTGATGATACGGGGATGCGCGTCGACGTCACATTTGACAAGGCTGATGACCCTACGCGACTGGTGAACCTAAAGGCGACGGTGATGTTGCCCAACGGCGACTGCAAAGCCAGGATCAAGGCCATTGAGCGTGTGGCGGAACACTGCCCTGTCCACGCCACGATCCGCACGATGGAAGGTCTAGAGATCGAGATCCTCGGCGAAGGACAGTGCGACCTGGTGCACTGAATCCTCACGCCCTGACGAGATCTCAGCTGATGGCGGAGCGCGACGGGTTTCTCTTACCGGTCGCGCTCGTTGGTCTCATGGATGTCACAGGGAAGACCTTGAACTGAAGCAGGCCCTTTCCTGGCATCGCGTCGCGTCAACGAGATCGTTGCTACATTGTCGAGGACAAGTAGACTAAAACCATCCTTGCTCCAGGAGGGTCTCCTGTGGGGCGTGTGCGTTCAATAACGGTGCTTCTGGGGGTCTTACTGGTACTGAGTGCCCCAAGCCCGGGCCACGGACATGCGACGCCAGTGCCAGCAGCGGCAGTGGGATTTGAGGAGCTTGCAGGGCAGATCGGCCGGGCCGAAGCATGGTTTGCTATGGCCGGCGCCGAAAGTGCCCCGGTCGTTGTCAGCCAGGTGCCTGATGCACTGCCGAGTGCGTCAGCCCTTCCGCAGATCACCACATCGTTGACGCCTACGGCCTACTTGCCCCTCGTGTCGAGGTCTGAGCCCCTCACGATGGTCGAGCGTCGCGCTATTTGGATCACGCGGTACGACTGGACCACCCTTGGCATAGCTCCCTCACCCAACGACATCGATGCGATGGTATCGAAGGTCAGCGGCGCCGGTTTCAACACTATCCTGTTTCAAGTTCGTGCCGCGGGCGATGCCTACTATACCCCGGGGCTTGAACCGTGGGCATCCAG
This sequence comes from Anaerolineae bacterium, assembly GCA_034676785.1. Lineage (GTDB taxonomy): Bacteria > Chloroflexota > Anaerolineae > B4-G1 > SLSP01 > PWVB01. The sequence continues at coordinate 744 of JAXDDP010000212.1, read as the reverse complement.
GTTAAGTGTGGGAACGGTAACAGATACACTCGGACTCGACCCGGGTTGGGACCCCCTGGCGCGCATGCTCGAGGCGGGACACGCAGCCGGCATCGAGGTGCACGCTTACGTGAATGTGTACACGGCGTGGCTCTCCCCGCCCAATGCCTCCTATGGTGCCCTGGCGCCCCCTGCCACGATCCCCCCACAGATGTTTGACCGGTTTACATACAGTTCGACACATCCGGACCACCCTGGCGAGTATGGCCTTGGGTGGGCATGGCGGCATCACGACAGCGATCAAGCTGCCATGCTTCTCGGCTGGAGTAGCTACCTCTGGGCCAGCCCAGGTGTCGACCGGGTCAACGACTACGTTGTGGATGTAGTCGAGGATATCGTCCAGCGCTATGCCGTTGACGGGGTGCATTTGGACCTTGTACGCTATGCGGGGCCGGCCTACTCCTACGATCCTTATAGCAATGCCGCTGCAGGCAGCGAGCCGTCACCGGCGCGCGATCAATGGCAGCGTGATCGCGTCACGGCTCTGGTGACGCAGGTGCGGGATGTGACCCATGCGTGGCGTCCGGGAGCGCTGGTATCGGCGGCGGTATGGCCCTACTACGTGGATAAGTGGGGCTGGGGCCTCAGCGAAGGCTATTCGGACTACTTCCAGGATTCAAAGGGTTGGTTGGCAAGCGGGGCTGTCGACGCGATTGCACCGATGCTGTATGGGGGAGAGAGCGACTACGCGCTCAGGTGGTTTGT
>JAXDDP010000032.1:0-5837 GCA_034676785.1 Anaerolineae bacterium | reverse complement strand
AACCCGGCACTCGTTGTCCAGGATCATCGTCGCACGTTCCGTTTCGGTGTAGGCCGGCCAAGGCGTCAGCTCAGCGTGATCGGGTGAGCCGTTGCGGGCAAAGGCGGCCCAGGCAAGGCTCATCTTGCGCGCGAGCGTGTGAGCATCGGGAAGGTCCCCTGTCATTCCCGGTGCGCGGGCGACGTTGTTGAAGACGAAGGGCACATCCAGCGAATGGGTGGCGCGGAGCTTTCCGTCAAGGGCCGGTGACTTCCAGGTGAAGAGGTACATGAAGACCGGAGCCGCCGCAGTAGCGCTCTGGAGCTCTGCGATCCTGATCGATCCTCGCCGCATGACGTAGTCGCTGGCCATGGTGGCGAAGCGTTCTTTGGTGGGCATCCCGGGCGCGGCATAGGCTTCGAGAACCCGGCGGGCGGCCCGTCCGGCGATGGCCCGGGCAGCCAAGTGCAGCGCGGCGCGCGCTGCCAGGCTCTCGCGGCTGAACGGGCTCAGGAAGGGTATTCCACCGATGAAGAGCGTAGCCTCATCCCTGGTCGTGCCGATCAACAGCGGGACGTGTGTTGAGATCGCGGGTGCTACGGGGTCGAAGGGCGCGCGGGGAAGCGCCTCACCGTCAACCGTGGGCTCCAGGACATAGTAGGGATTCCTGCGCGTGACGACTTCGTGCGCAGCCAGCAGGCTTTCCACAGGGACATCGTGGAGGGAGGCGCTGTTGCTGCGGGTGATCCCAAGGCGCCGGAGCACCGCACGAGCATACCTTGTGGCCCTCTCCTTCGGGAACATGAACACACCCGGTCCGCTCTGGATGATGGCTTTGTGAAACAGCCCCTGCGCTGCCGGCATCGCCATCAACGCACTCACCTTTGCGCCGCCACCGGACTCGCCAAAGATCGTGACATTGTCCGGGTCCCCGCCGAAACTCGCGACATTGTCGCGCACCCAGCGCAGGGCCAACACGAGATCAAGCATCCCGGCGTTACCCGAAGTGGTGTATTGGGGGCCGAGGAGTTCGGCAAGATAGAGGTAACCCAGGGGCCCAAGGCGATGATTGACACTGACCACAACCACATCCCCGCCGCGGGCCAGCGGTGTTCCGTCGGCCCATCCCCCTGACCCGGACCCGACGGTGAAGCCGCCTCCGTGGCACCAGAAAAGCACCGGACGTTTGGCACCATCCGTATCCGGCGTCCAGACATTGAGCACCAGGCAGTCCTCGCTCTCCGGGAGGGGCTCGCCCGTGCCGAAGATCGCCGCAACCTGGGGTGTGATGTTGAAGGCATTGCCCTTGGGCTGAGGCGCGCTCGGACCGTACGCTAAGGCGTCGCGGATGCCGGCCCACGGTGTGGGAGGCGTAGGCGGCATGAACCGTTGGGGCCCACCCGTGGGCCCACCGTAGGGGATGCCCTTGAAGGTGGCGATACCTTCGTCGATGGTGCCCCGCACCTTACCTGACGTTGTCTCTACGATGACATCGGCCATACGTCTGCTCCTTCAGGCGTTTTCCGGCCAGGCAGCGATCGCGCTTGCGCGCCGAAATCGGCGGCGATCGTGCTGACCTGTGGTTCATCGCAACGTTTGCCCACGTTGGGATCCTTCGATTGCAGGGCGAAGTACAACTTCGCCCTACGCGGACCTAGCTGATCTTCTTCAGGTACAGAACGGCATCGCCCGTATAGGGGGCTGCCGTGACGACGTAATCGCCTCCGGCGAGTGGATGTGCACCCGGGAACGTGCGGTTGACCTGCGGCAGGAACCATTCCACGTTGTAGAGGACCTCCTCGCCGCGCAAGTTCAGGGTCACGCTGCCTCCCTCCGGCAGGTAGACCAGGTATTCTTTCCCGACATTGGCCAGGCAGTAGCCCGTCGAAGCCAGGGCCGGCTGTGGCGTCATTGCGGCGAGATCCATCTTCTCGGCGTAGCGCCGGGTGTCACCCATCGCGCGGCGAGTTGGGTCCCAATCGGGGTAGTCGCGGTGGTCCTTGCTGATGCCACCGACGAAGGTCCAGGGGGTTACCTGGGGATCCGACTCGATGTAGAGAGGCCACCAGGGATCCATGAAGATCGGGTTGTGGCCACGCAGGAAGCTCTTCCACACCCACCTGGGATTGCCTCCGTGCCCCCATAGGTGGTCGGTGTCGTTGAGCACAACCTTGCGACCATCGGCGGCGGGCGGATCATTCTGGTAGTCTTCGAGAACCGCCAACCCCGGGATCCACCAGCCCGCCGGCTCGTTAGCTGGCGAGATCCACTCCGCCGGGCTGCCGAACAGCTCGCTGTTGTACTGCTTTGGCCTGAAGCGGTAGGTCATCCCCACGGGGTGCTGCTTGGCCTTGGCGCGCTCGACGCGGTGGACGAGGTCGATCATATGGATCTGCCACGCGGTCGCACCGCCCTCGTTGATGATCTCGTAGAGCACATTGTCCAGGTCGTTAACAGCGTCAATCACCTTCTGGACGTAGGCTTCCTGACGAGCCAGAACATCCGGAAGCATCATACTGTGCAGGCAAGGGTGCTCGTCATCATCCTCGGCCGTGTAGGGCACATCGATGCCGTTGACGTTGTTGGCAGCGTTGAACGGGTGCACGGGCCAGGGATCGCCGACCTTGGCGCTCGTTCGATGCAGGCTCCAGCCCTGGAAGAGCATCACGGCGCAATAGATACCGTGCTCGCCGGCGGCGATGATGCGTTCGCGCATCCGTGTGAAGTAGGCCTCGTTGAACGTGGTCAGATCGAACTTGGGCTTTCCGTCAGTAGCCAGCCCGGGCCCCGTCCGCATCCAGGGCAGCGGGTCGAAGACGATGGGGACCTCGGTCCATGACGCGCGCTCAGGATGCTCGAACATCCACAGGCGCATGAAGTTGTGACCATAGTGTTCCATGAAATCGAGGTACTCGTCGTAGGGGAAGGGGGGACCTCCCGGCAGTCCGATGTCCTGAAGATTGGCCCAGGTGTGGGAGCCGGTCAGATAGATCGCTCTGCCCGTATCGTTGGTGAAGTAGCGGGGATTGATAGGATGGACTCGCAGCGGCCCGTGGAGATCCCGAGTGCTCATATGCGCCTCCGTCGTGGATATGCTCCGACTATAGCGCAAGGGATGTGGCCCGCAAGCATCCGGTGTCTCGATGCTCGTGCGGGTTCGGGGAACGTCGTGCCGAACGAAGAGAAGATCCCGCAGCGTCAGTTGAGACGCCGCGGGATCGGATCGGCTAAGGCTCGATCTGCAGTGAAGTGACGATCTGGTCGACCAGCGTCTGGAACTCGGGAGACAACCCTGGGTCAGTCGCCGGATCGCCCACGTAGTTCAATCCCATCCAGAAGACGAGCTCTCCGCGCGTGACCTCGGATTCGCCGCCATAGAGCACACCGAAGTCCTTGCCCTCCGCCACGAGAGCCCGGCGGGGGAGCTCCTCGCCCAGGAATGGAAGGCTTCCACGATCCGTGATCTCGCCAGCGCCAATTCCGGTTGGCGCGATTTGCTGGTCTTCGTCTGCTGTCTTGAAGGCGATGTGCAGCGTCGCCAGCGGCTCGTCAGGGTCAGACAGAGTCACCCGGTGACGGGCCATCGTGTCCTCCGGATCGGTGACTTCCTGAATCTGCCAGTCCGGAGGGAAGCGGAAGCTGAAGCCGTAGGCCATATTTCTGTAGGTCTGCCAGTCTGCATAGTCGAACGACTGCAGCGTAACGACGCCGGGGAGGTAGACGGTTGTCCCGCCGGCCTCCGCTTCAGCGGTGGCAGTCGTAGGTTCTGCCGTGGGCTCACCTTCAGTCTCGGTGGGAGCACCAGTGGCGCTTGCTTCAGCCCCCGGTGCGCACTCCGTGCGCAGGAATGCCCATTCCTCGCATTCGCTCCCATCAGGGAAGACACAGATACCGATCTGACCGCCATCATCCTCAGTACGGATATCCACCGTACCGCCCTGTTCCTCGCAGAAGACGGATGCTGGATTGGCCATGCCGGCCGCGCTCCCGGATTCGGGTTCGCACTCGCCGCGGAAGTACGCCCACTCATCGCATTCGATCCCGTCGGAGAAGACGCAGAACCCCGTCTGGTTGCCTTCTTCATCGACTCGAATATCCACCGTACCGCCCTGTTCCTCGCAGAAGACGGATGCGGGGTTCGCCATATCGGCCGTTGGTTCTTCTTCAGGCGGTAGGTCGGTGACAGGCACCATCGGTGCGAGTGACTTCGAACAGGCCGCGAGCAACAAAAGCGATGCCAGCAGCAGCACACGGGTCAGTCTAGTCCTCATCTTGCACTCTCCTTGACCTTGCGTGACTCACCTATCCATCATGATGACGCAAGCGCTTTCATGGTAGTTCCAGCGCGCCCGATTTGCAAACGAAGACTGGCCATGTGGCCATACGCCGGCCATGTGGCCGCAGACTTGCCATGTGGCCGGAGACTTGCCATGTGGCCGCGGACTTGCCATGTGGCCGGAGACTTGCCATGTGGCCGGAGACTTGCCGTGCGGCTGAAGACTTGCCGTGTGGCCGCGGACTCTCCAGGGGCAAACAGCGTCAGGCCGGGGCAGCCGGAGCCGGATCTGCCAGCCTTCGCCTACGTGCCGTGTGTCCCTGGTGAAGGCGCAGAAAGACGACGGCCCCCAGGATAAGCAGCCCTCCCAGCCCCTGGATGGCAGTCAGCCTTTCACCCAGAAGCAGGTAGGCCGTGACGGCGGTGAAGGTCGGCTCGAGGGTCACGATGAGGTTGGTGATGCTCGATGGCAGGTGGACGAGGCTCACATTGTAGAGCCCGAATCCGGCAACGGTTGGACCTGCGGCGAGGAGGAACAGCAGTCCCCATCCCGGCAGGCTCGTTCCCAACCAGAAGAGGTCCGCCGGGCGTGAGGCACCACCCGGGACCGGCAACTGAGCTACGAACAGGAGCAGCAGTGCCGCGAAACCAAACGCATAGACGAGCGACGTCCACGGGCTCAGGCCGCGCTGCGATGCCGACCGCCCCATCAGGCTGTAGCCTGCATAGCTCAGACCAGAAAGCACACCGGTCAGGATGCCCAGCGGGTTCATGCGCCACACGGATGGGTCCAGAGCCCCGGCGACCAGGACGCACCCTCCCAGGCTCAGGGCGACCGCCCCGATCTTGCCCCAGTCCAGATCTTCTTTGAGCAGCCACCATCCCAACAGCGCCGTGAATGCAGCCGAGCAGTAGGCCATCACTGTGGCGACGGCCGCGCCGTTGTAGGCCACCGAAAGCGTCCACATCGCGTTGAAGGTCGCGAGCACGACGCCGTAGATCGCCAGGAAGGGAATGTGGCGACGCGCCGGGTGCAGCAGAACCGGCCGGACGATCAGCAGGATCGGCAGGAGGGTCATAACGACGAAGACGTCGCGCCAGATGGCCAATACGAGTGCTGGAATGGCATAGGTGACGGTCAGGTGGCGGATGAAGATCGCCGTCGTTGACAGGACTGCCGCTGCTCCGAGCGCTGCGGCATAGCCACGGGCAAGACTGGAGGGCGTTGATTGTGGCATCGTCTACCTGACGGGAAGTGCTAGTTGGACCTGGTTTGATGTGAGCCGAAGCCTGTGTGGCGCGTCAGCCCGGTTCCTGTCCGATCGGTCTGGCGCCGGCAGGTGCCACCGGCAGCCAGAACTCGCAGTAGGGCTGGCCATCGGGGGAAGGGGGATAGACTTCCATCTCGGGCGCGAGCGCGTGGACGTAGCCCGAGGTGGGCAGCCACTCCATGAACGCGGCCATCTCAGCAGCGACAAGGGTCTCGGGTACCGGGCCAGGGGCCGCCAAAAAGGCCCAGCGGCCAGCCGGGACGGGGTCCAGCGCGAGTTGGCCCGGGGCAGCGGCCGCGGGGTCCCCGACC
>JAXDDP010000203.1:0-20833 GCA_034676785.1 Anaerolineae bacterium | reverse complement strand
GCCGGTCTGCGCACGATTATGGTTACTGGTGACTATGCCGCGACGGCTGCGGCAATTGCAGAGGAGATCGGGATTCTGCGTCCCGGACGCGAGACGATCTCGGGTGCAGAGCTCGAAGCCATGAGCGATGAGGAGCTGGATCGCCGAATCGACAACGTGGACGTATTCGCGCGCGTCGCTCCCCATCACAAGATGCGCATCGTCTCGGCGCTGCGCGCGCGCAACAACGTCGTGGCGATGACGGGCGATGGTGTCAACGATGCTCCAGCGCTGAAGCAGGCCGATATCGGCGTGGCGATGGGCATTACGGGCACGGATGTGACGAAGCAGACGGCTGATATGGTCCTGACCGACGATAACTACGTGTCGATCGTCAGTGCCATTGAGCAGGGCCGCGTGATCTACTCCAACATCCGAAAGTTCGTCTACTTCCTGATCTCATGTAATGTGGCGGAGATCGCGATCCTGTTCCTGTCGACGCTCTTCGGCTGGGCTGCGCCTCTCACGGCAATCCAGCTACTGTGGCTGAACTTGCTCAGTGACGGCGCTCCGGCGTTGGCGTTGGGTATGGAGAAGGGCGATCCTGACATCATGTACCGGCCTCCGCGCTCGCCCGATGAGCCCGTGATCAACCGGGAGATGGTCGTGGGTGTCATCGTTCAGACGGTAGCCATCACCACGGCGGTCCTAGGCGCCTATTGGCTTGGCCTCACCTACTTCGCCGGCCGGGTGCCCGGGGTAGATCCCCTGATCACGGCCGAGACGATGGCTTTCGTGACGTTGGTGATGTCCGAGTTGCTGCGGGCCTATACGTCGCGTTCGGAGCGGTACCCGCTGTTCAAGTTGGGTGTCTTTACCAACAAGTACATGCAGTACGCGGTAGGGTTCTCGATGGTTCTGTTGTTCCTCGTCGTCTACATCCCGGTGCCGAAGGTGCACGAGATCTTCAACACGACACCGTTGACTCTCGAGGAGTGGATGGCCGTGGCCCCGCTGATGCTATTGCCTGCGGCAGTTGCGGAGATTCAGAAACTGGTGCTGTTCCGGTCAAAACGGTTCTCCTAGAGGGGCCAAGCCACACGGCTTTCGCAGGGCCTTAGTAAGAGAAGAGGCGGTACCTGAAGGGTACCGCCTCTTGCTTTGCCTAGATCCGGTGGGCTAGGACTCGGGCGAAAAGGTATAGCCGACACCCGGGATGGTCAGGATGTACCTTGGGTGGCGTGGATCGGGTTCGACCTTGATACGTAGCCGCCGGATCAGCCCCCGCACGAGGTCGCGCTCGCCGTCTCCGCTGTAACCCCAGACCTGCTCCACGAGCACCTCTGTGGGCAGTACCTGCTCCTTGTGAATCATCAGGGTGTATAGCAGGCGGTACTCCAGGTGGGTGAGGCGCATCGGGCTGCGCCCGGCGACCACGACCGTGCGCGTTCCTGGATCGAGTTCGACATCGTGGACGCTCAGGGTGGGAAGCGTGAAGACAGGAAGGTTGGCGGCACGGCGCAGCAGGGCTCGAATCTGGGCGATCAGGAGACGAGCGCTGAACGGCCGCTGGACAATCAGGTCAGCGCCGGACTCGAGAGCAACAGCGTGCGTCGATTCATCCAGATGTTCGGAAATGACCAGTAGGGGCGTCTGCTCCTGGGCACGGATTGCTTTGACTCCCGGCAACGGCGAACCCTCCGCTGTTACCAAGACGACCAAGTCGGTTGGGTCATCCGGGGCATAGGGGAGTGGGTCAGGAATGTCGCGATGACGCGCGACATTGAGGCCTGCGCGCTGCAGTGCGAGCGACAGGACCGCGGTCTCGTCAGGATCCTGCGAGATCAGAAGGGCCTTCACGAGCGTTACTCCTGGCGGGGGACAACACTCACCGTGACAGGCTCAGTCTCCGTCTTGTTCCCCGCAGCGTCATGGACGACGACGTGGAATTGGTACCGCCCCGGTCCACCCAGTGGCCAGTTGACATTGAAGGGCGCGATCGAGCGCGCTGCGAAGGGATCCGCTTGTCCATTCACGAAGAACTCAACGCGCGCGATGGCGTAGACGTCGGCGACCTCGGCGTTGACGTTAACCCACTCGACCTCGCCAGATACAAACTCGGATCCTTCCGGCGGATAGGTCAGATCGACCTTGGGCGGGGTGTTGTCGACCGTCAACTGAATCGAGGATTGACGAATCTGCCCGTCTCCGCCGACGACCTGGAGCTGCAGGGTGTAGATGCCATCTGCCAGGCCGGTAGTATCGAAGTTCTCCAACAGGGCGTTGTCAACCTGGTTGTTGTGATCCGGGCCGATGGGTAACCACTCTGCTGGCGTGATCCCCTTCCCAAACACCAGCCGGTAGAACGCGACGTCGCCGCGGGCATTGCCGATAATGGGGACGATGCCGGCAACGTAGGAGTAGGTGGTAGGTGAGATGACGGCGACCTCGGCCTGAATCTGAGTGGGTGCGTTCACCGTGTCATACTGTGAAGGTGGCTGGAAAAGCTGGCGACGCTCGTCGGACAGGCTGTTGATCCAGTCCTGGGCTTCGGGCGGCAGTATCAGGTATACGCGCTCTTCGATCAGGTCCGGGGGCGTGAAGATCGTGGCCAACAGACCGGTCTCGCGATTGACGGGATATTTCTGATAGAGCGTATCCACTTCGGTGGGCTCGGTGCCAGGGATCATCAGTTCGGTGCGCGTTGGGCAGTTCTCAGTAGGCTTAAGGCCCGAGACGTCGCAGACCGCTACCTGAACCAGCCCGCCCGGGTCAGTGAAAGAGACGATCGGTTCGTCGCGATGAGCGTACTCCATAACCGCATGCCAGATGGAGGCCGCGCCACGCTCACCGGAGGTGTTGATCATGAAGTCGTCACCATCCTTGTTTCCCTGCCAGACGCCGACCACCAGTTGCGGCGTGTAACCGACGGTCCAGTTATCGGTAAAGTTGTTCGTGGTGCCGGTTTTGGCCGCCGCAGGTCGGTTGTTAGCGAGTTCCAGGGCGTTGGGCGATCCAAGGGCGGGAATACGTGCCTGCCGGTCCGAAAGGATATCCGTGATCAAGTAGGCCAGGCGCGGCTCCAGGATCTGGCGGGACTCAGGCTGGTTCATCTCGTAGAGGACTTTGCCGTTGCGGTCCTCAACACGCAAGATCGAGATGGGGTTGAGTTCACGGAAGTTGGGACGCAACTCATTTTCGGCGACCGGTGCTCCATACATCGTGCCGTTGTTGGCAAAGACGCTGTAGGCATAGGTCTCGTCAATGAGCTTGACCTCGCCGCCGCCAAGAGTCAGGCTGAGGCCGTAGTGTTCGAGACTCTGATCCAGTGTGGTGATGCCCATCCTGTGGGCAGTTCTGAGGACGTTGTCGATACCCGCGATGGACATCGCTTCGACGGCCGGGATGTTGAGCGACCGAGCCAGAGCCCCGCGCAGGCTGACTGGGCCATAGTAGTTACGGGTGTAGTTCTCCGGGACGTAGGGTGCCATACCGGCGCCCTGGTCAAAGGCTTTGCGGACATCGAGGAACATATAGGCCGCATTGTGGCCTTGAGAAAGGAAGGTCACGTAGGTGAAGGGCTTGAAGGATGAGCCGGGCTGGCGCAATCCGTCTGCGGCGACGTTGAACTTTCCGTCGATGTCCGCATTCCAATAGTCAGCACTTCCCACCATAGCCAGGATCTCGCCGGTCGTGGGGCGGATCGCGATGAGTGCGGAGTTCTTCACATTGAAGTCCTGACCAACGCGACTGGCGGGGTAGTCAGGGAGATACTGGGCGGCCTCGCAGCCAGCAGCAAGTGCTTCGGGGATCACGACCGCCGGATCCTCACCTGACAGATTGCGGAGATGAGTCTGGATAGCACACTCCGCCTGGGCATTGAGCTCGAGATCGAGCGTCGTGTAGACGCGCAGCCCGCCGCCGGCCACGATGTCAGGGCCGTACATCGCTTCGAGCTGGCGCCGGACATACATCGAGAAGTGCGGGACCTTGATATCGTAGCGCACGTTTGACTGAGCCAGTTTCCAGGGCTCAGCTTCGGCAACGTCAGCCTCATCGCTGGTGATGCATCCCTCCTCCACCATCCGTCCAAGGACGATTCCCTTACGTCTGAGGGCGTCCTCCGGAGCATCAAATGGATTCAGCAGGGGGTATTGCGGAATGGCAATGAGCGTTGCAGCTTCAGAGAGGGTCAACTCCTTCGCTGTCTTGCCAAAATAGACGCGAGCTGCCGCGTCAATCCCATAGGCCAGGTTGGCATAGGGGTTGGTGTTGATGTACCATTCGAGGATCTGTTCTTTGTCGTAGAGCCGTGTGAGCTCCAACGCAATGAGGATCTCTTTGACCTTGCGGGCATAGCTGATCTCGAAGCGCTCCTCAAATGGGATGACGGTCTGTTTGACGACCTGTTGCGTGATGGAAGAGCCACCCTGAACGGCATCGCCCTGCAGGTTACCGACAAACGCGCGGAGAATACCTCGCAAGTTGAACCCAGGGTTCGTCCAGAAGGTTTGGTCCTCCATCGCTACGGTGCCGCAGATGATGGATTCAGGCATATCCGAGAGAGGGATCCAGTTGCGGTCGCCCGCGTTGGGATCGATCACCTCGTAGATAAGCTCGGGATCCTTCTGCCCGTCACCGTTAGTGTCGGCGCCCCATGCGTAGATTTTCGTTGTCTCAAAGGTCTGGACGCTTGCCCTGGCGACCTCGTCCGGTGTCGGCAGCCCTTCGGTGATCATGTTGTAGGCACCTGCGGCAGCGCCCACCGCCAGGCCGGCGAAGAGCAAGGAGGCGAGCAGTGTAATGAGTACAAGGAGGCCGAGGATGCGAAAGATGAGGTTGAACCCGGTACGGCTCTGCGCTCGCTTGCGACCGCGGTCGATGACAATCAGCGACCGGATCATCGAGACAGGCGTTCGCCTTGTCGTCATAAGCTATGTACCTCTGCTGAGCACTCTGGTATAGTAGAGGAAGCACGGTATTGACACTGACTGTCGTGGCAACCTCCTGCGCTATTATGCCGTGAAGGGAGGGCTTGGCAAGGGATCTCGTGGCAGCCAGGCACTGGTAGGACGTCTTGGTAACAAACCTTGACCATTTTCGCGTACGTGTTTACCGATTTTGTGCTTGACGATTCTGCATAATCCATTAGAATGGAGCACACTGGAAGGAAGGCCACCCACAGGGATCCATGTTTGAGTCGCTGAGTGAGAAGCTTCAGGACGTCTTTAGTCGACTGGGTAAGCGCGGTGTCCTGCGGGAAGAGGATGTCCAGGCTGTCCTTCGAGAGATACGTCTTGCACTTTTAGAAGCTGACGTCAATTACAAGGTCGTCAAGGACTTCACAACACGGGTCCGAGACCAGGCTGTGGGCGAGGCGGTATCGCGCGCGCTCAACCCCTCTCAGCAGGTCGTCAAGATCGTCCACCAGGAGTTGGTGGAGACGCTGGGAGCGCCTGGACGCCTGGAACTGAAGGGGCGTGCTCCCTATGTGATCATGCTCGTCGGGTTGCAGGGATCCGGGAAGACGACGACCGCGGCGAAGCTGGCCCTGCATCTGCGATCACAGGGACACTATCCCTTGATGGTTGCGGCTGATATCTACCGCCCTGCAGCCATCACGCAATTGGAGGTTCTGGGACGGCAGTTGGATGTCCCGGTCTACAGTGAGCGTGATGGGGCGAGGCCGCCGGACATTTGCGCTCGCAGTCTGGAAGCCGCCCGTTTGCGGGGGGCTGACGTGATCCTTCTGGATACGGCTGGTCGGCTGCAGATCGACGATGCAATGATGGCCGAGTTGGCGGCGATTCGCGATCGCGTGCACCCGATCGAGGTCCTGCTTGTCGCCGATGCAATGACGGGACAGGAGGCGGTTCACATCGCCGAAGGCTTCCATCAGCGCGTTGGTCTGACGGGCTTGATCCTGACAAAGGTGGATGGCGATGCACGTGGCGGTGCGGCGATCAGCATGCGCGCTGTCACCGGTGTGCCGATCAAGTTCCTGGGTACGGGCGAGAAGACAAAGGCGCTAGAGGTCTTCCATCCTGATCGTCTGGCTTCCAGCATTCTGGGGATGGGCGATGTCCTTTCCCTGATTGAGCGGGCCGAGACTGCTTTTGATGCAGATCAGGCTGCGCAGATGGAGAAGAAGCTCCGCAAGGGTGAGTTTAACCTTGAGGATTTCCTCCAGCAATTGCGCCAGGTACGAAAGATGGGGCCCTTGCAGGAGATCTTGGGCATGATTCCAGGACTCGGTAAGGCAATGCGTGGGGTCGAGTTGGATGAGCGGCAGACGGAGCAGAGCTTGAAATCCGTCGAGGCGATCATACTCTCGATGACGCCTGAGGAGCGAACAAATCCGCGTGTCCTCAATGCAAGCCGGAAACGGCGGGTTGCTGCGGGCAGCGGGACGACGGTGCAACAGGTCAATCAGTTGCTGTCACAGCACCGCCAGATGGAGCGGATGATCAAGAGGATGAACCAGGGCAAGATGCGGGGCATCCCCGGGTTATTTCAGTAGCGGCTGATCTGCCCTGTGCCGGGTAATTGGCTCGGGGCGGGCATCCAGGGAATCACACAAAAGCAGTAAACGTTCAGGTGGAATGGGAGGCATATGCTTAGGATAAGGTTGCGTCGAGTTGGGGCGAAGCGGCAGCCGAGCTACCGCATTGTGATTGCAGAGTCCACGACCTCGCGGGACAGCAAGTCGCTGGAGGTGGTCGGCTTCTATAACCCACGGACTGAGCCGGAGACGGTGCAGATCAATGAGGAGCGCGCGCTCTATTGGCTGTCTGTTGGGGCATCGCCCAGCGATGCTGTCGTGAGGATCTTCAAGACGCACGGGACGATGGATCGTCTCGAACGCCTACGGGCCGGAGCTACGTTGGAGGCTCTGGTTGCAGAAGCTGCTTCAGCCGCTCCATCTGAGGCGAAAGCTCCAGAGGGCAAGGCCCAGAGGCGGCCGCCCGCAGCTGCTGTTGAGGCAGCGCCGGAAGCGAGCATCCCCGCCGCTGAGGAGGCGGAGGGGTAGGGAAGCGCGATCTGCCCGGCAGGAGTCGGTCTCCGTCAGGCAGAGGACCGCGGCGTTGAAGTGCCACTCCTCAGGCATGCTGTTCGATCTCAAGGCTATGGGGATCGACCAAACGAGTTCCTAGTCCTGTAGCTTGTTCAGTCTTCGCCTATTTCGCTCACTTGCTCAAGGAGGTGGCCCAATGTCAAAGGTCAAGGACCTGGTGGAGTACATCGTCAAAGGGTTGGCTGACAAGCCTGATGCCGTCAATCTATCCGAGATCGAAGGTGAATCGTCCATCATGCTCGAGTTGCGCGTGGACCCCGAGGATATGGGGCGGATGATCGGCCGCGAGGGACGAACGATCAACGCGATGCGTTCGCTGGCGCGTGTCTTGGGGGCCAAGATGGGCAAGAAGGTTACCCTGGAGATCGTCTAGTGATGGCCGCTGCCCAATTGGGTGCGGATCAGGTCACGGGTGATGGTGAATCGAGGCTCAGGGATGCGTAGACAGCAACCTGAGCCTCGTCATTTGGCGGTCGGGCGGGTGCAGCGTCCGCACGGTGTCCGGGGGGAATTACGCCTGGAGATCCTCACCGACTACCCGGAGCGTCTGGTGACCATGGAGAGTGTCTACGTGGGCGACGACTACCGGCGCTATGCGGTGGCTGGGTGTCGTCTTCATCAGGATGTCGCTCTTATGCGGTTGGTGGGGATTGATGACCGGAATGCTGCGGATGAGCTGCGTGGCCAGGTAGTCTACGTGGCGATGGAAGACGCAGTGCCGCTTGAGGAGAACGAAGTCTACGCGTTCCAGGCGGAGGGTTTGCACGTGGTTACGGACGAAGGTATCGACCTCGGCGAGATCACTGATGTTCTGGCCGTTCCCGGCGCGAACGATGTCTTCGTCGTTCGCGGTCCGCGAGGCGAGACCCTGATCCCGGTTATCGAGGACGTCATCGTCGACATCGACATCGAGGCTGGGCAGTTGACCATTCGGGTGCTGCCCGGGTTACTCGACCCCGGCTGAGGATCGCGCTTCCTGCCCCGGCGCAATCCGGGTCAGGAGGCACCTGCAGTGACCACGCGGACCACATAGATGCGGCCATTGTGCCGCCCCACTGGCTAGCTCCCGGGCCTTCGAAACGGAGGTGGCGATGGGCGATGATCTACGGTACTGGGTTGGATTCAGTCTCGCGCGAGGTATTGGCCCCGTTCGTCTGCGGACCCTCATTGAGATCTTTGGCAGCGTTGAAGCTGCGTGGAAGGCATCCGAGGCCGCGCTGCGGTCCGCCAAGCTCAATGATCGGGTGATCGACAGCTTGCTGCAAATTCGCCACCAGCACGATCTGGATGCTGTCTTGGCACGGGTTGAACGAGAGGGCGTTCGCGTTCTCACTTGGGAGAGTCCCGACTACCCCGTGCTACTGGCCCAACTTACCGATGCGCCTCCTGTGCTCTACGTCAGGGGGGCGATCACGCCCGCCGACGAATGGGCGGTGGCAATGGTCGGGACGCGCAAAGCGACGGTCTACGGACGCGAGGTCGCCAGGCGACTCGCGGAGGAGCTTGGTCGAAGCGGCGTGACGGTTGTCAGCGGGCTTGCTCGTGGCATTGATGGCATCGCGCACAAGGCTGCCATAGAAGCCGGTGGTCGGTCGATCGCGGTACTGGGATCAGGCGTAGACCAGGTGTATCCTCCAGAACACCGGCGGCTGGCAGAAGCTATCGCGGACAACGGTGCCATACTCAGCGATTACCCGCTTGGAACGAAGCCTGAAGCCCAGAACTTTCCTCCACGCAATCGTATCATCAGCGGGTTGAGCCTTGGGACCATCGTGGTCGAAGCCGGGCTACACAGCGGTGCCCTTATCACGGCTGACTTCGCGCTCGATCAGGGCCGCGAGGTCTTTGCAGTGCCGGGCAGTATACTCAGCCCGGGCTCATCGGGATGCAACCGGTTGCTGCGGGATGGTGCTCACGTGTTGACCGAGGTGCGGGATGTGCTCGAGGTGCTGCATCTGGGCCAGGTCCTGGAGAAGCAGGCGGCGCGGATGGTGCTTCCAGAAACACCGACTGAGGCGACGCTGTTCGCCCACCTGACCGAAGAGCCATGTCACCTGGATGAGCTTTCGCGGCAGTCGGGAATGCCCGTCGAAACTGTGAGTAGTACGTTGGTGATGATGGAGTTGAAGGGTATGGTCCGACAGGTGGGTGCTCTCCAGTACGTACGAGCCTTTGAGCCCGGGACGGTCTACGAGGCTGAACCGTCCGGACAGCCTGATGCAACACCAGCCGGCTCGTCGTCGCCACCGGTGCCTTAGCTTCGAATCCCGAGCAGGATAACAGGAGGTGCACTATGGAGACGAACCGGTTGAGCTCTCAGAATCAGTACGCGGTTGTGATGGCTGGCGGCGGAGGGACCCGTCTCTGGCCGATGAGCAGGCACGGGCACCCCAAGCAGACGCTTAGCTTGGTCGGCGAGCGTTCGCTGTTTCAGACTTCCATCGACAGGCTGCTGCCGCTATTTCGCCCTGATCGCATCTTCGTTGTCACCGCTGAGGAGCAGGTTGAGTTGCTCCACGCTCAGTATCCACAGCTACCGCGGTCGAATTTCATCGTGGAACCGATGGGTCGCGGGACGGCTTCGTGCATCGGTTTGGCGGCGTTGCACATCCATCACCTCAATCCCAATGCTGTGATGACCACAGTGACGGCAGACCACCATATCCAGGATCACGATGCGTTCATCAAGGCGCTCAAAGCTGCCAGCGCCGTTGCAGACGACGGGTATTTGGTGACGCTGGGGGTGACGCCGTCTTTCCCATCCACGGGCTATGGCTATATCCGCTTTGGCGATAGTCTGGGCAGCGCGGATAACCTGAGGGTGTTCAAGGTGGAGGCGTTTGTCGAGAAGCCGGACTTGCCGTCGGCGGAGCGTTTTGTGGACTCCGGCGTCTATGCCTGGAATAGCGGTATGTTCGTCTGGCGCACGGATCGCATCTTGAGTGAGATCGCGGCGTGGATGCCTGATTTGCACGCGACGCTGGCCCAACTGGACGAGGTCTGGGGTGGGGCAACCTATCGAGATCGATTGGACACGCTCTGGCCCGGGCTGCGGAAGGAGACGATTGACTACGGCATCATGGAACGTGCCGACCGCGTAGCCGTAGTCCCTGTAGACATTGGCTGGTCCGACATTGGCACTTGGGACACCGTGATGGCAGCCCAAGCGAGCGACGCAACGGGTAATGTTCTGCGTGGCGACGTTCTGGGCATCGATACCCAGAGGACCATGGTCCTTGCAAACGGGGGGCGACTTGTCGCGCTGGTGGGAGTTGAGGATCTCATTGTGGTTGACACGCCGGATGCGGTTTTCATCACACGACGAGGACTGACCCAACAGGTGCGGGATGTTGTCCAGAAGCTTGGTGAGGATCGCCGCGTGGAGCTCCTGTAGCGTACCCTTGACAGCCGATTTGCATCCGCTATGATGCACGACGGTCGCGAGCTTTTCTATACGTGGGAAGGTGTATGACGGATCAATACGAAATCGAGGCTTATTGCGTGCGCTGTAAGGAGAAGCGGGAGGTGGTCAATCCAACTCCCGTCTTTACTGCCAAAGGGCAGCCTGCGGTTCAGGGCGCGTGCGCTGTGTGTGGAACGAAGGTGTTTCGAATGGGCGAGACGCCGCTGCATGCCGGGATGGCCCGCCCTTCGAGACCGGCGCCGCCCAAACCATCGGGCAGGCTGGTCATCGTCGAATCGCCGACGAAGGCGCGCACGGTTGGACGTTTCCTTGGGAAGGGATACACCGTGCGTGCGTCGGTTGGGCACGTCCGCGATCTCCTGAGGTCCAAGTTGTCGGTGGACGTGGAGCACGACTTCGCGCCGAACTACAGAGTACCCAACGAGAAGCGTGACGTAGTCAAGGAGTTGGCCGCAGCTGCGGCCAAGTCGTCGGAAGTGTACCTGGCAACGGACCTGGACCGGGAAGGTGAAGCGATCGCCTGGCATCTGTATGAGGTTCTGGGCCTCACACCCGAGCAGACGCGCCGTGTCGTTTTCCACGAGATCACGAAACCGGCCATCGACGAGGCGTTTGCTCACCCAAGAACGATCAACATGGACCTGGTAGACGCTCAACAGGCGCGTCGCGTGCTAGACCGACTGGTGGGTTACAACCTTAGCCCGCTCCTGTGGCGCAAGGTGCGGAGTCGGCTTTCGGCCGGGCGTGTGCAATCGGTAGCGCTGCGCCTCATTGTTGAACGCGAGCGCGAGATCGAGAGCTTTGTTCCTGTGGAGTACTGGACACTGGACGCGGAGCTCACGCCATTGCGGGCAGTAACCGCGCGATCTCACGGGAAGTCGGATAGCCTTAGAGCAGCCAAGGCTGCCCCTTCGTTTCTGGCGCGCCTGGTACGCGTGCGCGACCAGGATGTGGCGCTAGGGTCAGAGGGCGATGTCGCCCCAATCCTGAAGGACCTGGAACACGCACGCTACATCGTCTCGGACGTCACGCGTGGCGAGCGTACGCGCCGCCCATCAGCTCCTTATACGACGAGTGCACTGCAGCAGGAGGCGTCAAGCCGGCTGCATTTTGCGGCGCGCAAGACGATGGACGTGGCCCAACAGCTCTACGAAGGCATCGACCTTGGTGATGGGGACACCGAAGGCCTGATCACCTATATGCGAACCGACAGCACAAATGTCGCAGAGCAGGCGCAGGCCGAGGCGCGGGACTACGTCACGCGGCGCTATGGGCCGGAGTTTCTGCCGGCAACCCCTCCGGTGTACAAGACACGCTCGAAGTCGGCCCAGGAGGCCCACGAGGCGATTCGGCCAACAGGTGTTCATCGTGCTCCCTCTGACATCGAACGCTACCTGACCAAGGACCAGTACAAGCTCTACGATCTGATTTGGCGACGCTTCGTGGCGAGCCAGATGAAGCCGGCGCTCTATGACACGATTGTGGTAGAGATCGCAGCCGGGAGCGAGACGGATAAGCCATATCTCTTCCGGGCGTCGGGTTCGACCCTGCGTTTTCCGGGATTCCTTGTCGTCTACGAAGAGGCGAAATCCGAGGACGAGGAAGAGGAGAAGGTGCAGAAGATACCCGCTCTGTCCGTCTCTGACGTGCTGGACCTAATCCGTTTGATCCCGGAACAGCATTTCACACAGCCGCCGCCGCGCTACAGTGACGCGACACTCATCCGTGCTCTGGAGGAGTACGGGATTGGGCGCCCGTCGACCTATGCCAGCATTCTGACGACTCTGAGCCAACGCAACTATGTGAGCCGCGAAAGGCGCAGGCTAGCACCTACTGAGACTGGCATACTTGTCACTGACTTGCTCGTCGACAACTTTCCAGAGCTGATCAACGTCGACTTTACGGCTCAGATGGAATCCGAACTTGACGAAGTGGCCGACGGCGGGCGGAACTGGGTCGCGCTGATGCACGAGTTCTATGGCCCGTTCAAGATGGCACTCAAACAGGCCGACGCGGCAATCCCCAAAGTTGAGCAGGTCGAGTTTGTCGGGCGTGACTGTCCTGAGTGCGCAGACGGGAAGCTCCTCATCCGCTGGGGAAGGTTCGGCAAGTTCGTGGGCTGCTCCAATTTCCCCACGTGCCGCTACACCGAGCCGTGGCTAGAGCGGATTGGGGTGAAGTGCCCGGAGTGTGAGGATGGTGAGATCATTCTTCGGCGCACGAAGCGCGGACGGCCGTTCTACGGATGTTCGAATTGGCCGACGTGCACATACACGTCATGGAAGCGACCACTCAAAGCACGCTGTCCGGCTTGCGGTGGCTTGTTGGTCGTCGACAGGAAGGATGTAGCACGATGCACGGTGTGCGATACGACGTTCCCGCTCGACAGATTCGAGGCTGACGAGGAAACGGAGGATGCTCAGGCGTCGATTGTCGAAGCTTGAGATCAGCGGCTTCTGTCTTGTCTCGCCCCTTTGAGGCGCTAGAATGCCTCGCACAGTCGCATGTGCGAGGCGTTCTGCTGGAAGGGGGGAGAGATGAACCGAAAAGTTGTCATTCGCGGTGTTATCCTGGTCCTCGTGGCCATTGTCGCGTTTGGTGTGGTCCGGCTGCGTCGTGGAGGATATCTGCCGGTGAGGCGACCAATCACGGCCAGCCCGGCACCAACGTCGGTCCCCCTGCACGCGGCTGAGGCTACCCCTCTGCCGGTGCCGACCGCTACTGATACACAGGAACCTGTGGCTGTTGCGACAGGTGCTGGAGAGCCGGTGCCCACCCCGACCGTGAAGCCTACCGGGACACCTGCAGCCATTCCCACACGCGTTGTTGAGCCGCCCGAAGCTGTGCAGTTACCCGCGGGTTTTGGCATCTCGGTCTTCGCCTCGGGTCTGTCGGATCCCCGAATGATGGCCTTGGATGATGCTGGCCACCTCTACGTCGCCGAGCGGGGCGCGAATCGCATCGTTCGCTTGCCCGATCGCGACGAGGACGGCGTGGCCGATGGCGTTGAGGTCGTGGTCGATGGCCTCAATTCCCCGAGCAGCCTTGCGTTCCGCGACGACGGATCGATCTACGTCGGGGAGACCCGTCGCGTTCTGCGCGTCGTGCTGCAGGGCGATCCTGCTGTGGCAGGCGACATCGAGACGATCGTTGACGGCCTGCCCAGTGGCGGACACAACACGCGGACGGTGCTCTTCAGTCCTGACGGGGCGTGGCTTTACGTTTCAGTTGGCTCCTCCTGCAACGTCTGCATTGAAGGAGACCCCCGCCGCGCCGCGGTCGTCCGGTACCGTCCGGATGGCCGCGAGGAGGCGGTCTACGCAGCCGGGCTGCGCAACGCTGTGGGGATGGCTTTCCGGCCCGGTACCTCCGAGTTGTGGGTGACGAACAACGGCGCAGACTGGTTGGGTGATGATCAGCCCCCAGAGACCGTCTACCGGATCGGCGAAGGGGACGATGCTGGTTGGCCGCGGTGCCATAGCGGCAGGATCATCGACCCGCAGTTTGGTGCTGAGGGAGCGTGCGATGGCGTGCTTCAGCCTGCGGTGGAGATGCAGGCACACTCGGCCCCGCTGGGTCTAGCCTTCTACACCGGAACGCAGTTCTCTGAGCGCTATCAGGGCGGCATGTTCGTGGCGTTCCACGGATCGTGGAATCGCGAGGAACCCACAGGGTACAAGGTGGTCTTCGTTCCCTTTACGGCAAGCGGCACCGGCAGTGCTACACCGGGCCCGGTGTCGGACTTTGCGGCAGGTTGGCTGCGGGCTGATGGTTCTCGCTGGGGCAGGCCGGTCGACGTTCTCACCGGGCGCGATGGAAGTCTGCTGATCTCCGACGATTTCGGCGGGCGCATCTATCGAGTTTTCTACGCGAGTGAAGCGCCTTAGGGTGTGCCCGTGTGATTACCCCGCCAATCCCAGGGCAGTTGCACATTGTACCTGTACGACGGATCAGACAGGCGGGTCGTGCGACGGTCCAGAAACTCTCGTAAGGGTTCGGAGCGCTCAACATCGTTGGCCCCGGAACCCTTGATAAGGTGCGGAAACCTTGCGTAGGAAAGCGGCGCACGCACGCGACTGCGAAATGTGATAGCCCTGTTGCGACTGGGTGGTGTAGTATCGGGAGCTGCCGGCGGTGGTATAATCGGTCAGGGATTCGTATAGAAAACGGTTTGCTCGCGTCCTGAGGAGGCTTCCATGACGGCCTATGACTGGCTGCTGATCTTCTTTGGTGCAGGCCTGGCGATATCCTTCATCTTCCAGGGTTTGGTGCGGGCGCTGTTCTCATTGTTTGCTCTATGGTCGGCGACCTTGTTGGCCGCGGTCCTCTACCAGGAGACTGCATTCCGCCTGCAGGCGATTACTGGTCCCAATGTGTCGTTGGCACGCGGCCTGGTGTTCGATGGGCTGTTAGTCATCTTCCTGATCGCGGGTTACGTCTTGACCCGTCTGGCTTTCCCGGTGACCAAGCTTCCGAAGCTTGGTTTCCTTGACAATCTGCTGGGCCTGGCAGTCGGTGCCGTGATCGCGGTGCTGCTCGTCTCTTTGCTGCTCAACAGTATGGGGGTGATGGTGATGGAGCGCTGGGTGACCAACGACAGGGGATGGGCCACACTCCGGGCCTCATTTGCCGGTTCGGGCATCCGTGCAGTCACGTCGCGGGCACTGGCGATCTACAGCTGGGGATTCGTGCCGTTCTTCAAAGGATTGCCGCCTGTCTTGTTGCCGCGTTAGGTATGGGTATGAATCGTCATTGGGTCAAACTTGAATATCCGGAGATCCTCAGGCGCCTGGCGCGCCACACGGACTTCTCCGGAGGCGAAGCCCTGGCTCTGGAACTCGAGCCGGTCTTCTTCCTGAGGGATGCTCAGGAGCTCCTGG
The DNA here is from genome assembly GCA_034676785.1 of Anaerolineae bacterium. Lineage (GTDB taxonomy): Bacteria > Chloroflexota > Anaerolineae > B4-G1 > SLSP01 > PWVB01. The sequence goes on along the minus strand of JAXDDP010000203.1, from coordinate 5,475 downwards.
CGCTGACCAGCGAAGCTCGATTGTTGCTGGAGGCTCACCCGGACTTTGCACTGGGTGGTGTGCGCGACATCCGCCCCATCGCAGTGCGGGCCCAACACGGTATCACGCTGCAACCCGCTGAGTTGCTTGAGGTCCGCAGTACGCTCATCGGAGCAGATCGCGTACGCAAGGTTGTGGGCCGGCTGGAGACGCAGTTCCCGATGCTGGCCGACATCGCGGCGCGCATCTATGCTCTTCCGGGACTGGCGGAAGCGATTGCCCGAGTGCTGGATGACCGTGGCGAGGTTCGCGACAGCGCCTCTGATGAGTTATCCCGCATCCGCCGTGAGTTGCGGGTCACACAGGACCGCGTTCAGGACCGGCTGCGCCGGTTGATCGCCTCAGCAGAAGTGGCACCCTATCTGCAGGACGCGCTGATCACGCGGCGAGAGGGACGCTTTGTGATCCCCGTTCAGGTCGACTTCAAGGGGCATGTTCAGGGGATTGTCCACGACCGATCCTCGAGCGGGGCGACGCTGTTCGTGGAGCCAGCTCAGGTCGTCGAGCTGAACAATGCGCTGCGCGAGCTAAAGCTCGCTGAGGAAGAGGAGATCATCCGCCTACTACGGGTGCTGTCGGCAACGGTGGGACAGGCTGCGGATGAAATCAACCATACTCTGGATGCGCTCGCGAATCTTGATCTGGTGCTGGCGCGCGCTCGGTATGCTGAGTCGATGATGGCTACGGCACCTACGCTGGTGGCAGTTCCGAAGACCTCTCCGGCTCCTGAAGGCGACAACCTTCACCCCGGCACGGTGGTGAGGCTCAGGGGTGCGCGCCACCCGCTCATCGACCCCGCCCAGGTTGTGCCGGTTTCGATCGACGTGATGGTAGATACGCACGTGGTCGTCATCACGGGGCCCAATACGGGGGGGAAGACCGTATCGCTCAAGACGGTCGGCCTGCTTACCCTGATGGCCCTATCGGGGATGCACATTCCCGTCGATGCTGGCTCGGAGCTCTCGTGCTTCGACGCTGTCTATGCCGACATCGGCGATGAGCAGTCCATCGAACAGAGCTTGTCGACGTTCTCATCGCATCTCACCAACATTCTGTCGTTCCTCGACGAGGTGGACCACCGTTCGCTGGTATTGCTCGACGAACTGGGCGCAGGGACAGATCCGGCTGAGGGATCAGCGCTCGCCCGCGCGCTGCTGGACGCGTTGCGACAGCGCCGGTGCACGATCTTTGTGGCCACGCACTATCCCGAACTCAAGCTGTATGCTCACAACACGCCTGGCGTGCAGAACGCGTCGATGGAGTTCGACGTCGAGACGCTGGCGCCGACCTACCGGTTGACGATCGGGCTTCCTGGGCGATCGAACGCGTTCGCTATTGCTCAGCGATTGGGCATGCCGCAGGGTATTGTGAAGCGCGCGCAAGGGATGATCTCCGGCGAAGAGCTGCGCGCCGAGGATATGCTCACGGATCTGCACAATCTGCGGATCCAGGAGGTCGTAGCGCGCGATGCGGCGCGCGAGGCTCAGGGCGAAGTCGACGCCATGCGCAAACAGCTCAGGGAGCGACTGGCGAAAATCGACCAGGAGCGGCGCGCCATACTGGCGCAGGCCGAGGCAACGGCCGAGGCCGAGGTCGAGGCACTGCGCAGTGAGCTGCGGTCGTTGCGCACAAAGATGCTTCTGACGCCGGTAAGCAACGCTATACCTGCCCTTGACGCAGTCGAGGACGAGCTTGATGCTGTGGAAACGGCGATTGTTCGGCCCGAGCCATTGGTACAGGACGCTATTGCCGAACCCGCTGCGATCGAGAATCGTGAGCTGCAGGCTGGGGACGTGGTCGCGTTGCTTACGCTGGGGATCGAGGGTGTGGTCCTCGACGTTGGTGCAGGCGAGGTAAACGTGCAGGCGGGTTCTATCCGGACGCGCGTTTCCAGGTCGGACGTCGCGCTGGTACGGCGTGGGGCCGCGCCGCGAACCGAATCCTCTGGCATTTCCGTGCCGACGCGTACTACCTCGCCAGGTGTCCAGATCGATCTACGCGGCCAGACGGTGGAGGAGGCGCTGACCCGTCTAGAGCGGCACATCGACGAGGCCGCGATGGCGTCATTGCCCTGGGTGCGTATCGTGCACGGCAAGGGCACGGGGCGGTTACGTCAGGAGGTGCGGCGTCACGTGGCAAACCATCCGTTGGTTAGCTCGTATGAGGAAGCCGCTCTGGCAGAGGGTGGCGAAGGCGCGACGATTATCCATCTTGTCACGGCCAGGTAGGGTCAGACAGCACTCGGCTGTGGTGCAAAAGCAAAGGGGCCGGGACTCCGTCAGGAGTCCCGGCCCCATCCATATGTGCAATCTGGTGCTACTTCTTGGTCTTATCGCTGCTCGTATCAGATGAAGAAGTCGCCGACGGCTTTGGCGTCTCGCTCTCGCTCTTGGCCGGTGTATGATCTACATCCTCTTTTCGACCACCCGGGATCGCTGTGGACGATTTCGACCGGTGATCCGTGACGTAGAATCCGGAGCCCTTGAAGATGATGCCCGCAGGTTGGATCAAGCGCACGACAGGTCCAGCACACTCGGGGCAGGTCTTCACGGGGTCCTCAGAGAAGGTCTGGCGACGTTCGAACCGTAACCCGCACTCCTGGCATTGATATTCGTATAGTGGCATGCTATTAACCTCCCTGCACCTAACCGCCATATTATACGCCGTTTGCCACTGTTAGCAAGATTTCGCAGGCGACAGAACCCCGGATTGTCAGGTCGTCCCGGGGTCACGCGGTCCAGAGCATCACCTGAAGAGGTCACGGGCCAGCAGAAAAACGCGGTCGAACATCTCGACGGTGAGGCGACCGGTCTGCGTGTTTTGGCGACTGGGGTGGTAGGACGTGATGATGGTTGGGAGGGGCGCCGGGAGCGGTGTGACAATGCCGTGGCCAAAGGCCACAGGTGGCAGGGTGTGCCCACTCACTTGGAGCAATCGGAGGTAACCATCCAGAGCGATCCGCCCGAGCGCAAGCACAACCTGCAGATTGTCCATGAGCGCCAGTTCCCTGCGGAGGAATGGCCGGCAGTTCGACAGTTCGTCGGCGGTGGGCTTGTTCTGTGGCGGAGCGCACCGTCCGACTGCGGTGATGTAAGCGTCCGACAGGATCAGGCCATCGTCCGGCGATTCCCAGGTTGCCTGGTTTGCGAACCCGGTACGGTACAGGGTGGCGTAAAGTGTCTTGCCGGAACTGTCGCCGGTGAACATTCGCCCCGTGCGGTTCGAACCGTGGGCGCCGGGAGCCAGCCCCAGGATCAGGAGGCGGGCGTTGTGGTCTCCGAAGCCGGGTACCGGCTTTCCCCAGTACGTCCAGTCCTGGAAGGCGCGCCGCTTCGTCGCTGCGACTTCCTCGCGCCAGGTCACGAGGCGAGGGCAGGCGCGACAGGTGACTACATCGTGTGCCAGGGCGTCCCAGGTATCACGATGGATAGCGGCCTCACCTGGAGGAACGCACGCTTGCCGGTCATCTGCAGCCGCCGGTGTGCTGCCGAATGGCGATAGCCAAGGTTCTTTGGGAAGATCAGGCATGGGTGTTGGCTCCAATCCGTGGGGTCAGGGGACCAGGGACATGTGCGCTATGAAGGTCCTGGCCTGTTTGAAATGCCGGAACTGCCGTTCAGCCTTGCGAAACTCCGGCGTGTGGACTCGACGCCGGCCATTGACGCGCTGTATGCCAAGGGTCTTGTGCAGTAGCTCGTGGTAGAGGACATAGTCGATGACGACCTCAGGGACATTGGGTGCGTCAAGAGCTGCGTTGAGCGTGATCAGATCGCGCAATGTGTCGTACTGGCCCAGCTTGCGCGTTGCACGCATTTTGCGCCAGGTGAGACCGGGGCGGGGCAGCGTGCTGGAAAAGTAGTCGTGGTTCACGCGGTCAAACGCCGCGGTGAGGCTGTGGTGACGGCCCTGAGCATCCCGTCGATTGGGCGCTGCTGGGGCCGCAGATTCAAGGGCTGCCAGGACTGCGGTAAAGGCCGGGGACTCGCTGTACGCCCGCAATCGCCGGCGCTGGGCTGAGCTGGCCGGACGGGCAAGCAACGCTTGTACCACGTCGTCAAGGACTGACGGTGGCGCGCTGACGAAGCCTTCGTTCACCATGAACTGGAGTGAGGCGCCTCCTGCCCTGACCTGGTACAGTACGGATGCCGGACCCATATCGACCGAGACCGTTGACACCTTGGTGCGTAGCCCGCGCCGTCTGCCAAGAGCCGCTGCTGGCGCCTGGTCCGCTGCAGCCAGGCGTCGTGTGAGCTGCGCATAGATATAGTCGAGCGTCCGCAGGTGCTGAGCCAGGTTTCCGGGGTCGCCCAGGAAGTGCAGCCACTGATAGGCCCGTCGCGATCGAACGGGCAGACTGCCCAGTGGTAAGCCCTCCGTCTGACAGAGATCGGCGATAGCATCGGCATCTACCTGGATGCGGCGGCTGAGCTCCCGGACCGCCCTATCGTTTCCATCAAGGGCTGCAGCACTGCGGGTTGCCACCACGGAGAGCTCCCGCTGGTATCGCTGGGTGCACGCGACAATGCCAGTGATACGCATCCGGTTCACGTGATCGGGGGTATGGGACTGGCAAGATAGGTCAGGCACTCCGCGACGCAATCGTGCGGGGTTTGCTCCGTCGACACGACGAGGTGGGGTACATCGAGGATCTCGGCGGCAGCCTTGAGTCTCCAGTAAAGCCCCGCATCACGATTCCCGGCAATATGGGTACCCCCTGACCGGGCTTGTTCGAGACGTCGCAGGGCGATCGTATCGGAGCAGGTGCATTCGATGAAAGCCAGGGGTGCGTTCAATGCGTGCGCGGCTCTGACGACCGTGGCCACGTGGTCTCGCCGGGTAAAGGTGCGCCCATCCAGGATCACGGGGCGTCCGGGATCACGGTTGAGCAGCAGGGCTGCTGCTTTCAGGAGGGCATCGAAGCAGAGATCGTCCTGCTCGGAGGAGTAGTCGAGCACCTCGGGAGGAAAGAGCGCCGCGCGGACTTCGTCCTTGTCGAGTACCACAGCCCCAATTCGCGCGGCCAACAAAGTGGCAAGGGTGGTCTTTCCCGTGCCGGGTAGACCGGCCATCGCGATGAGCATACAGATCGTAGGCTACAGGAGGCCGTGGCGCACGGCCTCGCTGAGGTGTAGGCGCAGCCGTCCCGCCTCGCAGTGAGGCAGGACTGAAGCGGCCCGATCGAGGCGCCCGGCACGCAGGTAGGCCAGGGCTTCCTCCTCGAGGGCGAGCGTTCGAACCTGAAGGCCCTCAAACCACACAACCTCGTCTGTGGTCAGGAATGAGGGCATCCACCGTTCTCCGACCCTGCGTTCTAGTCCGGCCATGATCTCCACAGCTACGCCATCGACGATCATCCTGCCGAAGTGCGATCGGTAGGATTCGCTCTCGCGCCAGGAGACTTGCAGGATGATCTCGCCTTCCAGCAGTCTCTCCAGT
>JAXDDP010000031.1:0-12117 GCA_034676785.1 Anaerolineae bacterium | reverse complement strand
GCGGTGGGTTGCGCTGCACTGCAACCCACCGCGCGCAGTCACAAGACACCGTCAGCCGCTACTGCGTCGCCCAGGGCTCGCAGACCTCGGGTAGGTCTTCACCGCGGTCTTTGAGAGTGACCTCCATCTGCCGGACCCACTCGCGGGTCGCGTTCTCATCGGCCCGTGCGACAGCGTCCTCAAAGGCGATCTGGTCGGACATCCAGGCGCGAATGTTAAACTCGGGATCGTGGGTGTACATAGTGTAGTTGGCGTAAGAGCCAGGCGGTTGTGTGATCCCATCATACAGCGGATCGCGCACGGTGAGCCAGCCTGAGAGTCGCTCATCGATGACTTGGAAAACATCGGGATTGAGAACGACAGCCCCGGTCTCGCGAGCGTAGATCTCGGTGACCTCGGCGGAGCTCATGAACTGGAAGAAGTCTACGACCATCTGGTCGACCATCGGATCTTCGCCACTGGCGCGGACATTAGGGGTCGGGGCGAAGATATCACCGCCGCCGCCGCCGAAGAAGAAGTAGTGTCCGTCGAAGTAGATCGGCAGATCCTTGTTGAAAAGGTCCTCCTTGGTGAGCTGCGGGAACCCGACGACACCCCAGTCCTCGACCATGAAGATCCCATCGGCCATAGCCTGACGAATCGCGCCGTAGAGCCAGACGCCGTGATAGCTCATCGCGGCCCGACCGGCGAGCCATTCCTCTGCGCCCTGTGGGCGGGCGGGGTCGTAGAAGGCAGCGCCGCCACCGGGGAACGAATCCGTGAAGCGCTTCTGCTGCAGGTAGGCCTCCTGCATGCTTGGGTTGTTGCCGACCCACAAGCTGCCATCACACATGTGCGGCAGAATGTTCTGGGGAGCCAGCGTCGTCTTGTTGCTCTCCTGGATCGCGCTGGTGGGCTCGATGGTGCCTCCCAGAACATCAACATAGACATCCATGGTCAGCAACGACCAGATCGAACGGGCGAACCAGCCGTCGACGAAGTTGGGCATGTCCCAGGCGACATATGTGCCGCTGGCGTTGATCGCGTCGGTCAGCTCGTAGAGCTCGGTCCACGTCTTGGGGAAGGTGTGATCGTAGCCGAACTCCTTGAGGATGTCCCAGTTGACCCATACACCATCACCGCTGTAGGCATTCGTCTGGCAGGTCCACATGTCATAGGCGCCGCCTTCGGTGCAGCGACCCAAGCGCACGAAGTCACTGTACCAGTCCTCTTTCCAGGGCTTGCCCGTGTAGGGGCTGATCTGGTCCTCGTATGGCTTGAGATCCATCGCGATATTCTCACCGCGGGAGATCTCAGCGGGGCTGGGGCGGAAGTAGTTGCACTCGGCGACGTAGGAGATGTCGGCCATGTCAGCGGTGGTCTTCTTGGCCTCACACCACTGTTGGCCAGGGCCACCACCCGGCGCAACATCCTCGATCACGACCTCGACATCGGGGTGGTAGACCTTGTAGAGGGTTAGCACCTGACGCCAAAAGCGCTGATAGCTGTTCTCAGGGGCGCCCTCCAGCGCGATGGCGCCCTGGACGGCGACGCGCAGCGTGCCTGAGAGGTCGCGCATGGCATCCGGCTCGGGCACAGCCGTGACCTCTACAAGTTTCTCCGTCTCGACCTCAACCTCACGTTCCACGATCTGGGTAACCAAGACCTCTTTCTCGACCTCGACCGTCTCGCGAATGACGGTCGGCTCCTGTTGGCACGAGCCAAGGAGCAGACTGGCAATAATGAGGGTTGCCCAGAGACTAAGCAATAGCTTCTTGTTGCGCATGGATCGATCCTCCTCATATGACGTCAACACAACCACTCGTCAAGAGACAGTACTGGGTTCATTCCCGCAGGCCCGTCAGCGGGATGCCATCGGCGCAAGAGAGAACCCATTTTCCAAGTGAACTGCCCTACGACACCTCCTTTCCAGGTCTCAACCGTCGGCGCGCCGCGGCGGCTTATCAGCCTCCGCTCCGCTCACCCTTACGACTTTCTGACGTTACGCACGCTCTGCTCCAGAACCTCGCGGCCAAGACCCATCACGCATCAGGGAAGCATCGTCGTGAAGCACAGGCAGCAGAACGGATCTGATTCAATGTTGAGGATGCCGGCCAAGTGGGCGGGGAGAAAGGCAACATCCCCCGGGCTAAGTGGGGCGGATTCGCCAGCCGTAACCAGCAGCGCCGATCCGCGCGTGACAAAGAGGCTGCGCTCACCGTGCGGCAGTCGTCGAAGGATGTACTCTGCGCCGGCCGGCTGACAGATCCGGTCCACGATGCATCTCTGTGTCGCGGGCGGCTCCACCAAGGTATGCACTGTGCTGACACCCCCCGCAGCCTGGCCCTCAGCAACAACGATATGCGCGCCGGGAGTGTCTACACGAGACCAGTCGATCGTGGCCCCACAGGTGGCCGCGTCTGCCTGCCGGCGCCGCTCGTGCTTCGCTTCCCCAATATGGTCGGCAAACGTGGCGTGACCTTCCTTATGCGCATCCTTAAATGCATTATAGAGAAGATAGGCTAGTGGCTCCCCTGGGTCAACCTCCGTCCTATGCATGGCCCCCACCGGCACATGGATCAGGTGGTCGGGTCCGACTCGATAGGATGTGTTCCCAACCGTGATCGTGCCAGTTCCGTTGGTAATATAGAACAGCTGCTCCTTGGCATCGTGAAAGTGCGGGGGCCCTTCGAGCCCGGCGTGCCAGACGTTCCAGCCTATCTCGGTCAACGCGGTGCGCGACCGGTCGATGAGGACCGTGATCTGGTTCAGGCCAGCAACGTCCAGCACCTCGCCATGCTGATAGTGACGGACCATCATACCCGAGTTGTCATCGATCACAAGCGCTATACCTCCTCCAGATGATCAGCGAAAGGCGAGACCTTGACAGGCACCCACTGGCGTGATAAGGTGTGTCTCGGCAACAATGTGGGGCACAAGGGAATGGGCTGCGACGTATACCAATATGATATGGTAGCCCAATTGGCATGTCCACGACAGGAACCGGACAGTGATCGGACACCGAGGAGACGGAATGTTGCGCAGATCAAGTGACGTAGCAGATTTCGAGGTGTTCCGAGATGCGCTGCGCGATGCGCTATATCACTTGCACGACCAGGACTTCGTCCCTCCCGACCCCCTGTGCGAAGCGCTGGGGTGTTGGCCGGATGTGGGGCCGGGCCCGATTCAGACGCGCATCATCGCAGAGATCGAATGGCTGAAGCCTGACGAGCAGACGCCGCCCGACAGCCGAGCATGGTCCCACTTCAGATCGCTTGATTTGCGCTTCATCAACGGGCTCTCGCAGGAGGATACGGCTGAGCTCTTGCACATGAGCGTCCGCAATGTCCAGCGCGTGCAAAGCGAGGCCATCCAGGTGCTGGCCCAGCGGATTTGGAGGGAGCTGCCAGGGACCAGCGCTGCCAGGGATACAGCTCAGGCACCGGACTGGCGCTCACAGACACAGCGCGAGATCGCTTCACTCAGGGTCGATGCGCCCAATGCGCAGACGGACGTGGCACACCTCATCCAGAGCGTTGTGGATCTCGAAACCAGGCTCGCAGCCGGGCGAGGCGTTGGTGTGAGTGTTGGCTTCGTCGAACGGGGTCTGGTCGCAGCAGCCCACCCAACGATTCTACGTCAAACGCTGATCACGGCGATTGGGTTTCTCGCCCCGCGGGTGTCATCTCCAGAGATCATGCTCTACGCGACCCTAGATGGGGGCAAGACCAGGCTCACGCTCACGGGGACACTAAAGGCTGGAGCCGACCTTGACGATCGAGAGGTCGCTGCCAGCATCATTCTACCCCCTGAAGCGTCCACCAGAGTCCATCAGAGGAGCGGCGACTTCTTCTTGGAGTTCTCCCTGCCCGCCGTCGGGGAACAGACCATTCTAGTGATCGAGGACAATCCAGACATGGTCTACTTTTACCGCCGCTGCACTGCCGGAACCCGGTATCACATCGTCCAGGGACCTGCTGTGGCCAGCGAGATCATGGACGCCGTCGAGCGGATGCGACCGGACGCGATCATCCTCGATGTTATGCTCCCTGCTGCCGACGGGTGGCAGTTGCTGACGCATTTGCGTGAGCGTCTGACCACCCGCGATATCCCCGTGATCGTCTGCTCCGTCGTCAAAGAGGAGGACCTGGCGCTCGCGTTGGGCGCAGCAGCGTTCCTGTCGAAGCCGATCTACCCACGGGACCTGGTCGCGGCGCTGGATCAAGTGCTGACTCGGGCGTCATCATCAGCCGAGATAGCTCCAACGAACAGCGCAGGAGTTGTTTGAGCGAGACCCCACCCTCGAACGTGACCCGGAGATAGGGCGTCGCGGGCGGCTCATCGGCGGGGTCTTGGGCCGAGACCAAGTAGACTGGCATGTCTGCAAACTTGGGCTCAGCTCGCACCTCCCTCAACCAGGCCCAGCCGTCGACGTCGGGCATCACCAGATCGAGGAGCACCAGGTCATAGGATTTGGCCCGCACCATACGAGACGCCTCACGCCCGTTCGGGGCAGTGTCCACGTCGATCGTGTTGTCATGCAGCTTGAGCAAACGACAGAACAGCCTGCATATGTCGGGCTCATCGTCTACAACTAGCACACGCTTGACCGGATGCCCCTGGCCTTGGAGCACCTTGACGATCGACTCGCTCGAGACGGGTTTGATGAGATAGCCCGCGGCGCCGGCGGCAGCCGCCCGCTTCCGGGGCGATGGGATCGAACACTGCACAGCAACCGTCCCCTGGGGCAGGCTGCGGTCCACAAGCAGGTGCGGCACCTGATCTCCATTCGGGGCATTCACGATCAGGACATCTACCGGGTTGCGCACCAGGGCCTCGCTGATCGCCCGAACTTCGGGCCTGACTTCGAGAATGTCGACGGCGTCTGAGAAGCGCGCCATGCCTGGGTAGAGGCTGCCGGTGCTGTCGACAAGCAAGACGCGCGGGTTGCGCACGTCGTTCGCGACACCGGCTCCTTCGGTTCTGAAGGCTTCCTCATGCCAAACCCACTCCTCGTTGATGTAGTGGCCGGGACGTGCTAAGGGCCCATCGCCCTGCGATATCGGGAGCCTGAAGTTGAAGCTACTGCCAACGCCAACCTCGCTCTCCACCCACAGCCGGCCACCGTGAAGGCTCACGAACTGCTGGCTGATACTCAACCCGAGGCCGCTTCCACCTCGGTCTCGCCAGATGGGCCCGGACAACTGCGAGAAGGGTTCGAAAAGACTCGCGATGTCCTCGGCGGCGATACCGGGTCCGGTGTCGATGACACGGGTGACGATGTACCCGTCCTTCGCGGTAACATTCACGGTGATCGCCCCCGCCTCTGTGAACCGGGCCGCGTTACTCATCAAGTTCATCACGACCTGGCGAACACGCGTCCGGTCACATTGGATCTTGGGTAGACTGTCGGGGAGCTCTACCCGCAGCGCCAGCCCTTTCTTCTCGACAAGGGGCCGAACCGCGCTGACAGACTCCTCGATGATCTCGTCAAGGCATATCCATTCCGGGTGCAACGCCAGCCTCCCTGACTCGACACGCGTGAGGTCCAGCACATCATCCACCATGCTCGCGAGATGCCGGCAGTTGCGGTAGACGACCTCGAGATCGCGTTCCATATCGGGTGGCAAATTCACGGCATAGATCTGGGGCGACTCCACCATCAATCCGACCAGGCCAATGATCATATTGAGCGGGGTTCGGAACTCGTGGCTAACCTTGGCCAAGAACATCGTCTTGGTCCTCTGAGCCTCTTCGGCGAGAGTGCGGAGGGCAACGGTGCGCCTGGACATCGTAGCCAACTGCCGGTTGGCGTTGGTGAGATCCCGCATGGTCTGCTCCAGGGCCTCTCTGCGAGAGAACGCTTCTTCGCGCACAGTTAGGGCTTGTTGATAGAACCGCCAGGCCCACGCGACGGTCTGCCGGATCGGGATGTAAGCGACCGCCATCAGCGCCACGATACTGCCATTCGCCACAGCCACACTCACGATGAACTCGAAGTCAAGGGGGGCCGGCCCAACTCTGGACCACGCCACGCTCAGCAGCGTGCCAGCGACGGCGGTCCCGACGGCGACAGGCAGACTGACCAGAACTGCGGCCAGACCCGTGGGAACGATCAGGAGCAGCAACCATGAGGGCTGCGCCCGCCAGGCCGCAAGGAACGCGACCAAGCCGATCAGTAGCGCAAGGTCGCATACTTCGCCCAGCCAAGGACGCCAACGTGCCATCAGCCAGAACGGCAGCCCTAGGAGGCTGATCAGGACAGCTGCCGTCTGAACCTGCAGTCGGCGATCCGGGTTGGACATAAGAATCGTCAAGCAGAGAATCAGCATACCGAAAGCGACGGGAAAGAGCGCAACCCACTCAGGCGGGATGTGCAGTCGATACCCGAAAGCCTTTTCGTCTCGTTCCATAGCTACCTCGAACGGAATCTTGGTGCCCAAGCAGTCAGAGCTGTGCACGATGAACCATCGATCTCTTGCCAATAGTAGCGCTATTCGCGCCGAAAGGCGACTGACATCGTCCTTCGCGGGAGCGGAGCTGATCAGCCTGCGATCCACAGGCCAGCTAGTGCCAACAGGACACTCTCGTCCGTCGGCGTTTGGTGCGCAAGGGTGCCCGGCTGTCGAGCACACGCAGTGCGCCTTCCTACCCTTAACGTAGGCAATGGTCCTCAGGGGATGGCAATCGCTTAGTCGCTCAACTGGTCTCGACACGGCTTAGCTCTACAAGAACCGCCTTGAGCCGCACAATGGCCTCATCCAACACGCGCACAATACTCGTTTCCTCTGCTTCCCGTACTCCTGGCAGTCAAGCCTCCTCGATGACTTTCGCACTTCACGCTCCAGTCTGGACCAAGTCAGGTGTGGAGTATCGTCTCGCCACCTTGTGCATCACAGTCGTTGACCTGGGATTACAAACTCGGAAACGCGAAACCTAGTCGGCCCTAGCCCGCGTCGACATAGCCGCGAGCAGGATCGCGCCGGACAGAACGGCGAATCGGTCCACCGATGCTCGTACGCGCCGTATCGATGCGCCTCGGATCTTGGGGTTCGCTTCTCGTGATATGCAACGACCAATGGGCTCAGACACCATGATCTGATGGACTTGGCCCCCGGGGTCCAGCAGCCAGTACCAAAATCATGATTCCACCATAGGTTCTGGTTGGACTCGGTTCCAGTCCGTGTTGGTGAGTTCGGGGGCCTGTTGGTGGCCGTCGCAGACCCGTCGGCGAGCAAGCTGGCCCCGGCACCGCCCACCGTCGGCACTTGGCCATGAGCGGCGGTTCTGTGGGGGTTCAGACACCCAAAGCATCCAGATAGGTGACTTGGCCGGGTGGGATACCTGCGACTTGGAGAACGCTTTGCCCGGGATGGCGGTAATGCCGTTTGCGTTCGGATCGCCGCTGTGCGGGCTCGAAGTTGTGGTACAGGGCCCAGAGCACCGCCGCCTGCTCCAAACGTTCCTCTGAGCGACGATTGCGACCGTGACTTAACCGCAAACGAAAGTCACACCAGTACCACTCCGGCGAGACACGCTGTAGACCGCGACAGTACGCCATCTGATAGGCCAGCAACCGATCCAAGATATGGGTCAGTTGCTACCCCAAGGCTTCTCCGTGAGGATGCGCGCGTAGCTTGCGGAGGGTGATTTCAGCAACATTGGGTGACGTAGCGTCCACCACTTGGCGTGGCAGCTTGCCCAGCGCGCCGCGGGGCTCTTGCTGGGCTTCCTGGGCCGCAGTACCAGATAACGTGGCCGTGGCCTGGCTCACGACTTGGCTGAGGGTGCGGTCCAGTTGTCGTCAGACGTGCCAAACGCAACGTTGCTGCTCCACCCACACCAGCTGTTCACGCAGATAGCCCAGCAGTCCCTGCCCGCCATCGGACGCTAACCCCCGGATCTGCTGTAGCTGCAGTCCCACTTGCGCGGCCCGCACGAAGAGCTTCTCCCAAGCGCTCGCCTGAGCTTCGTCCCAGGCCACCAAGGGCGGCTAGATCACCGCCGTCACATTGTTAACCGTCATCAGAACCACACACACCACTTGGTCCTTGAGCTTGGCCCACAGCCCATCCGTGCCCAGCTCTTCGGCGGTCTCAATCCCCGCGAGCTGATCCGGGATGCTCTCCACCGCGCGCTCCCCGGCTTGGTCCAGCCACCGATGGACCGTACTGGCCTCCAGACGACAGCCTTCCCGCGGCACAGCGTCCAGAGGGCACCACGGCCGCCAGCGTTCTTGATGCCCTAACCACGAACGCAGCACTTCCTCCGTGCGCCGCAGCGGAGCCCCCATATGCTGCCAACGATCGATGGCGGCGCGATGCACCCCGCGCGTGTACGCGCCGTTCTTGATCGTCACCCGACTGCCACAGTGTGGGCTCCGCCGCCAATCTCAAGCGCTGCGGGTGGCTAACTTGTGCAACCGCTTGGCAAATGCCCGACCCCGCTCTACAATGTTCATGATGCCTGCTTTCTATGTGGCTTCTCCAGAGCCCTAGATTGCAGACATCGTCCCTTTCTCGCAAGCCCCGTCCCACCTCTACTTCACCAACACAAGATGGAACCGAGTCTCAATGCGCCTGGACGCGGCATAGGCAGCATCGCAAAGCTGCTGCGAATGGTTGAGAGTCTCATCTTCCCTACAGAGCAACCTGATGGGTATCGTGTTGAGGACAACCAGTACTCACCAGGTTCAGTTACAGCCGCAGCGCACGGAGGTGACCCAGCGTTCCCCAGATCACCATCAACGCCTGCGTCCCCCTCAGCCCCATAGGTCTTGGCACGTTCGCGGCGCCAAGGCTGCCGCTGCAACGAGCTATGCAGCCGTCGGATGGCTGATTTGTCATGCAGGCCGGTGTAGCCCACCACCCGGTCCAACAGCTGCGTCTACTGCTTGCGTTCCGCATCCTGGTGACGTGACTACATCCGCCGCAGATACTGGTAAGGATCACCGATACTCATATCGTCTATGGCCGTCGTTGCCCCCGGTAACACTATCACTTGGGTGAACCGTACCACTTCGGTAGCATTCTGCGCCACCTAAAGCGCTCTGGCCTTCCAGGAGACCCTGACACTAGCGCAATAGCAGTCAGCGGGCCTGTTTCGCACCCTCTCGACCCACCTTGGCCACTGCCGCTTTTGATGCGATACCCTGCTAGTTGTTGCGTATTGACATATTTAAGAATATAAGTATGATATATAGATTGTATAATGACTTAGTGCGGGTTTTGAGGTGGAGGTCAGAAATCATCCGAAGTTGTGTGGGCTAGCGTGGAACTTTGTGTTCGGTAGGTGCGTCAACATACTGGATTCGAAATGAAACGACAGGAAAAGGGCAGACGATGAACGAACAACACAACGCACAGAGTAACCTACCACGCACGCGGGGTGTCCTCACCCTGCTACTGACGATCGGCGCGGCCTTCCTCGTCTTGGCGCTGGCCATGCGTGTCGGATCGGGCCTGGTCGCGCTGGCCGAGCCGGAACCAGCTGACGCCGCCCCCGTGGAGACCGCCACGGCGATGCCCACGGAGCTGCCGCCGCCCCCTACAGCGACCGCCCCCCCCCGGACATCGACGCCGATGCCCGCGGCGACCATGGAGCCGACGCCGGTTCCTACCGAACCACCGCCGACGCCCGCACCCGTGATACCGCGGCTGGTCGCAGGTGCTGGCGGCGTGAACATTCGGCGCGGCCCTAGTACGGGCTACGAGAAGCTTGGCTTCCTCGACCCCGGTGCTGGGGCTCCCGTGACGGGACGATACGGCGACTGGTGGCGCATCGACTATGAGGGTGAGGTGGCCTACATCTCGGGCGACTGGGTGATTGCCTTCGACGCGGACGCGGTGCCGGAGGTCCTGGCCTCGGAGCTTCCCGGCCCTTCGATCACTCAACCCATCTTCGAGCCCGCGCCGACCTGGGCCATCGATGAGGAACGCTGGATCGATGTCGACCTCTCCGAGCAGCGGGTGACCGCCTACGAGCGGCAGACGCCGGTGCAGAGCTACCTGGTTTCGACAGGGCTCCCGGCGACGCCGACGCCCGTGGGCCAGTTCAGGATCTGGATCAAGCTGCGCTACGACGACATGGCAGGAGCTGACTACTATCTGGAGGATGTTCCCTTCGTCATGTACTTCTGGCAAGGCTTCGGGTTTCATGGTGTGTGGTGGCACGCCAACTGGGGTCATCCTATGAGCCACGGCTGCATCAATCAGCCGAACGACATGGCGGAGTGGCTCTTCAACTTCGCCGAGGTCGGGACGCTCGTGAACATCCACGAGTAGGTGCGATTGGCGACACTTAGGAAGCACTTCGCCTAGCCACGTTCGGTTCGCTGAGCCAGACCAGAACGTCCCACAAAGGCGTGCCGAACCATCTCGACAAGAGCAGTCCCCTGGAGCCCCGGGGACTGCTTTGTATAGGCTAGAGCGGGGCCCTGATGACTGAAATGGGCAAGGCCAGGTGTCGGGGAATCACCACGGATCACGGTTGCACCGTGGATCAGTCTCGTGAGCCAACGCGCGTTACTATCAGTCTCCCGTACAGTGGGAATGTAACAGGTTGTTTGTGAACCGATGCATTCGGGATACCGCCAGGCTGCATACGGTGCTGGACTATGCCGAGCGCTGCGGCAATCCCAACAGCATCTGCACGTGCATAGCGGCGTCGCCACCACTCGCCAGGGCATCCTCTTTGGCCTCAACTGGCTGGCCGAGCGTCTGAGAGCAGATACAATGGACAAGAGACCGAGTGCGCAGGGTGTCGAAGAGGAGACCTCATGAGGCACAACCTTGGGTTCGAGATTGACCATCAGCGGGAACGCGGCGGTTGGATCGACTGCTGGCTGACGATTGGCACTGAACGTCACCATATCTACGCTAGTGCTGCGGTCCCGCCATTCCTACCGTTGCTGCGGTTTGTCAAAGCCATTGCAGGGCAGCGTTTCCCGGCCCGGGTGACGTGGGATGAAGAAGGCGTTGTTGCGGAGTTCAAAGCGTCAGCTATTGCAGAGGACAGCGCGTTGGTGCACCTGAGGATTCGCTATGACGTCTATGGCAAAGACGTCCTGTGGTTCGACGATGGTACTGAACGTGATGGGGTGATAGCGGCGTTTTTGCCGCCGCTGATAGATTTCTCTCACAACTTCGCAAGAGATGGCAGGTACTGGGGGTTTCCGAAGCGCATCGTCTCGCGACTTTGCCGCGCGATCTTGGACGGCATTCCCCCACGATCGGATATCCACGCTCCCCAGGTCGTGGAGTGTGGCGTGCGTGGGGGCTACGACATGGGCTTTCTTGAGGGGCGGGTGTTCTTCACTGTCACATTTGAGGAAGAGACCTTGGTCTCAATCCTGCGATTTGATACACACCCTTTCTGGCTGCAACTGGTGGAATTCGTCGGAGCTGTCGCGCGTAACGCCCTGCCGGCAGGTTGTGAAGACCTGCGGATTGTGGACTGGGGACCCCTTGGTGACGGAGAGGAAGGTACGGAGTCTCAGCTGAAAACGCGCCTGTGCGCCGAACCGCTGGCTGCGCCCGAGAACTTCCGGCTGAAGATTTGGCAGTACTGGGATGACGAACCGGAGTTTCTGGCGCTAGATGAAGTTGTGGAGCGTCAGCGATTCGTTCAGGACTTCTCGGCATCGCTTAAGCGTTTCCTGGCGACAGAGTATCGCATCGAGCCTGATCCGCAGGGCAGAACCTATGATCTGCGCACGCTGCCACTGAAGTGGCTTGACCTGGCCTCGGAGACTTGAAGTTGAGCGCCGCCCGCTCCTGGAGCAGAGCTTTGCACTGCGGGGCATAGGCCCCGTTGTCCAGGGCGCACAGGCGATCCAGGGGGGACGTACCGGATCGTGGGTGTGTTTGGCCACTCCACTGAACTGAGTGTAATCAGCCACCGGGGAATTACCACGGACTACGGTTGCACTGTGGGCTAATCTCGCGAGCCCACTCGTGTGACGATCAGCCTCGCATATAGTGGGAGTGTAAGAGGTTGTTTGTGAACCGATCTACTTCTACCAGGGGTATGGCCTCCACGGTGTCTGGTGGCACGCTAACTTCGGTCACCAAATGAGCCACGGCTGCGTGAACCAGCCCAACGATATGGCCGAATGGCTCTTCAACTTCGCCGACGTGG
>JAXDDP010000200.1:0-19196 GCA_034676785.1 Anaerolineae bacterium | reverse complement strand
CGCTGGTGCTGCTGGCCCAGAGCCGCAGCTTCGCCGGCGACCGCACGCTCCAGGCGCTCACCTGGGCCGAAGGCCGCTGGGCCCCGCTGGAGGATCCGCTGGCGCTCGACGCCGCGGTGCTTCCCGGCGTCGCCGCCGCGCTCGACGCGCCACAGGGCCGCCTCCACGCCTTCCTCTGGGCCGCGGGCGATGACCCCGCCGCGCCCCCCGCCCTGCGCCACACGGCGCGCGACCTGGCCGCCGCCCCGTCCGGCGAGGCCGCCCCGGTGCCCGGGCTCCCCACGCCGACACCGGAGCCCAGCCCCACGCCGCTGCCCACCGCCACCCCGCACCCCACCATCGACGCCAGCGCCCCGCCCCGCAGCGCGCCCGCCATCGAGGCCGGCCCGCTCACCCTCCCGCTCGCCGCCCTGGCCGGCATCGGCGCCGCTGTCCTCTTGGTGCTGTTCATAGTCCTGATCGCCTCTCGCCGCAAGGGATGAGGGGGTGAAGGGCGTTACCGGATTTGACACCTCCCCGAACGGTGTTAGGATTGCGTCATAGCAGGGGATCAGTCTGTACCACCAGATTCGAGGCACACACCAATGGACGCAGCTGTCGACGCCGCACGCCACGCACCCACCGAGCTGCCGGCTGCACCGCCTACCGTCGTGATCGAACCCAGCCGCGGCTGGGCGCACCTTGGCCTGCGCGACGTCTGGCGCTACCGCGAGTTGCTCTTCTTCCTCGTCTGGCGCGACGTCAAGGTCCGCTACAAACAAACCGCGCTCGGCGTCCTCTGGGTCCTCCTCCAGCCGCTCCTGAGCATGGTCGTCTTCAGCGTGCTCTTCGGCGGCCTGCTCAAGGTCCCCTCCGGCGAGACGCCCTACCCGCTCTTCGCCTTCGCCGCCCTGCTGCCCTGGAACTACTTCGCGGGCTCCTTCACCCGCGCCTCCAACAGCCTCATCGCCAGCAGCCACCTCATCACCAAAGTCTACTTCCCGCGGCTCATCATCCCGATGAGCGGCGTGCTCTCCGGCCTGGTCGACTTCGCCGTCGCCTTCGTGGTCCTGGTGGGCCTGCTGCTCTTCTACCGCGTCCCACTGACGCCCGCCGCCGCCCTGCTGCCCGCGCTCATCGCGCTGGCCATGCTCACGGCGCTGGGCTTCGGCCTGTGGCTCTCGGCGCTCAACGTCCGCTATCGCGACGTCCAGTACCTGGTCCCCTACCTCGTCCAGATCGGCATGTACCTGACGCCCGTCGTCTACGGCTCCAACCTGATCCCCGAGCGCTTCCGCTGGCTCCTCAACCTCAACCCGATGACCGGCGTGGTCGAGGGCTTCCGCTGGGCGCTCCTGGGCCCCGAGGCCGTGGGCGACTATCTCTCGCTGCCCCTGTTGGCCGTCTCCATCGCCATCGCCCTGGCGGTCCTCATCTCGGGCGCGATCTTCTTCCGCCGCACCGAGCGCACCTTTGCGGACGTGATATGAGCACGCGTCACTACCTGATCACGGGCGGGGCCGGCTTCATCGGCTCGCATCTGGCCGAGGTCCTGCTGGCCGCGGACCACACCGTCACCGTCATCGACAATCTCTCCACCGGCCGCATGGCCAACATCGAGCCCCTGGTGGGCCACCCGCGTTTTCGCTTCGCCATCGACACGATCACCAACGCCATGGTGATGGACCGGCTCGTGAGCGAGTGCGACGCCGTCTTCCACCTGGCCGCCGCCGTGGGCGTGGAGCTGATCGTCCGCGACCCCGTGCGCACCATCGAGACCAACGTCCTGGGCACCCACGCCGTCCTCCAGGCCGCCGGGCGCTACCGCAAGCAGGTCCTGCTCGCCTCCACCTCCGAGGTCTACGGCAAGGGCGTGCGCGTCCCCTTCTCCGAGGACGACGACCGCCTCCTGGGCCCCACCACGCGCTCGCGCTGGAGCTATGCCGACTCCAAGGCCATCGACGAGTTCCTGGGCCTGGCCTACCACAAACAGCACCAGCTGCCCGTCACCGCCGCCCGGCTCTTCAACACCGTGGGCCCGCGGCAGACCGGCCAATACGGCATGGTCATCCCGCGCTTCGTCCGCCAGGCGCTGGAGGGCGCGCCCGTCACCGTCTACGGCGATGGGGAACAGACCCGCTGCTTCTGCAACGTGCGCGACGTCGTCGCCGCCCTCGCCGCCCTCATCGAAGCGCCCCAGGCCCTGGGCCAGGTCTTCAACGTCGGCAGCACCGCCGAGATCACCATCCGCGCCCTGGCCCGCCAGATCCTGGCCGCCGCCGGCCGCGACCCCGACGACTACGTCCTGATCCCCTACGCCCAGGCCTACGAGCCCGGCTTCGAGGACATGCGCCGCCGCGTCCCCGATATCAGCAAGATCAAGGCGACCATCGGCTGGGAGCCCAAGATCCCGCTCTCCGCCACCCTCGCCCAGGTGATCGAGTACACGCGTGCGACGCTGTCCCCCTCTTCCCAGCTGGCAACTGAAAACTGATAACTGATCACTGATAACTGATGACTGTGAACGTGTTATGTCCGACATCGCCATCCGCGTAGAGAACCTCTCGAAGCTCTATCACATCGGCCGCGCCCGCCAGCGGCACGACACGCTCCGCGACGCCCTGAGCGCCGCCCTGCACCCCGCCTCCCGCGCCGCGCGCCGGGAGGACGAGACGCTCTGGGCCCTGCGCGACGTCTCCTTGGAGGTCCAGCGTGGCGAGGTCGTCGGCATCATCGGCCGCAACGGCGCCGGCAAGAGCACGCTCCTCAAGATCCTCTCGCGCATCACCGAGCCCACCAGCGGCCGCGCCGAGATCCATGGCCGCGTCGGCAGCCTGCTCGAAGTCGGCACCGGCTTCCACCCCGAGCTCACCGGCCGCGAGAACGTCTACCTCAACGGCGCCATCCTCGGCATGCACCGCACCGAGATCGACCGCAAGTTCGACGAGATCGTCGCCTTCGCCGAGATCGAAAAGTTCCTCGACACGCCCGTCAAGCACTACTCCAGCGGGATGTATGTGCGCCTGGCGTTCGCCGTGGCCGCGCACCTGGATCCCGAGATCCTGCTGGTGGATGAGGTGCTTGCAGTGGGGGACGCGGCGTTCCAGAGGAAGTGCCTGGGGAAGATGGGCGATGTAGCAGGCGAAGGAAGAACCATTTTGTTTGTGAGCCACAACATTGGTGCCGTGCGAGACCTCTGTGAACGCTCGGCCTACTTCGCAGATGGGCGCATAGTGTTTGACGGGGATAGTCACGAGGCGATTGCCAACTATGTGACTGACACTTCTGACGAGTCATCCAATACAACCCACAACTTCCCTGTGAACTCAGATTGCGGCCGCCTGCGTGTGACAGATGTCAAACTGGAGACGCAGGCCGCGGACTATGTGATCACCGTAGAGGTCGAAGTAGATCAGTGTCTACAGGAACTTGGGCTTGGTTACGAGATACGTGGCCAACAGGAAGAGTTGGTTACTTCACAGGGAGCGATACACAGTGGTGCGTATGCGCATAACGTGATCGGAAAGAATCGCCTAACTCTCAGGATCATTGATCTGCTAAACGTGTTAACTGGCGGCGACTACCTTGCTAGCATTTGGCTCTCTCGTCCGGGGGGGTACACATATGTTCGACTTCAGAACATCCATAGGTTTAGTATCGCTCCAGCTCAATCACCACGGGGCACACGGGGGATGACTGCAACGAAGAACGGACCGATTTACGTGGCAACCGACTTCATCGCAACGAAAAACTGCAATGATCAAGTATAGGAAACCACAAGAGGGAAACACCAGAGTCGCACTCGTTGGACCCTACGTCACGCATAATTTCGGGGATGACCTGATCGGTGCAGTCCTTGCACGGTCCCTGCTCAGCCAGCATAAGGTTGACGTGCTGCTCGCGTCTATGTCCAAGGATAACCAGGCCTGGGTGGGTACGACACCCAAATCCCGGAACCGTGACGCCTTACTTGAGAGCGACGCTATCTTGGTTGGCGGTGGAGGGATCCTCGGCGACTCAGGGATGAAGCCAACCAATCGATACCTACTTAGCGCAGTGAAAGCTGCACTCTTCGGCAAAGCTACTGGCAGGCCTGTGTTGGTCAACGCAGTTGGCGCCGGCCCACTCTCATTACCATCTAGTCGCATTCTATGCCGAACACTTTGTCGCCTGGCCGCAGGGGTAGGTGTGCGAGATCGAGAGTCAGCGGAATTCCTTGTTCAGGATCTGGGTGTCTCGCCCCTGAAAGTGACCTCGGGTGCAGACGTGGCCGTTCTCTGGCCACATTACCTGAAGACTGTGACAGAAAGTGTGGGCACACTGGGCATCCAGTTTGACATAGTAGGGTACGAGTCGGCCCTCCGCAGCCCAGCTATATACGACATCAGCAAAACCATAGTAGATTTCTGCGAAAGCCAGGCCAACCATGTGACTCTGGTATCCAACTACAGTTCGGGCACCCAGCTACAGAGGCACTTCACCTTCGCGCCAAGGAGCTTGCAGTATTCGTTCCTTCCTGGCTTCCTGTCGCGTCTCCGTGGGCTAGAAGCAATTGTTACATCACACCTGCACCTAGCGATTGCCGCATATGCAGCACGTATCCCCTGTTTCTCGATCTACGTCCGGGGAAAGACTGCCCGATTCTATGATCAGATCGGCCATCGAGACCGCGCCATTGATGTGTCGACGGCTTCACCAGCAGAAGTCAGACGTTTGTTGAAATCCGCCACCGCTGCGCAGTGGACCGATGATGATGAGAATCATCTCAGGGAGTTGCAGGCCCGCGCAACGCAGCTTATTGAGCTCTCCGCACAACTACTACACTGAAAAACCGGGAGGTACTACTATCAGCCGCATCGGGCGCCCTTCACTCAGCCCCAAGAACCTGAATGGAACGAAATCGGTGGCACAAATCGCGATTGTTACACCCAGTCTCGATAGATATAGCGAGACGTTCATTCGCGCTCACATTGAGCAACTACCCGCACATACGCATGTGTTATACGGCGGACATTTCCCCACATATGCTGGTGATGAGGCGCTGCTGTCTGCCGAACACAGCTTCATTCAGCGAGTACGATTCCGGCTGATGCAGCAGCTACGTGGATTGCCCTGGGACGGAGCGGCCAAACACACGGCCGCGGTCGAGGCATTCCTTCGGAATCATCGCATCCAGGCAGTCCTTGCGGAGTATGGGCCTACCGGGGTAGCTATGATGCCAGTATGCAAGAACTCAGAAATCCCCCTGATTGTACACTTTCATGGGTACGATGCATATCGACAGGAGATCCTTGACGGACCAGCAGGACAGCAGTATCCTGCGTTATTCCAAGCGGCAACGGCAGTCGTCGTAGTTTCTCATGCCATGCATGCCAAGCTACTCCGTTTGGGCGCTCCAGAGGAGAAGATCCATTACGTCTCGTATGGAGTCGACACATCTCTTTTCAGCGCCTCCAGCCCTGGTAGCAATGCCCCGACTTTCATAGGTGTTGGTCGCTTTGTGAACAAGAAGGCTCCATATCTGACTCTACTTGCTTTCGCTGAGGTACTAAGGGCCGTCCCGGAGGCCCGACTGATCCTGGTAGGCGAGGGGGAGTTGCAGGAGCCCTGCCAGCGGATTGCACAAGCCTTGGACATTGCGAAAGCGGTTGACTTCCGAGGCATCTGCCCTCATAGCGAGGTTGCCGCATTGATGCAGAAAGCACGGGCCTTCGTACAGCATTCAGTTGTGGCGTTCTCCGGCGACTCTGAAGGAACCCCTGTAGCCATAATCGAAGCAGGAGCGGCAGGCCTTCCTGTTGTGGCCACTCGCCACGCAGGCATCCCTGATGTCGTTGTTGAGGGCGAAACGGGTTTCCTAATCAACGAAGGTGACGTCGCGCAGATGGCCGCGTATATGATCCAGCTAGCCCAGGACCCCTCCTTGGCTGCACGAATGGGCCGTGCCGCTCGTCAACGTGTTGAGACGTGCTTCGCGATGAATCAGAGCATCGACAATCTCTGGAACATCATCAAGTCCGCGATCGGTGTTGGAGGCGATGCCCATGGCGCGCGTTAGCGTTATCATCCCAACCTACAATCGCCGGGACTACGTCCAGGAGGCGATCGATAGCGTCATGGCGCAGACTTTCACCGACTACGAAGTCATCGTAGTCGATGATGGCTCGGATGACGGTACTGGCGAGATCTTGAGAAAGCGCTATGGGAACCGAATCCGATATGAGTGGCAGCGTAACCAAGGAGAGTCAGTAGCACGGAACCACGGTATCGCTCTTGCCCAAGGAGACTTCGTAGCTTTCCTAGATTCGGACGATCTATGGCTATCAGAGAACGCAGCGATGCAGGTTCAGTCGCTAGAGATCAACGCTGACGCGGTGATGGGCTGTGCCCAAGCCTGGCTTGTCGATGCAGACGGTCGAGTTGTCGAAGACTCCCCTTGGGGCGATGATCTGTCAATGGCAGACTTCACTTTCGAGCAGCTTGTTCTTGGCAATCACGTGATATGCAGCACGGCTTTCGTGCGACGAGATGCTCTGGACCAGACAGGGGGGTTCGACCCGAAGATACGATATGGCGAGGATTGGGATCTTTGGCTGCGGCTAACTTCGTTCGGCAGTATCCGTTTTCTATCGCAACCCCTGGCATGCATAAGGCGTCACAACACAGCGCAGACCTCATTCTGCAACGCTTATGCGACCGACAGGATACTGGAGGACCACCTGCGCATCGTGACTAGAGCACTGGCACTAACGTCAACCGAGCACAGGACTAAGCTTCACGACCAAGCACTTGCACGCTGCTATGGGAGAGCAGCGGTCCTCGATTACGCTTCAGGCAGGACTGACACGGGTCAAGATCGTCTGAATCGTGCGATTCGTCTCGATAAAGCGGTATGGGCGGATACCGATACATTTACGGATCTCCTCAGGTATCGCCTTCTTGGTACGCTTCCGTCTGGAACAGAAGGAATGGCGTTAACGATAGCGATTCTAGGAAAAGCTCTCCTGGATTTGCCATTAGTGCTAACCCCTTCTTACAGAAAGCGTTGTCGACTCGTGAGTGAGGCTCTTGTCGACCGGTGTTATGTGGCATACCGCGCCGCTGACTGGGCAGCCGTGCGGTATGGGGTTCGAAGTGCCGTACTCCATACTCCGAAGCTGCTGCTGAACAGAGGCTTCGTCTCGCTCGCAATTGAGTCGCTCATCGGCTCAGATAGGGTGAGTTGGCTCAGGAAGCTTCCTGGATTGTGATAACGACATCATTCCCAGATATGTGGATGGACGCCATACGTTTTTCGAGCCAGCTACGGTGCCTCGGGAGTACCTCTTTGCAGGGGAACTACCTCCTTGTTGGCTTTCTACGTCCTCGTGCTATTGTCGTGCTTATAGGCATGCTAAGTTCTGTGGCACTTGCCCTAGTAGCTCCGATTGGAGTCCTTGCGCAAGTAGCCGACCAGCCATGGTCAGTACCTGCCAATGTATCCACCTCCAGCACTCATTCAGTTGAGCCTTCTATTGCCATCGACCAAGAGGGTACTGTGCATATTGTATGGAGTGAGCGCCTTGAGCCTGGATGGAGTACACTGGCCTATGCTAACGTATCAGATGATGTCGTTACGGTGCCAGTTGAGCCATGGGCAGTTTCCCAGAATTCTTACCCTCACTATCCGAAGTTGGCGATCGGTTCATCAGGGCGCTTGCACGTCATCTGGATAGCAGATAGCGTGTACTACAGTAGTGCCTATGCGCCAACTGCCGGGATGGTTCGGTCTTGGCTACCCCCGGTACTGCTGATTGAGCGGACCTACGGATTGTCAACGTGTGATCTGATTGTTGACTCGGCCGATCGACTGCACGCAGCATACTCCGCTGCCACCGGGGGTGAAAGCGGCGTCTACTATCTACACTCTGATGATGGCGGCTCCTCTTGGTCGAATCCAGAACCAGTCTACATAGGCGATCCGGCCAGCAAATCTGTGAGCAATGTAAGCCTGGCTGTAGACTCAGATGACACGGTGCATGTAGTTTGGTCCGAATACAACTATCCGGAAACGTACCCGCCACTAGGTGTGTACTATGCCGCAAAGCGCCACGACGGGGCCCCCTTTACCGCACCTGTAGCGCTGGCCAGTGGCCAGTATGATTTCCCAAAGCTGGTGGTCCGACAAGAGGAGGAAGTGCATGTCGTCTGGAGTGGCACCTTCGGTGACCGGTACAAGTTCCATCGTTGGTCGGTTGATGGCGGGATCACTTGGTCGCAAACGTGGCGTAACCCAGCATTGGGAGGTTTCCAGGGCTATCCCGCCCTATTGGTCGACACACATCATCGACTTCACTGGATACAGATAGGTAGTGTAGCTGGATACCTTGGTGGTGATGCCGTCTACTATCAGGTCTGGCAGGATGACGAGTGGACCACAGGAAAGATCGTGCTTGAGCCAACTGCAGGAACGCTGGTCAATGCGGAAAACATTGCTGCCACGGTCGGAATAGCCGATGAGCTTTACATCGCGGTCCAAGCTCCCCAGATGAGCTCGACCGATAGCTGGCAGTTTGATGTGCTCTATATCCATCAGCATCCTGAGAATGGCGTATTGTCATACGGCAAACTGGCCACAGCGACGCCAGCTATAGACAGCACTAGCGGTGCAACACCTCCAACGCGAACTCTGTTAGCGGCGTCGGAAGTGGGCGCATCCGCAGTGCCATCTCGACCCCGGAATCCACAGAGTGAAGCCACAGATGACATCACATCGCCCAATGCAGTGCTCTGCGGAGTGGTGCCAGCGGTGCTATTGGTCCTGGCTGTGATCCTAAAGCGCGCGACTATGAGCAAATGATGCGCAGAACGCCAACTACCAGCGTTATAATCCCAACCCATAACCATGCCGTCTATCTCTCCACAGCCATAGAGAGCGTCCTCGCGCAAACATCTGCGGATTGGGAGTTGATTATCGTCGATGATGGCTCCACCGATGATACAGCTGATGTGGTTTCGGATTTCATAGACCATCGTATCAAGTACATCCAGCAGCCGAACCAAGGCCTGGCAACAGCACGGAATACGGGACTCACCACCAGTCGAGGCAAATACGTTGCCTTCCTTGATGCAGATGACGTGTTCCTGCCTAAGAAGTTAGAAACACAGGCTAACCAGCTTGACAGGTGTCCAGGAATTGGCCTCGTTGCTGGCGGATGGTACTACACGGATGTGTTTGGGAGCGTGACTAGCGAAGCCACTCCATGGAACTGGAAAGGTTGCGACCTACTCGACATCGATACATTTCTGAGAACCTGTCCGTTCATAGTGAACTGTGTTCTAGTTCGGCGTGATTGGGTTGTCCGTCTCGGGGGTTTCGATCATCAGTTTCGGCGGGTCGAAGACTGGGATCTTTGGTTACGTCTCGCTCATGCCGGCTGCGAGATGGCATGGACAACGGTGCCTGTCTGCCAGTATCGCCTCCACTCGAGCAATATGACCAAGGACGTCGTAGCGCAGACAAAGATGACTATCGCTATGCTAGATAAGTTCTATTCCACAGGTGATTTCCCTGTTTCCACCATGACACAGAGGGGATTGGCATATGCTAGAATCCACTTGCGTGGAGCTGGACAGAACTGCGCGCTTGGCCACATACGAGAAGCGCAGGCGGACCTTCTTGAGGCCTACTCCTATTGGCCGCGCCTATTCGCTGACGATGTCGACACAGCATTGGATTACATCCTTGAAGGCCTTGATTATCCCGCAGGAAGGGGGTCAGCGACCTCCGTAGAATGTCTGTTCTCTAACTTGCCCGAAACGTTATGTACGTTCAGCAGGTATCGGCGAAGGATAGTTGGGAAACTTGCGGTGAAGCGTCTACTAGAAACGTCGAGGCAAAGAAATCTCCGGGAAGCGCTAATCTGGCTGATTCGAGTCGTGTATTACACACCCAGCTCGCTGAAGAGCCGGGGCATACTGCACGCGGTGCTGAGCCAGCTCGTTGGAGACAACATCGCTAGGGCTATCGGCTTCCTAACGAAGCCCAGGATATCTTTCCGAGGCAAAGCTAGATAGGATCTGATCGAGGAGAACAGACGTGTCTACGATAACCACTAGAGCGAGAGCTGTGTTGAGAAGTCTAGTGCGGCGTTCGGATGGAACACTTCCCTCGCAGCCCATAACTGGGCATGTCCGTCCACTGGAGCGGCAGATACAGATGCTTCTGCTGATGCAATACAAGGCACAGAGACAGACAGGAGAAGTGCTCAATATCGAGGAAGTCGGGTTCAATGCGTATTCCCAGACATACGAAGATGGGATACTGCTCAAGATCTTTTCCGTCATAGGATTCAAGACACGAACCTGCGTCGATATTGGGTGCGGGGGCATCCTGTTCAGCAACACAGCGAACCTGATCGTGAATCACAGCTTTACGGGGCTCCTTATCGATGGAGATACGGGGAAAATCGAGAATGCGCGAGAGTTCTATCTGCACCATCCGGAGACAGCATTATTCCCCCCCGACCTCCTGGCAGATACTATAACCGCGGAGAATGCAAACGAGCTGTTATCAGAGCACGAGGTAACGGGTGAGATAGACTTGCTGTGCATCGATATCGACGGTATCGATTACTGGATATGGAAAGCTCTAGAAACGGTGGACCCGCGAGTCGTGGTCGTCGAGTACCAGGATATCCTCGGTGCTGAGAGATCATGGACTGTGCCCTATGATCCGCAGTTCAACGCCGATGATTACCAGGTGAATCGGGAAATGAAGAACTACTGCGGCGCGTCGCTTCCGGCATTTGTGAAACTCGCCAAGAAGAAGGGATATCGGCTAATCGGTGCCAATCGCGGCGGATGGAATGCTTTCTTCGTCAAGAACGAATTGGCAACCACTCTTCTCCCAGAAGTCGATGCGAGGAGCTGCTTGGGGTCAGCGTGGAATACCTGGGGACAGGAGCATCGTTTTCCCCTGGTAGAACGTATGGAATGGCAGGAAGTGTAGATTTGTCAACCATACAGTGTAGAAACACCGGACTAGTGACCATCATACTGACTACCCTCAATAGTGACACGTTCCTCGCTCGCTCCATTGAGAGCTGCCTGAACCAGACATATAGCAACCTGGAGCTGCTTGTAGTCGACGGAGGATCAACAGACCATACCCTCGAGATTGTGAGATCCTATACAGACTCTCGTATACGACTCATCCACCAAGAAGGAAATCATGGAAAGCTGCCGGGTGCTCTCAACCTAGGGATGGCGGAGTCACTAGGCGAATTCATCACCTGGACACAGGATGATTGCTGGTATGAGCCCAATGCCGTGGCAACTCTGGTCGAATACCTGAAGGCTCACCAGAAGATTAGTCTTGTATATTCCGATTACTGGGTGATGGATGACAAGCAGAATCCGCTCAAATACGAGAGAGTGAACTCGCCAGACTTCATACTCGTTGACGATGTTATAAGAATGAGTTTCCTATTCAGACGTGAGGTCTACGAGCTAATTGGCCCTCAAGAGATCGAATTCTTCCCTATACACGAGATTCCGTGGCGGCTCAAGATTGTCGAACATTTCGATATCGCGCCTCTACATGTACCACTTATGTATTACACCCTTCACGAGCGCTCACTGACAGGGCGAATTGGGAACTGGCAACTGCGGCGAGATGCTGTCAGCTACCTTTGGGAACACAACTACATAGATCGCACTGCCTATCGCACTACTTTGGCCCAGATAGATATGGACAGAGCTTATGACGAGTTCATCTTGAGCGGTCACTTTGCGGAATTCTGGCAGTACGCGTTGAGTGCTATTGGTAGAGACTGGAGATTTGGCCTCAGTCGCGGCCTGTGGAGAATGATGCTAGCATCAGCTCTCCCCAGCCGGGATCGGTACCGTCGGCGCCTTTTGGCCAATCGACGAATCGACGACCTTTCGGACTACAAATCCTGCTAAGGCATCCATCTGAAGCGATGCGCATTCTCTTGATATCTCCATGGCTTCCAAATATCACGGGCGGAGCATCTACGCGGACTTTCCACTTGCTCAAGGGACTTTCACTAAGACACGACCTAACACTGCTTTCCTTCGTGCAACCACACGAAGAGGCAATGGTATCTGAGATCAAGCAATTCTGCCAACGAACCATACTGCTGCCCTTTGCCGGATTCCCTTCCCAACGAAAGTGGGCCAATCGATTGCAGGGATGGGCAAGACTGCTAATCAGCAGCCGACCTCAACTAGCTCGAACCTACCCTACATCCGCAATGTGCTTGAAGACTGCTGAGGTTACAGCCGCAACACACTTCGATCTAGTGCAGGTCGAGAGCTTGATGCTGGCTGAGGTAAGGGGATCCTTACCAGACATGCCCACAGTCTTGAACACCCAGAACGTCGAGCATGTTATACTAAGGCGTCAGCAGCAGACCGCTGATGGCATGGTTCACAGCCTGAGGGACCGGATCGCTACAGCGAGGCTAGCAGCTTACGAGAGGGAATGGACTCAGCGGTTCGACGTCTGCCTAGCAGTTTCACCCGACGATGCGCAGGTTCTGGGAACTATGTTGGATCCTGATCGGGTCTGGATAGTTCCGAATGGCGTCGACTGCGACTACTTTGCCTCCACCCCTTACCCAGATACTCCAAAAACCTGTGATCTTGTGTTCGTTGGGACCATGCACTACCAGCCTAATGTAGATGCCGTTACCTTCTTCTGCCGGAACGTTCTGCCGTTGATACGTCGAGACTTGCCAGAGATACGTCTGACTATTGTCGGATCACGACCTGTGGCTAAAGTATTGGAACTCGCTAGCCTTCCGGGCGTGAGCGTAACGGGATACGTTCCCGATGTTCGTCCATACTACTGGCACAGCAAACTTAGTATTGTACCGCTCCGCATCGGTGGCGGCACTAGGCTAAAGATACTCGAGTCCCTGGCCGCGGGGTGTGCAGTTCTGTCAACCAGCATCGGTGCGGAAGGGCTGAACCTGCAACATGGAACGCATCTACTGCTCGCGGACACACCAGAATTGTTTGCCGACTCGGTTGTCAGGCTGCTTATTGACCCTTTACTTCGTGAGAGGCTGGCCCGACAAGGACAAATACAGGTATGTCAGGAGTATGGTTGGTCGGGTATTGTATCACATCTGGATACCGCCTATGAGAAGATCGTGGATGAATATCACCGTACCCAAGGCTAGCATCGTAATACCGCTCTACAATCGCGCTGATGCAATTAGGCTGACCCTGGAGGCCCTGAGCAACCAGACGTTGGATCCCGCAGAGTTTGAGGTGATTGTTGTGGACGACGGTTCCTCAGACGGATCTATGGAGATCATCGAAGGGCTTTCGCTGCCGTTCGCTCTGCGGATCGCCCATCAGCAAAACAGCGGTGCTGGCGCCGCGCGGAACAGGGGGGCCAGCCTTGCAGCAGCTTCACTGCTAGTCTTCCTTGATGCGGATATGATTGCCGCAGTGGACATCATCGCGCAGTACTTGGCTGCACATACCGTCAACCCGGACGCCTTGGTGATTGGTCGACAGAGACCTTGGACGGCCGCTTACGGCTCTACTTTCGACCATACTACCCAGATGGAGTCTTTCCGAGATTTGGGGCCAGAACCTTTCAAGCCCGAGTTCTACCACATAATGTCTAGTAGCATGGCTCTTTCAAGAGATTGGTTCGAGAGCCTGGGTGGCTTCAATGTGCAAGTCGGCGTGGGATCGCAACCAGCAACAGATGATACTGAGTTCGCATACCGCGCTCAGCTAGGGGGCCTAGACCTTGTTTATTGGCCAGCTGCACTGGCATACCACAACCACCCCCGAACATTTTTACAGCGCTGTGAACAAACATACGTGACCGCCTTCTGGACAGCGCGGCTGTTCCAGCGCTACCCCGAAATACGGCAGGACATACCAGTATTCCGGGAAGTAATGTCACTAGGATGGGAAGATGACACAGCTCTGAAAGTGCAGAAAGTAAAACGGATTCTCGCAAGTCAGAGGCCGTTCATCACAGCACTCATGTTAGCTATCCGCATACTAGAACATCATCTCCTGATGCGCCCTCTACTTCTGCGTCTGTATTGGGCGGCACTTGGTGCATACCGGTACAACGGGTACAAAGCAGGTTCAGCGCCTGTGGATGCAGATGGGCATTCCTGAGACGAGTATCATCATACCAACACATAACAACGCTTCCACCTTAGTGGAGGTGCTGTTGGCATTACAGCCGCGAGTGCTTGCCGAGCCAAAGCTCGAGATCATTGTTGTTAATGACGGGTCGACAGATGAAACCGAAACTCTACTTGAGTCCCTGAATCTGCCTCCTTCCTATCACATACTACACCAAGCGAACGGAGGCGCGGCTGTCGCTCGGAATCAAGGTGCGGCGATCTCCAAAGGCAGGATACTCATCTTTCTGGACAGCGACGTTGTTCCTGATCGTGATCTAGTTCACAGCCACATGGAATTCCACCGACAGCATAGCAATGCTCTTGTTGTGGGTCAAACACGTTCGGTGAGCGCAGGAGACTGCCCGATCTTTCACCAAGTAATGGGACAAGAGTTGTATGCGTTTTGTCTTGGTGAGGAGGCTACGGAGCTTCACTTTCGGGACTTCGTAAGTAGGAATCTCTCGATGCCCAAAGCCATCTTCACTGGGTTAGGAGGCTTTGACAATGAGTATCCGAATTCAGGATTCGAGGACACTGATCTTGCCATAAGGGCGCTACAGGCTGGTTACAGACTCTGGTATAACCCGCTGGCATCTGGAGAGCACCGACATACTGGGACTCTTGAGCAAGTGGGACGCCATATGTACAACTACCAGGTCTCAGCAGCACTGTTGTTTCGCAAGCATCCGGAAGTAAGGGGACAGTTTCGACATCTTGAAGACAAGGAGCCAATAGCCTTGGGCCAGGATAGCATAGCGCTTACCACGCGCAAGCTGATGCGCTGGACCTTGGCGAAGCCTCCAGTGGATTGGGTGGTACGCCAGACGGTGAAGGTGCTTGAGCGACTACACCCATCGCACGCAATCCTGAGAATGGCTTACTGGCAGGTACTAGGGACATATCTCTATCGAGGATATCGAGAAGGACGCAGACGCTATGGCCTAGACCATTGATGCGGTCCTTGTCGTTTGTACCTTCGCGATATGACAGGAGGAGTGAGAATGGAAGTTCTTATCACTGGATCAAGTGGCTTGATCGGGTCGGAAGCAGTCAGGTTTTTCGATGCCCAAGGGCACACGATCTATGGTATCGATAACAATATGCGGATGGATTTCTTTGGAAGCAAGGGTGATACACGCTGGAATCTGAAGCGTCTTCAGGCGACGACTCATCATTTCACTCACTCTGATATTGACATTCGTGACCGTGGTAGTGTCTTCGATTTCTTCCTTCATCATGCACTCGACGCAATCATACACTGCGCGGCACAGCCCTCACATGACTTGTCGCGCCAGCGACCTTTGGACGATTTCGATATCAACGCCTTGGCCACTGTCAACTTACTTGAGGCTACGCACCGCTTTTGCCCTCAGGCGCCCTTCGTCTATATGAGCACCAACAAAGTCTATGGCGACGCCCCCAACGAGTTGCCCTTAGTAGAGCTCGACACACGATGGGACTATGCATGTCCCGAGGATTTCCATGGCATTGACGAGACTTGCCGCATCGACCAAAGCACCCATAGTGTCTTCGGTGCCTCGAAAGCCTCCGCCGATCTGATGGTACAGGAATATGGCCGGTACTTCGACATGCCCACGGTCTGCTTTCGCGGTGGCTGCCTAACCGGGCCAAGCCACAGCGGTGTTGAGCTCCACGGGTTCCTCTCTTACCTTGTGAAGGTGGCCGTTGCTGGAGATCAATACACCATCTTCGGATACAAAGGGAAACAAGTTCGCGACCAGATTCATAGTCACGACGTTGTCCGGGCGTTCGAGGCGTTCATCGACGCCCCCCGCTCTGGCGTGGTGTACAATCTGGGCGGCGGACGCGATAACAGTGCTTCGGTGATCGAGTGCATCGGCATGCTAGAAAACAGGCTCGGCCGCCCCCTAGACTATAGCTACGATGAGCAGAACCGGGTAGGTGATCATATTTGCTATATCTCCGACCTTCGGAAGCTGAAGCGAGACTATCCCTACTGGGATATCACCCGCTCCCTCGACCGAATCGTGGACGAGATGGTAGAGGCCGAATTGAAACGGCAGACAGCGTAGCATGTCAGCCAGTGATTTTCCCCGCGTCTTGGTACTATGCGACGAGCCAATCAACGCGATCAGTGGCGGCGGCGTCACGATGGGCAATCTCTTCCGGGGATGGCCCAAGGACGCGCTCGGTCAGATCTGGGCACACCACCGCTTTGAGCTCGATGAGTCGGTCTGCTGCCAATCATTGCACCTCGGCGGTCACACCATGCCCGGCGAGCACTGGGTTCCTGACCTACTGAGACGCCAGCGCAAGCTCGTCAAGCGGTTGCGCCCGCTATTGCGCCCTGGGATTCGCCTGGATTACGGGCATGTTCTGCGGTGGACGCTGGACTTCAGACCGGACGTCATCTATTCTCAGGCAACTCCATACCCTATGTACACTTGGTGGTTGCCTCGTCGGCTGTCACGAGATCTGGGCGTGCCCCTCGTGAATCACATCATGGACGACTGGCCAGCTGCAATGCACTACGAATGGCCCGTAGGCTACCGCGAGCTGATTACGCCCGTGCTACAGCGAGAACTCAGACTGCTCTTCGATACCGGCACCTGCAATCTGGCGATCTGCAAGCAGATGGCCATAGCCTTCGAGGTTCGCTACGGAAAGGCTTTCACGCCCTTTCATAACATGATCGACCTCAAGGATTGGGCTGAACCCAAATCCGACTACGCGCCAGCGGATGATGCGTTCAGAGTCGTTTACCTGGGGGCCTTGGCGGAGGACAACCAAGTGCGGAGCCTCCGAGATGTCGGAACTGCCATATCGGCGCTGGTGGACAAAGGGGTTGCGATCCAGCTCATCACGCACACCGGTGATATCTACCGCGGCTACTATCGCCAGTATCTTGCTGGACTGTCTGGCGTTAGCCATGGCGGTGCTGTCACTAGGGATAAGCTATGTGCGACCTTGGCAGCAGCGGATCTACTAGTGATTCCTGTGAACTTCGATTCACGCAGCCTGGCCATGATCCAGTACTCAATGCCTACGAAGGTTCCGGAGTATATGGCCTCGGGAGCGCCAGTCCTCGTATATGCACCGGGCCATGTCCCTGCCGCGGCTTACGCGCGCGAGGGCAAGTGGGGGTATGTCGTCTCTGAACAGAAACCAGCTCGACTAGAGGCGGCGCTACTCGAACTGATGGAATCGCAGACCTTGCGAGAAGCCCTGGGACAACGAGGACGCGAACTTGCGGAGCGGAATCACGATGCACGTATCGTTCGCGAGCAGTTTCGTGCGGTCATCCGGCGCGCAGCAACTGGCTAGGCCGCAAGCCGCCAGCAACACAAATGGAAGCCCGAGCCTCGGATCCAGGGCAAGCACTCGTCCCATGGCTTGGATACAGACACTGTGACTGCCGATAGATACCATCCCAGCGCGGAAGCACGCAACCCCGGATTTCTTGAGGAAACCCGGGGCCTGCATCGCTGGCGCTTGTTGGTGATTGTCGCAGTGCTTGCTGCCGCGGCGGCACTCGCTTGGGCGCCATCCCGCTGGCGACTCACTTTTGTCGTGCTGGCGTGGGCGACGCCCCTGGTGATCGGATTGGATGTGCGTTGGCTACTCCTGGCTTTCCCAGCTGTTGCCGTGTTCGTTCCGCTGCAAATCGGTACAGGTACCGATGTCTCGCTGAACGCAGCCGTGCTCGGCGCTGGCGCGTTAGCCGGTCTTGGCACTGCAAAACAGCTCATCTCTCACGATCTCCATCTGAAGCCATCCCGTCTGAACCGCCCCTTGATTGCGCTATCGCTGGTTACCCTTCTTTCGCTCCTCTCTGGCAATCTGATGTGGGATTTGGGTGTACCCCGGCCCTTGGACCTGTTACTCGTGCAACTTGGCCAACTGGCGATCTACTACTTGTCGTTTCTCATGTTCTGGCTC
The DNA here is from genome assembly GCA_034676785.1 of Anaerolineae bacterium. GTDB lineage: Bacteria > Chloroflexota > Anaerolineae > B4-G1 > SLSP01 > PWVB01. Next base: position 1,128 of record JAXDDP010000200.1, on the reverse strand, counting down.
ACCGCAAACTTATTCAGGACCCGGGAGTGGCTGCGGCGGCTGACCTATACGTTGGTCGGTACGGGAGCGTTCGGGGCACTGAGCGTGCTCTTTCTGGGATTCCTTCCATTCGTGCGGCGCTTTCGTTCCACTGCTATGCACAATATGCTGACCATATGGGTTGTGGGGCTAGGCGCTGCGTTAGCTATCTACGACAGCCAGCTTAAGCGATCACAGAAATCGCTCGTGACGCTAGCTTGTATTGCCACAGCAGCTGGCGCAGTCGCAACGTGGCTTGTCAAGGGCGACTGGGTGGGCGGCTGGGCTCCAACTCTCATCACACTTGGGTTGGTGCTGTGGTCTGCCTTCCCGAAGGCCCGCTGGGGTGTTGTGCTGGGGCTGCTTTTGGTTATAGTCGCAGCAGGCCCCGGTGACCTGCTGGAGTTGATCGGAATCAACTTTGGCGACAAGTGGGATATCAGCGGAGGTAGCCGGCTCACGCTGTGGCGCGCCGTAACAACACTTGCGTTAAGGCGACCCGTCCTGGGCCTTGGCATCGCTGCTTACAGACATTACCATTACATCAAGCCCCTCGTCTACCAGAACGCCCTCTGGATGAACCCGCGCGTCTCCGCACACAACATGTTCGTGGATCTATTCGCACAGACTGGTGTCGCGGGGTTGGTGTGCTATCTGTGGTTCATGGTCGAAGCTCTACTGCTTGCCTGGCGACTGTACCGTCGAGGAAGTGACTTCACGAAGGCGTATGGGCTTGCCGCGTTCTGTGCCCTATTCGCAATCGCGGCCGCCGACATGCTAGCTGAGACATCCCTGCCGTATGTCTACAATCTGGGCTTCTTCGGCTTTCGGACCAGTGTGCTCAGTTGGATGATGTTGGGTGGCTTGGCTGCGCTAGAAGAGGCGACCATGGCCGCGGAGATGGCGCCTGGCTGATCACCACGGGCTCTCTGCCGCGCGCCCGCACCTATCGCCGCCTGCTGCGCGAACTGCCGGGGATGTGAGCGAAGGCAAGAGGGAGGGTCAGAGTGGGAGAGGGGGAGAAGGTCACGAAGAAGCGGATTCGGGCGCATATGGAGCTGGAGGTGTACCGGATGGCGTTCGATGCAGCCACCGAGATCTTCCGGTTGA
>JAXDDP010000190.1:0-3878 GCA_034676785.1 Anaerolineae bacterium | reverse complement strand
GGCGGCGCGCAGGTGACCCGACCATAGGCCGCGTCGATGTTGTGCCCATAGAGGAGGGCCTGCTCTCGCCCCTAGTCCCAGGGGATGCCGGCGAGCTCCTTGAAGGTACCCTGGAACGCCTCGTAGAGGCCGCGGCTGTCCAGATCGCGCTCGAACCGGGCAATGTAGCCCTGCTTGCCATAGTAGCCGCACATCTCATCGAAGACCTTGACGAAGACCGCGAGCAGCGCATCGATCTCGGTCTTGCTGATGACGTCGGCCTTTTGATCGATGTTGAAGAGGATGCTCCTGGCCGGGACGGCGACCGCGCGCTGTACCTCGGCCCGGAGGAAGGTGTTGTCTGCCAGCTTGGGCAGGAAGAGGTCGAGCGCGCGGACGCCGTCGATCGGGCGGTTTTCGAAGAGGAGGGCCAGCATTTTGAGGAGGTGGCTCTTGCCGGAGCCGAAGAAGCCACTGATCCAGACGCCGTTGGCATCCTGATAATCGTTGTAAGCGGTCAGGAAGTCCTCCAGACGCTTCTCGACCTCGTTGGTGAGGACGTATTCCTCCACCTCCTGGAGCAGATGGGCTTCGTCATCCGCCTTGATGACGCCCTCGATGGGCCGGTCAATGGGCTTGCTGAACAGGTTGGACAGAGGCATAGACGATCTCCCTCGTAACTCAGACACCGACGTGATAGATGTTGAACGCGCGGTAGTACTTGTCATCGTGGAGGCGCCCGAACAGGTCCAACGATGCGCCCGACTCCAGCGACTGCGTGTACTTGCCCGGGAAGAAGAGCACCGTGGGCTGATCCTTGGCCGTGCTCTGCAGGTTGTTGAGGACATTGTGGGAGCGAATGTAGGGGAAGACCGAGCCCACGCCGGTGAGGAAGAGCACTTCACAACGGTGGGCCGCCAGTTGCCTGGCGATTGCCGGAACGAGATGGGCCTCGGGGTCGAGCACTCCCTGAAGGAGCTCCTTGAAGCGTGCCTTGTCCACCGTCGGCTCGATCTCCAGCACGCGCTCCCAGATCCCCCGCTCCTTGAGGAGCGCGATGGCCAGGTCATAGAGGTTGATCTCCAGAACCTGGATGCCCTGCTGGGCGAGGCGGTTGGCCAGTTGGTGCGCCATCTGTTCCATCTGCACGGTATCGCGGGGTGAGAAGGGGCAGATGAAGAACGGCACCTCGTTGCCCAGGCCCTGCATGCTGAGGAAGCGCTCGCTGGAGATCAGGGTGAACAGGTGATCGTATCGTTGGGGGATGGGCAGCTCGTAGGGGTCGGAGATCGCGCCTGAAGTCACGATAGCCACTCCTGCAGTTCCGTCGGTGAGATGGGGAAGACCGTGAGGTGTGCGGGGTCATCCGTCGCGATGGCCTTCAATTCCGCGCGTGTCAGCAACGCGGGCACGACGCGGTGGTCAGACGTCAGAAGACCAGCCTCGCGCAGCATTTTGAAGACCACGGCGCGCTGCTTCTTGCGGGTAGACTCGGCCACATTCGCCACCTCCGGGCGCCACTCCGCCTTGTTCGCAAAGAAGGTGTCGTAGTCGTCGTAGGAGAGCGCGAGGTCCAGCCGCAGGAACTTCTCCCGGACGACGTCAGTGGCGAAGTCGTGGATGAAGCGGTAGCGTTTGCAGACGGCGAGCCAGAGCATGTGGCCCTGCTCCTGATGGGACCCGGTGAGAAGGAGCGCTTTCTGGGACTCAGTGAGGTTCTTGAGGCGAGAGGCGACCTCCCTGTAGATGCGCTGTGCGGCGCTGTGGGTCCGCATCTTGAGCAGGTTGTCCTGGATCACCCGCGCGTGGACGGCATCCCAGGCACCCAGCGAGTCGTAGAGCGCCGCCACCGTGAGCGATTCGTGATACAGCAGTCCCCCGGCGGTAAACGACATGTTATAAGGTTGCTCGACCATAGCGATAGTGTAGTCCATTCAATGTAAAGAGCCACTGCGCCTGTATGATTATAGTGCATCGCCGTCACTCCGGAAACCTTGCGAGGGTTTCTGGACCCTCGCAAGGTTGGCGGCACCTGGGGAGCCGCTTGTGTTCCACAAGTAACGTAGTCAATATATTGACAAATATTGTTCATTGTGGTATACTCTGAGCATATCCCTATAGAGAAAGGTTCCTGAGATGAAAGCTAACGCGTCCGAAGGGACATTCGCGCGGTTGCGCCGCTTTAATGTCATCATGGGTTTCCTGCACCTGGTGCAGGGCATCCTGATGATCGTGCTCAGCAATGACACGACCTATCCGATCTTCACCAATTTCCTCAAGTTCGACATGGCCACACGATCGCTGAACCCCGATCCCCAGCTCTTTTACGAGCTGCGCTTCGGGCCGGCGGTCGCTGTCTTCCTCCTGATCTCGGCGGTGGCCCACTTCTTCCTGGCGACGATTGGTTACAAGAAGTACGTTGCCAACCTCAAGCTCGGGATGAACCCCATCCGGTTCTATGAGTATGCCCTGAGCTCGTCGCTGATGATCGTGCTGATCGGGATGCTCACGGGCATCTGGGACCTGGGAAGCATGATCCTGATGTTCGGCATCAACGCGATGATGAACCTCTTCGGAATCATGATGGAGACCCACAATCAGTATACGAAGCGCACCGACTGGACCGCCTTCGTCTACGGCAGCATCGCGGGGATCATCCCCTGGATCGTGATCGTGCTTTACTTCTTCAGCGCGCTCTCGTCGGGCGATGCCAAGCCCCCGGCGTTCGTCTACGCGATCATCCCGACGATCTTCGTCTTCTTCAACGCCTTCGCCGTCAATATGGTGCTGCAGTACAAGAAGGTCGGGAAGTGGAAGGACTACCTCTACGGGGAGCGGGTCTACATCATCCTGAGCCTGGTCGCCAAGACCGCGCTGGCCTGGCAGATCTTCGCCGGCACGCTTGCACCGGTCTGATCCGGCACCGACTTTAGTGTATCACCAGGCCCCCGCTGCACCTTCGCAGCGGGGGCCTGTGGTGTTCAGGCGAGACTGCGCATTGTACAGGCGCTCTCCGGATGCGGCCGGATCGGATGGCTGTGGCGAATCGTACGCGTTGGGGAAATCGGGCCACGCGTCATCGGTGTGCTCGTCCGGTCGCCAGCGCGACGGATTGTCAAGGATGTAGCTTACCGTGCGCTCGTGCTCGGTCTCGTTGCGCACGACGTGTTCCCAGTAGTTTCGCTGCCAGATCCGGCGGTCAAAGGCAGGCCAGCCGGCATCGCGGACACCGGCGATATAGGCGCGGGTGGTCAGCGACTTGAACGCGCCGACCACATTCCCCAACGCAGGCCTGCGAGCCTCCGGTTGTAGGGGCACCCCTTGTGGGTGCCCTCCGGGGGTGCCCGTGGGGAGCGGGAGGGCAGGGACGCGGAGGGCAGGGACAAGCCCTGCCCCTACAGCGGAATTGGTGATTGCGATCAGGGCGTGGAAGTGATCGGGCATGATGACGTACGCGTCGAGCGCCGTGGTTGGGAACCGCACCGGCATAGATTCCCATACCGTCTGCACCATATGCCCTGCATCGTTCAGACGTACCTGGCCCGCCACGATCTCGCCGAACAGAGGCACGTGCCCTTGGGTGCAGATCGTGACGAAGTAGAGGCCCTCCAAGGCATAGTCGAAGCCCTTGAGGCGGATGGAGCGGCGGTGATGGACGTCAGACTCGACCACGGCCAGAACCCAAAACGGCCTGATCGCGGATTCCCTGTTCGGGGGCAAGCGGCCTGAACACTGACGATGGACCTCCTGTGTTGGGCCCACTGATAGTTTGTGGTAAGTATCTTGGTTATTTGCCCAAGGTTCCTGCCGCGGATTGTAGGCGCTATGCCGGGTTCGGGAAACCGATGGGCGCCGTTTGATGCCCCGTGAGCACCCACAAGCCGGAGGGCACCCACAAG
>JAXDDP010000189.1:0-12468 GCA_034676785.1 Anaerolineae bacterium | reverse complement strand
CCTGGGAAACATCTCAGGCATCCTGGGCACGGGCGGCAGCATAGTTCAGGGCCTGGCCGAAACGGCCAACCTCCCGCTGGCCAATCTGGCTGGTGTCTCCGCACCTCAGATGACCAGCATTCCTGGCCTCGGAGCCCTCGGCGGTCTCACGTCCATCGCCGGTCTCTATACGGGTGGTCGGGATATGCTTGACGAGGATAAGCCCTGGTACGAGCGCGGCGTCGGCGCCATGAGTGCCTTTGGCGGCGCCACAGGTCTCGCCGGCACCATATCGAGCATGTTCGGCTCGAGCCTCTTCGCCGCTGGTGGCAGCGCGGGACTCACAGCCGGTGCCGGGTCCGCTCTGACCGGCGGAGGCGCAGGGCTTCTGACGGGCGCCGGGGCGGCAACAGCCTTGGGCAGTGCTGGTGCCGTACTGGGCGCGGGTGCCGCTGGCTACGGCGCGGGACGCCTCCTGGATGAAGGCGTCGGTGCACTGGGACAGGCAATCACCGGTGACGAGCAAGGCGATTACACGATCTCCGGCGGCCTGGCCAGCCTGATGACCGCCGCCGATCAAGGCCTCACTAGCCTCTGGGCCGACCCCGATCGACCTGCCTACACCCAGACCATTGGCTGGCAACTGGGCGAACTTCTGGGGATTTAGGATGCTCGCAGATTTGGATGAGACCCTGCGCCAGCTCCTCATTGCCGAGCTACCTGTCAAGAACGGTGAGCTCGACATCAGCTTCGACCTGCCCAGGCGCGATTGGAGCTCGCGTATCTCCAAGCCGACCGTCAACCTCTTCCTCTACGACGTCCGTGAGAACAACGTCCTGCGACAGCACCAATGGGAACGCGCGCCGTCTGCGCCGACAGGGGCGCGCGAACCCACCGCGCATATGAAACGCACGCCGCTCCGTGTCGACTGTTCCTACTTGGTCACGGCCTGGGCTGCCGATCCCGAAGACGAGCACCGGCTGTTGACCCGCTGTATGCTCACGCTCTTCCGCTATCCCACACTGCCCTCCAGGTTCCTCGCGGGGACCGTCCAGAGCCCACCTTTTTACATCCAGGCGAGACTGGCCCAACACGACGTTCTGGAGGATCCCTCGGACCTCTGGAACGTGCTCGATAATGAGATGCGTCCGGGCGTTTCGTACGTCGTCACCCTCGCGCTCGATCCCTGGCAGGAGATCGCCGGCCCGATCGTGCGCACGCGCATCCTTCGTTTTGGACAAGCGCAACACCTGCCCGACACCATCGGTCTCGTTCCCGATGCGGCTCGCACCGATCTCGTCCTCATCGCCGGTACCCTGCGTGACAGCAGTTCCGCGGAGCCTTTGCCCGACATCGACATAGCGATTCGGGGCACAGGCTACGCTACCACTACCGATCACGCAGGCCGGTTCACCCTGGGGAGCATGCCGCCCGGCGAATACACGCTCATCGCCTGGACGTCAGAAGGCAAACCCAAGCAACGCCAGATCTCGGTTCCGGCCCCGACCGGAGACTACGATATGGAGGTGTGACATCCCAAGGAAAGACCCGCCTCTCTTTCGGACCGCGGGCGTCTCGCCCGCATCCACCAGTCTGATGCCGTTAAGTCACCATGAAAGGAGTGACGACGATGCCTGAGTACAAGTCTCCTGGTGTCTACATCGAAGAAGTCGACCGCGGGACCAAACCCATTGAGGCTGCCGGAACCTCAATGGCCGCTTTTGTTGGCATCACAGCCGAAGCCTCAATCAAGCGGATCGACCCGAGTACCGGTCAGCGCGTCGTCGCCGAGGCGGTGCTGAACAAGCCCACGCTCGTAACGAGCTGGACCCAATTTGTCAGCATCTTCGGCGACTTCACCCCCGGCGCCTATCTGCCTGACGCCGTATATGGTTACTTCGCCAACGGCGGCGGTCCGTGCTATGTCGTCAGCCTCCGAGCACTCAAAGAGGGCGGCCAGGCATCGGCATCAGCGTCAGCCACAATACCCTCGAAGGGCCGCGGCCACAGCTTCAAGGCGGTTGCCAAAGCCGGTGGCCCTACCAGCCTCGCCGTCACCGTCAAGGCAGGGGAAGGCGAGACCTTCTCCGTCAGCGTTGGAGGTGAGGCCAAGGCTGACCTTACGATGAAGAAAGGTGAGCCCAACTACGTGGGAGATGCCGGGTTCTCCGCGGTCGACATCACCGAGGTTGGCTCTGCAACGGCCCTGCCTGCGGATGGCGTCTACCCGCTGAGCGGCGGTGGCATCCCACCCCTGACGGCCGATGACTTCATTGGCGACGCCGCTAGTCGGACAGGGATGGCAGGTCTGGAGGCCATCGAAGAGGTTCGTCTTCTGGTCGCTCCCGACGTCATGGCCGGCTATGATGGCTCCGACGCCGCCAAGGATCGGGTCAAGATGATCCAGACCGCTATGATCGCGCACTGCGAGTCGCTCAAGTACCGCTTCGCGATCCTCGACACTCCGCCGGGCCTTAGCGCCCAGCAAGCACAGGAGTGGCGCCTCGCGGTCAACTTTGATACCTCCTTTGCCGCGCTCTACTACCCCTGGATCCGTGTCGCCGACTTGAGCGGCGGCGGCAGCACCAGCAAGCTGATCCCGCCCGGTGGCCATATGGCCGGCATCTACAACCGCACCGACTCTGAGCGCGGCGTACACAAAGCCCCCGCCAACGAGGTCGTGCGCGGCGCCATTGACCTGGAGCTAAGGCTGAGCAAGGGCGAACAGGACACCCTCAACCCCATCGGCGTCAACTGCATCCGCACCTTCCCCGGTCGCGGGATCCGTGTCTGGGGCGGTCGCACACTGAGCAGCGATGGCTCGTGGCGCTATGTCAACGTTCGGCGGCTCTTCATCATGGCTGAGGCCTCGCTCGACGTTGGCCTGCAATGGGTCGTCTTTGAACCCAATGATCGCATGCTGTGGGCGCGGGTGAGGCGTGATGTCACGTCGTTCCTGCGGACCCTCTGGCTGGGCGGAGCCCTGTTCGGAAGTACCCCCGACGAGGCTTTCTACGTCAAATGTGATGATGAACTCAACCCACCGGAGATCCGCGATCTGGGCCAGCTCATCATCGAGGTCGGTATGGCCCCGGTGAAGCCCGCGGAGTTCGTGATCTTCCGCATCAGTCAGTGGGCTGGCGCAAACGCCGAAGCCTGACCACCCCTTAAGGGGTCCCTTACCTGAGCGAAAAGGAGAGCGCAATGGCTGAGCATGAAGATCCCCTTGTGGGGTTTCATTTCTCGATTGAGGTCCAGAATGTGGTCAAGGGCTTCTTCACCGAGTGCTCTGGACTTGGATCGGAACACGAAGTGATCGAGCACAATGTGATCACCGAACAGGGCCAGGAGTTGGTGATGAAGATCCCGGGCCGGCTGAAGTGGGAGAATATCACCCTGAAGCGCGGTATCACCAGCAATATGGATATCTGGGACTGGCGAAAGATGGTGGAAGACGGCAAAGTCGACGATGCCCGTCACGACGGCTCGATTACGATGTTCGACCACCAACTGAATCCGGTCGCCCGGTGGGAGTTCAAGCGGGCCTGGCCTGTGAAAGTCACCGGGCCCCAGCCTAAGGCGGATAGCAACGAGATCGGCATCGAGGAGCTCACCCTCGCCCACGAGTACATCAGCCGGGTGAAGGTCTAGAAGCATAGAGCTACGGCATAGACGTGTTCGGCAGTTCGATGCCGCTTTGAGGAGCTATGAACCTGCAGACCGAAGTTGAGTTTCTGTTGCCGCGGGGCTTTGTGGATGAGTCGGGCCAGACCCACCGGTCTGGGCGGATGCGACTAGCCACTGCCCTCGACGAGGTCGAGTCCGTCGCGCATCCGCGCGTCCAGGCCAACGAGGCCTACCTGCCGATCGTGCTCCTCAGCCGGGTTGTCACCCGGCTGGGGCACCTTCTCGAGGTCACCCCCCGCATCATCGAGCAGCTCTTTGCTGCGGACCTGGCCTATCTGGAGGATGTATACCTGCGCCTGAACAGCTACGACGGCATGCTTACCCGAGCGACGTGCCCGCACTGTGGCTCGGAGCTCCATCTCAAGGTCGAACTACCCTTCGCACAGGAGTGAGGCCGCAATCTGTGCCTCGAAGGTGCTATGCGTGACTGCAAGTGACTGGGCTGTCTAGCGACGCAATTGGAGGGCCTATGCCTGACCCAACTACACCTGCGGAATCGTCTGCGGACCCGGAGCAGAGCCGCGGCGACCACCGCGGCACTCGCCCGGTGTCTGATGACCTGGTCCGCCAGGTTGCCGATAGGGTCTATGCCATGCTAACACAGGACCTGGCGATCGAACGCGAGCGTCAGCGGCCCCGGCACTTCGATGCCGCAGCGTCAGTGTTCAGAAGGGGAGATCGAAGTGTCTGAGGACCAGATACGGGCGGCAGCCAACGCGGCTTTCCGCTTTGTCGTCTCGATCGACGGAGAGGGACAGGCTGCGTTCACGCAGTGCACACTGCCCACCATCGAGCTCGATGTCGAGCCCATCAAGGAAGGGGGGCTGAACACCTCTGTGCATCAGCTTCCAGCACAGCGAAAGCAGGCCAAACTCAGCTTGATGAACGGTGTGGGCAAGAGCAGCCTTATCGACTGGTTCCTCGAAAGCATGGCAGGTACGCCAACGCGCAAAAACCTCACGGTGTCCCTGCTGAATGCAGAGAAAGAGCCGGTGATGATCTGGCACATCAACGATGCCTTCCCGACCCGGTGGACCGGCCCGCAGCTCCAGTCCGACGCCAGCACGATCGCGATTCAGACACTCGAGCTCGCCTGTGGCGAGGTAACAGCTTCATACGAGTAGCCGCCGGTTCCGACCGCCGGTTCCGGCCGCCGGTTCCGACCGCCGGTTCCGATCGCCGGGCCCGACACGCGCACACCGTGCGCCCATTGTAGAACGTACAGACAAGGATAGAGCGAACTGATGGCATTCGGATCGAGGCTCGGGATCAGCAACCATCTGATCCGCCGTGTCACACGGCACCGCAGCATGGCGACGCTGTTCCGCGCCACGCCACCCGCTGCAGGTCCAGCCACGCCTATCGCCCGCAGAGCCCTCGACCCGCAGACGGTTGTTGCAGCTGTCCCGATTCCCCTTCCGGACAACACATTGACGGGTGAGCCATTCCCGTCGCCCGTGCCACCGGACCAGGAACTCGGTGCAGCGATCCTCGGACCCGAAAATGAGCGTGTGACCACAACCCAGGGCCCTGTCCAGAGCATGCCGCAGTCGGCGCCGGCGAGGCTCACCACGCCCTCCCTGCTTCCAATCCCGCCGCTCGGAAGCGGTGCGCTTCCGAGCGGCGCGCGTTCTCCAGTGGCCCAGCCTTCACAAGTCACGCCTGGTGAGCCAACCCAGGCTCTAGCGACTCCTCGAACCGCGGACGAGTCCTCCGCTCCGCTCCCTCCCATACCATCAGTCGAATCGACCGACACCTCTTCCGCCATCACGGACGATGTCTGGCGACGCCTGAGGACGATCTTTGAGCGCCACCAGACCGCCGGCAGCTCCTCCCCAGAGGGCCCGCCAGGCACCATTTCCCAACAGGCTAACACGCCTTTGCCGCCGTTTCCCCTACCGGGTGAAGTCCCGCCTATGGAGTCAGTACCTGAGCTGCCCGGCGGACCTCCACCCGAGCGCGCAACGGAGGAAGTCTTTCCGCCGGCGGCTCCGGTTTTTCAGCCCAGCCGTACCGACGCCGCCGATGCCGGGACGCCCACCACGCAGATCGACGCACGCGACCTCCCGGCAACGACGGGCCGCAACGCTGCCCACCGCACACCTACAGCCGAAGCGGACCTGGTCGGGCAATCGCGACCGCTCACGCCCTCGTTAGCACCAGGTCTTGAGTCCTTCCCACAGCCCCTCGAGCAGGTCTGGGACGTTGAGCGTATTGGGATGCGGCCCCCGGAGGCACACGAGCCGTCTGAAGACACGTTCTCACAGACGGCGCTCTCGGATGTGTCGCCCACCCAGGCTATACCCGCGGCCGTCGGCACCGTCATCCAAGCCCGCCGCCCGGCGACGCAGCCTGTCGAGGCGCTGCACCAGGTGCCACCTTCCGAGGCGCCACCCATGGTCATTTCGACGAATGACCAGAGTCCAGAGGCCCGGTCCGAGTCTGTGCGTCAGCTTCTCGACCGTGTGGCAGCCGGTGGCCCAACGCAGTCGACAATTGAGGTCCTATCGCCACGACGGCCCAGACCCCCAGCACAGCGTCCCACGGCACCACGGGCATCCACAGCAACGCCCGCCACGGCTCCTGAACCATCCATGGTCCAGACGGCCATTGGCCCGCTGCCCTCTGATCTTTGGGGCCTGATCGACGAACCGGTTCCCGGTATGGCACGGCCCGCCCCCCGACTCGAGGACCGCGAGCAAAGCCGTTCCGACGGCCCCGCTCCGGCGGCCCTCACCCACCCTGAGCCGATTCCGAGCGGTGATTCCGACGGCCCTCCGTTGCCCGGCCCCGACCAGCCTTCTCGCCACGATGGGCGCGCCGGCGAGGAGACCCGCAACACAACAGGCATTGCAGACACCACGCCAGTCACGCAGCGGCGTGCGAATGAACCCGCGGGAGACACATCCAGGGAACCCCGAGTGACCACGCGCGCGCAAACACCGGAGGCACACAACGGGGCAGTGGCCACGGCCGGGGCTCCCCTGATCCAGCGAACTCTGGCGCCTGTTGCAAGCACCGCCAGGCCGGTCACAGCACCTCCCTCCGAAGTGACCGGTCCATCGGTGTCCCCTGCCGACACGGGCGCACAAGCACCCGAGGGTGAGGCAGCGCCCGGCATCGATGTTGCCGAGTTGGCGCGCCGCGTCTACGGCGAGATCAAGCGCCGTCTGAGCGTGGAGCGTGAGCGCTCGCCCTGGCACTGAGGACCATAGGAGACCGCTATGCCCAACACACGCAGCAATCTGCAGGCCGCCCGCATCTACGAAGTCGACGATGCCGGCGAGGAGAAGGGGGGCGGTGTCTCCGTCAACTGTATGTTCAACCCGTTCGAATACACCGTCACAAAGACCAACACCTACAAAGAGGAGCGGCAGAATCGCTCTGACGTGCCCAGCTTCGAGTTCGAGAAGGCAGGGCCGCAGACGCTGAAGCTGAACCTGGTCTTCGACACCTATGAGAGCGACGAAGACGTCAGCCTGACCACTAACAGGCTCTGGAAGCTGATGGAGTCGAAGACGCGCAAGGAGGGTAACCGGACGCGCAAGGTTCCCCCGCCCGAGGTGGCCTTCGAGTGGGGCGTCTTTCGCTTCGTCGCCGTCATCACGGCGATGACGCAGAAGTTCACGCTCTTCAAGCCCGATGGTACCCCCGTCCGGGCCAGCATCGAGGTTACCTTCACCCAGCACAAAGACCTGGAGGACTACCCGCGCCAGAACCCGACCTCGGGCGGCGGCGACATTGAACGCGTCTGGCGGGTGACTGCCGGTGATCGAATCGACACAATCGCCTATGCTGTGTACGGTGATGCTTCGCGATGGCGTGTAGTTGCCGACTACAACCATCTCGACGATCCGCTGGCCCTCCGCGCGGGCCAACAGCTCATCATCCCATCGGAGTGATCGGACCCGACCTATGCCCACATCGTCACCTCTGGCCAGTCAGATCGCGCTCAAGATATCTGGGACCGACATCGATCCCGAAGTGATGGGCCACGTCCTCACCGTGGATGTGGATCAGCACGCCTATCTCCCCGGCATGTTCGTGGTTCGTCTCCAGGACCCGAACTTCTCGCTCATCGATGAAGGGCCCTTCGACCTCACCAAGGAGGTCGAGATCTCCGCACAGAAGGAAGATGGGCAGTGGATTCCCCTGATGAAGGGTGAGATTACGGCACTCGAACCCGAGTTCCAGGAAGGCATGATCGCGAGCCTGGTCGTGCGCGGCTACGACAAATCCCACCGCCTCTACCGCGACCAGAAGACGGAGGCCCATCTCAACGCGAAAGACAGCGACCTGGCGCAGGCAGTCGCCCAGGCAGCCGGGCTCCAGGCCGAGGTCGACCCGACAACCACGGTCTATGACCACGTCTTGCAGCACAACCAGTCCGATCTTTCCTTCATCCAGGAGCGTGCCTGGCGTATTGGTTACGAGTGCTATGTCGATGAGGGCAAACTCATTTTCAGGAAGCCATCGACGCAGGCCCCCGCCGTGACGTTGACATGGGGCGCGGACCTGCTTTCTTTCTCGCCGCGGATGACCCTGGCTGAGCAGGTGGATGAGGTGGTCGTTCGGGCGTGGTCGGTCAAAGACAAAGCTGCCATCGTCGGGCGCGCCCAGGAAGGTGCCCTCTACCCCGATATCGACGAGCCCAAGGACGGTGCGGCGTGGGCGCAGTCATTCGGCACCGCCAAGCGCATCTATCTCGACCAGAGCGCCGTGAGCCAAGCCGAGGCCAATATCCTCGCCGAGGCCCGGCTGAATGAACTGAGCGGCGCGTTCGTTCAGGCCGAGGGACTCGCCCTGCGCCGGCCCGATGTCCGCGCGGGCAAGCAGATCAAGCTTGAGGCACTCGGGCAGCGCTTCAGCGGGTCCTATCTGGTGACCAATGCCCATCACATGTACAGCGCTGAGGGACTGCGTACAGCCTTCAGCGTCCGTGGAGCGCGCACCGGGCTCGTGGTCGAGAACATAGGCCTGCGCTACGTTCAGGAGCGCCTGCCGGGCGCGATGATCGGCATCGTGACCAATACGGACGATCCTGAGCACTGGGGCCGCGTCAAGGTCAAACTTCCCTGGATGGCCGATAATGCTGAGAGCGACTGGGCTCGTGTAGTGGGTGTAGGCGCTGGCCCTGAGGCGGGTCTCTTCGCCATACCCGACGTCGATGACGAGGTCCTGGTGGTCTTTGAACAGGGCGACATCCGGCGCCCCTTCGTTATTGGAGGCCTGTGGAACGGGCGCGATGCCCCGCCTCCGCCTGTCCCTGGCAGCGGTGTCGAACGACCCCTGGTGCGCTCCTGGCACTCGCGCACGGGCCACCACATCACCGTCTACGACACCAGCGACAACAAGATCGAGATCGTCACGAAGGGCGGGCATACGGTGACCCTTGACGACGCCAACAGCGAGATCAAGGTCACCAGCAGCGGGGGCCTCACCCTGACGTTCGCCGACAATGGCAGCAAGATCACGCTCGAGGGCAACGAAATCGCCGTCAAGGCCAACGGCAGCCTTAAGATCGAATCCGGTGCCAACATGGACCTGCAGGCCGGTGGGCAGATGAACATCAAAGGAGCCGTCATCAACCTGAATTAGGGCTTAGTTAAGCTGATGTTTGGGGTTAGCAGGTGCGACTTCAGTCGTTCCGGCGCCTCAGCAGGCGGTCACAAAACCGATGAATCGGTGACTACGAACCAACTTACAGGAGCATTCCTATGGGACAGCCTGCAGCAAAGCAGGGCGATCAGATTACCGCCATCGACATGCACATCGTCATGGTGCCATCACCAGGTGGGCCCGTTCCGACGCCCCTGCCCCATCCTTTCGCAGGGATGATTGACGGCAACCTCTCGCCAACCGTCAAGATAATGGGCATGCCCGCAGCCACGGTCAGCAGCACGGCAACCAATATGCCTCCGCACATACCGACGCCACCAGGAACGACATTCCAGATCCCCCCGACCAACCGGGCGACGATCATGCGCGGAAGTAGCACAGTGTTCATCGGGGGGCAACCTGCCGCGCGGGCGGGCGACATGGCCCAGACCTGTGCCGATCCCGTTCCGAACTCCGCAGCACAGATCATCGCCGTTGGAACGGTGCTGATAGGAGGCTAGAGACCATGCCAGATGAAATTGTCGGGCGAGGCTGGGCCTTCCCGATTGCAATAGGGCCTCAGGGGGGGATCGCCCTGACCCACGAGCGCAACGAGATCGATCAGGCAATCCGGGTTATACTGGCAACCTCACCTGGTGAGCGCGTGATGCGTCCTACGTTCGGGTGTAGGCTTCACGATCTGGTGTTCGCACCCAACAACAGCCACACAGCAGCCCGCGCGCGACGCTATGTGGAGGAGGCACTGGGGATGTGGGAGCCACGGATCCGGGTGACCCGGATCGACGTCCACCCTGACACGGAGGAGACCAGTCGCCTGATCATCGAGATCCAGTACGAAGTGAAAGCGACGCACGACCAGCGTAGCCTCGTGTACCCATACTACCTGATTCCTGAGGAATAGCGGTACGCCTTATAGCGGACCGCACAGCACTGGAGGCCAGCATGGCACTACCCAGACCCAAGTTGGACGACCGTCAGTTCCAGGATATTGTCGATGAGGCCAAGAAACGCATCCCCCACTACAGCAAGGAGTGGACCGACCACAACGTCAGCGATCCGGGCATCACGCTGATCGAGCTCTTCGCATGGATGACGGATATCCTGCTGTACCGGCTGAACCAGGTTCCCGATCTTCACAAGGTCGCATTCATGGAAATGCTGGGAATCTCCCTGCAGCAGCCCGTCTCCGCCCGAGCACCGGTCACCTTCTGGCTCTCCCAGCCCCAGCAGATGCCGATCGTCATCCCGGCTGGTACCGAGGTCGCCAGCACGCAGACGGAGACGCAACCATCCATTGTGTTCACAACCGAGACGGATCTGCGCATCGATCCTCCCGTGCTGAACAGCGTTGTGTCCAGAGTGCGAGCGCGTGGTGCTGCGCAGGCTGAGGCAACGTACCGCGAGCAGAACATCCGCCGCCTCGAAGCAGGTTTCGGGGGATTTGAGGTCTTCTCGACCCTACCTCAGGTGGACGATGCCCTGATCTTCGGGTTCGATAACGACCTGAGCCACCACGTACTCGGCTTCGACTTCGACTTCGACTCTGCTGGTGGCGCCGGAGTCGACCCCACATTGCCACCCTACGTCTGGGAAGCATCGACCGGCACCGATGGCGCGCGGTGGGCAAGCTGTGATGTAGAAAGCGACACGACGCGCAGTATGAACACGGGCGGGCGCGTCACGGTCCACCTTCCCGCGATGGACAGAGCGGATTTCGGCAAGGGCAACCACTACTGGATACGGGTGCGCATCAAGGAGATCAGCCCTCGCGAGCAACGCGAAGGTATGCAGCCCTACGAAAAGACGCCGGTGCTCCGCAAGGTCAAGCTGGCCACCTGGGGCGGCACCACCTGGGCCGCTCACGCCCAGATGATCCATAACGAGTTCCTCGGACAGAGTGACGGCACGCCAGGACAGCACTTCAGACTCCAGCGCACACCGATCCTGGCACGCCAACCGGGTGAACAGCTCATCGTCCAGGTCGAGGGACACCCTGTCGAGCTCTGGAGCGAGGTGCCGGACTTCTCCGTGTCCGATGGAACGAGCAAACATTACACCCTGGATAGCGTCACGGGCGACATCCGGCTGGGGCCTGCCGTGCGCCAGCCCGACGGCACGATCAGACTCTACGGGGCCATCCCACCCCGTCATGCCAACCTGATCCTCGCCGGATATCGCTACGGTGGCGGTCAGGAAGGCAACGTCCAGGCGGGTGTACTAAACACGCTGAAAACCGCGATCCCCTATGTTGCCAGGGTCGCCAACCGCCATGCTGCCTGGGGCGGCCTCGACGCCGAGTCGCTGGACTCTGCGATGATGCGAGTTCCGGCGCTCCTGCGCTCGCGCGAACGCGCTGTCACCGAGTCGGACTACGAGTTCCTCGCCATGCAGGCGCTCCCGGCGGCGATTGGCCGTGTCAAATGCCTGCAGCCGCGGCCCGCCGAGGCCGGTCGTGTCGCTCCAGGTCAGGTCTACGTGCTCGTCATCCCCAGGATCCCCGATCCCGAGGGGTATCTCAGGCCAGAACAGCTCGAACTCAACCCGGACGACGTGTCGAAACTCACAGCCTATCTCGATGAGCGCCGCTTGCTGACAACGCGGCTGGACATTCGCCCGCCGGCCTACCACTGGGTCGCGTGCCAGGTGCAACTGCGCGCCGCGCCGGGCGTCGCGCCAGCCACAGTCGAGGCTGAGACACTACGCCGCCTTTACCGGTACCTCAACCCCCTCACCGGCGGCAGCGACGGCAAGGGTTGGCCTTTCGGGCGCCCCTTGTTTGTCTCTGACGTCTACCAATGCCTTCAGGGAATGCCCGACGTCCAGTTCATCCGCGGGGTACGCATGGTCAGCGTGCGGCCTGGTGGATCAGCAGAGAGCGATCCGGTAGAATCGATCGACGTGATTGCTCACGGTGTTGTCGCCTCAGGCCTGCACAGCGTCGAACTCGTCTAGGAAGAAACAGGGGGACGCCGCGATGCCAGATCCGAACCTAAGGCTCCAGATCACCGGACCAGATAACACACAGACCGACGTCGTTCTGACCCCGTCCTCCACGATCGGTCGTCAGCCAGGAAACGACATCGTGATCAACGACCAGCGAGTCTCGCGGCAGCACGCTGTCATCACGTGCCAGGCCGGTGTGTGCCACATTACAGATCTGGGAAGCTCCAATGGCACCTACCT